>JAGYID010000173.1 GCA_018606725.1 Acidobacteriota bacterium
GGCGAAGAACAGCGGCCGGCCGGGGACGATCTCCTCCGGCTGCTTGACGTACGGGACGATCGACTCGAGCGGCTGGCGGGTGCACGCCCCGAGCCCGGCCAGCGCGAACGACGCCCCCGCCAGGTGCAGGAAGCTCCGCCGGTCGAGCCCCTCCGGCCACTCCGAGGCCAGCTTCGGAAACTCGCGGTGCAGCCGGTCTTCGAACTCCGGCCCGCCGCGCAACTCCTGAAGGCTGCGCCAGAAGGCGCGCCCGCGCGGCCCCCGCGGATCGTCGTGCGATTTCACGTCGTCGTTCGCCATCGGCTTCCGAATCACCTGTGACAGGTCGAGCAACTCGTCAAATCGCGCGGGCTGCGGATCTTGTACTCCTTCACCAGCGCCGCCCCCAGCGCCGCCTGGTCGACCGGCTGCCAATCCATGTTGAACACCTCGGAGCGCGGCCGCACGTAATCCCCCGGGTGACGGTGACAGTTCACGCACCACTCCATCTGCAGCCGCTCGGCCTGCCGCATCAGCGGCATCCGGTCGACCTGCCCGTGGCACGAGACGCAGCCGACCCCCTTGGCCACGTGGATGCTGTGGTTGAAGTAGACGAAGTCGGCCAGGTCATGCACCCGCGTCCAGCGCAGGGGGGTGTTGGTGCGGAAGGAGTCCCGGACCGGCTCCAGCATCGGGCTGTCGGACCAGATCAGCTTGTGGCAGTTCATGCAGGTGGCCGTCGGCGGGATGCCGGCGAACGCGGCATTTTCGACGGACGTGTGGCAGTAGCGGCAGTCGATCCCCAGACCCCGCACGTGGTGCTCGTGGCTGAACGGCACCGGCTGCTTTAGGACCACCCCCTGGCGGGTGTTGTACGGCGACCGGTCGAGCGCCATCAGCGCCCAGGTCATCCCGGCGGCGAAGAAAACCGCCGCGTAGATGCTGACGCGCGAGATCGTGTTGGTGCTGCGATGGAAGATCTGTGACACGCCGTGACCGTGACGGCCCGCTCACGCGCTGCGGATCGGGATCGACGTTGGCAGGTCCGCGCGCAGCAGCCGGTGTCTGTGAAATAAGGGGCGGATGCTAGCACACGCCCGCCCGCTCGACAAAGTGATTTATTTCACAAGCTCGAGGAAGCGCCGGGCGGCGGACCTGCTCGTCCTCGGCGCGGAGCCGGATATTCGGTGTATAAGGTGCCTCACGTCATGGCCCTCGCCCCAGGCAGCCGCATCGGTCCGTATGAAGTCACCGCGTTCATCGGGGCCGGTGGCATGGGGGAGGTCTACCGCGCCACCGACACGAAGCTCGGCCGCGATGTCGCGATCAAGTTGCTCCCCGCCGCGGTCGCGGCCGATGTCGAGCGGCTTGCCCGGTTCCGGCGCGAGGCCCAGCTGCTCGCCTCGCTGAACCACCCGAACATCGCCGCCATCCACGGGCTCGAAGAGTCGGCCGGCACCCCGTTTCTCGTCCTCGAGCTCGTCGAGGGGGAGGATCTCGCCCAACGCCTCGGACGCGGGCCGATCCCGCCCGACGAGGCGATCGACATCGCCCGCCGGATCGCCGAGGCCCTCGAGGAGGCGCACGAGAAGGGGATCGTGCACCGCGATCTCAAGCCGGCGAACGTCAAGCTGGCGCCGGACGGAAAGGTCAAGGTGCTCGACTTCGGCCTCGCCAAGGCGTTCATTGCAAGCGCCGGCTCCGGCCCGAAGGCCGATCTGTCGCGGTCTCCGACGATGGTGCAGAGCGGCACACAGGCCGGTGTCATCCTCGGCACGGCCGCCTACATGGCGCCCGAGCAGGCGCGGGGCCGGGCGGTCGACAGGCGCGCCGACATCTGGGCGTTCGGGGCCGTGCTCTGGGAGATGCTGAGCGGCCGCCCCCTGTTCTCGGGCGAGACCCTCTCGGACATCGTCGCGGCGGTCCTGACGCGCGAGCCCGCCTGGACTGCGTTGCCGGCGGGGACGCCGCCCCACGTGGTCCGGCTGCTGCGCCGCTGCCTCGAGCGCGACCCCAGACACCGCCTGCAGGCGATCGGCGAGGCGCGCATCGTCCTTGAACGTGGCGCACGCGATGCCGGGGAAGCATCGGTCATCCGCCCCGCGCCGGCCGCGGCCGCCGGGCGCGGCTGGTGGCGCCCTGCCGGCATCGTCGCATTGGCGGCCCTCCTCGGCGTGGCGGCGACGATGGCTCTCCGGCCCGGTCCTTCGGCGCCGAAGGCACCCCCGGGACAGGTGACCTTCAATCTCGATCCACCCGCAGGGTATTTCTTCACCAGCGGGCTGGCGCTGTCGCGCGACGGACGCTCGCTGGCCTTCGTCCTCCGCGACCCGGGGGGCCAGACCGCCCTGTGGATGCGCCATCTCGACGCGATCGAACCGCGTCGGATCGCGGGCACCGAGAACGCCCGGTTCCCCTTCTGGGCCCCCGACGGACGGCGCCTCGGCTTCTTCGCGGGCGGCGAAATGAAGGCGATCGACCTGATCGGTGGCGCCGTGACGAGCATAGTCCGGACCATGAACGCGCCGGAAGTGCGCGGGGCGACCTGGGGCGCCGACGATGTCATCGTGTTCGCCCCCAGCTTCGTCAGCGGGCTCCTCCAGGTCAACACGTCCGGGGGGACGCCCACGCCCGCGACGCAGCTCGACTCCACCCATCAGGATGGCTCGCATCGCTGGCCAAGCTTTCTGCCGGATGGGCGGCGCTTCCTCTTCTACGCCTCGGGAGGGACCGGGACCGAGCCCGGAGAGGTGCGCCTTGGGACCGTCGGGTCGAGCGTCGTCCACACCCTGACCGCCGCGCACTCGGGAGCCGTTTTCCTTCCGCCCCGTTTCATCCTGTTCGTCGTCGGCCAGAGCCTCGTGGCGCAGGAGATCGATTTCGATCGACCGGGACTCGTCGGTGAACCGCTTCCCCTCGGCATCGAACTGCAGGGAAGCCTCGGGGTCAGCGGGTTCCGGGCGTTGTCCGCGGCGGAGACCGGGACCATCGCCAATCGGCAGAGCCAGGCGGCCGTCACGACCCTCGTGTGGGTCGACCGGCAAGGCCGCGACCTGTCGACCACCGTTGACGATGGTGGGTGGCATTTTCTCCCGCGCCTGTCGCCTGACGGCCGGAGGATCGCCGTGTCGCATTACGGGCACGGCCCGACCCATGGCGACATTCATGTTCATGATGCCGAGCGCCACCTCGACACCCGCGTTACCTTCGACGAGAACGACGACCAGAATATCAGCTGGTCTCCCGACGGCCGCACGCTGGCGTTCTCGGTGCTCTCCGCCGCCGGGCGTGGTGTCTACCTGGTCGACCCGGCCCGCCCGGGCGAGCGCCGGCTACGGCACCGCGACAAACGGTTCACCTTCGTGGAAGACTGGTTCCCGGACGGGGGCCTGCTGCTGTCGATCGCCGCGCCGGAAGGCCGGCCCGACCTGTACCGGCTGCCGCCCGGGGAGGGTGCCGACCTCGTGCCGCTCGTCGTCAGTCCGTTCTCGGAGTCCGATCCGTCGTTGACTCCCGACGGCCGCTGGCTCGCATACGTCGGCGACTCCACCGGCACGAACGAAATTTACATCCGGGCGCTCGACAGCGGCGAGGAGTGGCGCGCTTCGCAATCCGGGGGGATCGCACCGCTGTGGAGAAGGGACGGGCGGGAGCTTTATTACGTCGACGGCCGGGGCTTCATCGTCGCCGTCCCGACCACCATCGGCACGAAGTTCTCAATGGGGGCCCCGGTCCCCCTGTTCGCCGGCCTTCTCGATGATGCCAGCGGGCGCCAGTACGATGCGACCCCGGATGGCAGGCGCTTCATACTCAACCGCAGCAAGGAGACCACCGGGCGGCCGGTCGTCGTGACGATCGGTCTTGCGGAGAAGATCCTCGCCGGCCGGCACTCCGGGCCGGGCGGGCAGTGACTCAGCGGATCAGGTAGACCTTGCGGACCGTGTCGATCACTTCGCAGGCGCCGTTCCAGCCGGCGGGGAAGAAGGCGGCGTCGCCGGCGGCGATCTCGGTGCGATCGCCCGACTCGTGGGTGTAGACGCAGCGACCGGCGAGGAAATGGCAGAACTCATCGCGCCCGACGCGGCACTCCCAACGGCCGGGGGTGCATTCCCACAGGCCGGCCTCGGGGTATTTGTCGGCGCCCCGGTAAAGAAGGATGCCGCGCGCGTGAGAGGTCCGCTCCGGCGCTCCCGCGAGCGGGGCGATCGGTCCCCAGTCGACGAGATCGCTCTGCCCCGCGGCGCCGCGCAGGACGTGGACGCGGATGGCGCCCGGCGCCGCGTCGCTCTTCGTTGTGCCGCCGCTCTTTTCTCCCCCGCGGGCCACCGTCACGCCCCCTTCCGCAACAGCGCGTCCAGCAGGCGGGCCGCCTTGCGGCGGCCGTCCTGCGACTGCATGTGGGCGCTGATGTCACGCAGGCGGTGCGCCATGGCGGCGTCGTTCAGGACGCGCTCGATGGCGCCGGCGAACTGCGATTCGGTCCAGTCGTAGCGTGGCAGCTGCAGGCCGTAGCCGGTCTCCTGGATGCGGGTGGCGTTATCGAGGCCGTCCCAGCAGAACGGCATGATGATCGACGGCTTGGCGAAGTAGAGCGCCTCGTTGAAGGTGTTGTTGCCGCCGTGATGGATGGCCGCGTCGACGTGCCGCAGCAGCGCCGGCTGCGGGAAGAACGACGACACCTGCACGTTGCCCGGCAGGTCGGTGTAGGCGTCCAGGTAGTCGCCGACGTTGACCAGCGCCCGG
>JAGYID010000174.1 GCA_018606725.1 Acidobacteriota bacterium
ACCGGCGTGTCGGTCGTGCCGACCACCACCCGGTCGTGCCAGGGGACGGCGAACAGCACCCGTCCGTCGTCGGTGTGCGGCACCATGATGGCGCTGTCGCCGGGCTGGAACGTCCGGTCGAGGACGATGTGCGCCCCCTGGCTCGGGGAGACCAGCGGGGGGGCGGACGGATCGTCGATGCGGCGCAGGTCGTCGCAGAAGACGCCGGTGGCGTTGAGCACCGCGCGGGCCGCGATCTCGTGGACGCGACCGCTCTCCAGGTCGCGCACCGCGACGCCGGCCACCTGATCGCCGACCCGCAGCAGGCCGGTCACCGGCGCGTAGTTGACCGCCGTGCCCCCCAGATCGACCAGCGTCGCCGCCAGCGTGATCGCCAGGCGCGCGTCGTCGAACTGGCCGTCGTGGTACATGACGCCGCCCCGGAGCCCGTCGCGCTCGAGGGTCGGGATGCGCTGCAGCGTTTCGTCGCGCGTCAGCCGGCGCGACGGTCCGAGCCCCAGCCCGCCGGCCAGCATGTCGTAGAGCTTGAGTCCGACGCCGTAGAACGGGCCCTCCCACCAGTCGTAGGCCGGCACGATGAACGACAGGTTGCGCACCAGGTGCGGGGCGTTGCGCATCAGCAGGCCGCGCTCGCGCAGCGCTTCGAGGACCAGCGAGACGTTGCCCGCCTGCAGATACCGGACCCCGCCGTGCACCAGCTTGGTGCTCCGGCTGGAGGTTCCCTTGGCGAAATCGCTCTGCTCGAGGAGAAGGGTCTTGTAGCCGCGCGCGGCCGCCTCGACCGCCGCGCCGAGCCCGGTCGCCCCGCCGCCGACCACCACCAGGTCCCACGGCTTGCGCGCCGCGGCGATGCGCTCGAGCATCTTGTCCCGGTTCATGGCCTCATTCTGGCACGGCCGGGGCTCGAGTGGGGCGTGAGCGGCTCGGGGCTAGGCGGCGGGTGGCGTCAGGCGGAGCCCTGCCTCGAGCCATCGGCCCCACTCGCCAGCGGGGACCGGTCGGCCGAACAGGAACCCCTGCATCAGCCGGCAACCGCCCGCCTGCAGCAGGCGGCGTTGTTCCTCGGTCTCGACTCCTTCGGCGATGACCGAAAGGTTCAAGCCGCGGGCGACGGTGATGATCGCACCGGTGATGGCGGCATCGGCCGGATCGGTCGCGAGGCCGCGAACGAACGACTGATCGATCTTGAGCACATCGATCGGGAACTGCTTCAGGTAGCCGAGCGACGAGTACCCGGTGCCGAAGTCATCGATGGCGATGCGCGGCCCCATCGCCCTGATCTCCTTCAGGGTGTTGATGGTCTCGTCGGCGCCGCGCATGACGATGCTCTCGGTGATCTCCAGCTCGAGGGCGCGCGGGTCGAGGCCGGTGCCCGCAAGGATCTGCTGCAGGACCGGCAGCAACTGCTGGCGGCGGAACTGGGAGCCCGAGATGTTCATCGCCATGCGCAGCGAGGTGTGGCCGGCGTCGTGCCAGGCCTTGAGCTGTGCGCAGGCGGTGCGCAGGACCCACTCGCCGATCGGCACGATCATGCCGGTCTCCTCGGCCAGGGGGATGAACTCGGCGGGCGACACCAGGCCGATCTCCGGCTGCTGCCAGCGGATGAGCGCCTCGGCGCCGATGACCGCGCCCGACTCGATGTCGATCTGGGGCTGGTAGTGCAGCAGCAGCTCGTTGCGCTCCAGGGCCTTGCGCAGGCGGGTCTCCAGGGACAGCCGCCGCACCGCCGCGACGTTCATCGACTTGCTGTAGAACTGGTACGTGCCGCGCCCCGATTCCTTGGCGTGGTACATCGCCGAGTCGGCGTTTTTCAGGAGAGTGTCGAGGTCGCGGCCGTCGTCGGGGAACAGACTGATGCCGATGCTGGCGTTGACGAACACCTCGTGGGGGTCGAGCTTGAACGGCTCGGCGAGCGACTCCAGGATCCGGGCCGCGACCTTGGCGGCATCCTCGCCGTGCGCCACGTCCATCAGCGAGATGATGAACTCGTCGCCGCCGAGCCGGGCGACGCTGTCGTCCGCCCGGTTGTTGTCGCCGCGGGTGATCGTGTCGCTGCTGCGGACGCAGCGTCGCAGCCGCTCCCCGACGCCCTGCAGCAGCCGATCGCCGACGCTGTGTCCCAGAGTGTCGTTGATCCGCTTGAAGCGATCGAGGTCGAGGAACAGCAGCGCCAGCTTGCCCTTCTGGCGGCGCGCGGCCGACAGCGCCAGGTTGAAACGCTCCACGAACAGCAGGCGGTTGGGCAGCAGGGTCAGGCCGTCATAGAAGGCGAGGAAGCGGATCTGGCTCTCGGTCTTCTTGCGCTCGCTGATGTCCTGGGTCGTTCCGGTCACCCGGGCGGCGCGGCCGTCGCGGCCGATCACCGCCTCGGCCTCCTCGTGCACGAAGCGCGTCGAGCCGTTCGGCAGCAGGATGCGCACGTCGAGGCTGTACGACTTGCCCTTGTCGCGGGCCTCCTCGAGGGCCCGCAGGACCGGCTCCCGGTCTTCCGGATGCAGCCGCTCGAGAGTGCGGGTCTGCGTCGGCTCGAAGGCCGCGGGGTCCACCCCGAACAGGGAGAACATCTGGGCGGACCAGAGCCAGCGGTCGGTCGCCAGGTTCCATTCCCAGTTCCCCAGGCGGACGATTCGCTGGGCGCTCGCCAGGCGGGCCTCGCTCTGCCGCAGCTCGTCGAACGCCTGCTTGGCCCGCAGCAGATAGCGGACGCGATGTCTCAGGATGAGCAGGTTGATCGGCTTGGACGCGAAATCGGTGGCGCCGGCCTCGTAGGCCTTGCGGACCGAGTCGGGATCGTCGAGACCGGTCAGCATGACGACCGGCGTGAGCTCGCCGCCGGGCAGGGCGCGCAGCGCGGCGCAGGCTTCGAAGCCGTCCATCCCCGGCATGGTTACGTCGAGGAGGACGAGGTCCGGGTTGTGGCTCGAGAAGGCGGCGATCGCCTGCATGCCATTCTCGGCCTCGACGACCCGGAGGTCCTCGGCCGTCATCGCTTCGCGGACAAGGGTCCTCAGGAATCCGTCGTCGTCCGCCACCAGCACCAGCGGACTCTCGCCCGTCTGTCCGGCATCGCCCATCGGGCTCCTCCCTGGATCCCTAAACCTAGGTTCCGGAAGGGGTTCGGGCAAGACCGGCGCCGGACAGGCTCCTACGACACCTCGCGCTGCAGGGCGCGCCACAGGGCCGCAAAGGCCCGCCGCTCGGTGCGGCGGAGGCGCTCGAGGCGGGTCGGGTGTCCCGGGTCCTCCCGGACCAGCCGGCGGGAAACGGCGCTCAGGTGCCCCTCCTCCTCACGCACGATGCCGGCGACGACACCGCCAAGCCCGATCGCCGCGAGGACCGGTTCGTAGACCGGGTAGACGCGACCGGCCCGCTCCTCGATCAGCAGGGTGGTGTAGAGGTAATTGACCGGCGGCGCCGCGGCGGCGGGGAACCCCGTTTCCTTCAAGTCGAGCTCGGCGCCGCGGTCGAGCGTCTGGATGTAGCGCCGCGCCTCCTCGCCGCACAGCAGGGCGGGGGCGGCGTAGTCGGCCACCGCCGGACCGCCGACCCGCAGCGCCAGGCGCTTCAGGATGGCGGCGTGGCGCGCCTCTTCGAGGATGTGTTCCAGCATCTCGGCCGTAAGGCCGGCGGCCGGCTGGCTTTTCAGGATCTTCCGGACGCCGATGTACTCGAGCAGGCTGAGGGTATTGAGGAAGCGGGCGTGCCGCGCCGGATCACGGCTGAGCGCCTCCAGGAGGGGCAGGATATCGGTCCCGTCCTCCGCTTCACTGCCGTCCTTCGTCGTCGCGCTCGTGGGCGTTTTCATGGGCGGCTGGCGGCCTCGTCGAGAAGAGCGCCCATCGTCTCATAGATCAGCGCCACCTCGGCATCGGTCACGCAGTAAGGCGGCACGGCATACAGGACGTTGCCGAGCGGCCGGAGCAGGACCCCGCGCCGCAGCGCGGCGTCGAACAGGCGCGGCGCCAGGGCGGAGAAGTAGCCCGGCGGCCCCTCGATGTCGACGGCGCCGATGGTCCCGAGGTGCCGGGGGCGGCGGGCGGCCGGGTGCCGGGCGAGCGTCGCGATGCCGGCCGCCGTGGCGGCGCCGATCGCCCGGATCCGCTCCTGGCAGGCCGGCGCGTGCAGCAGCCGCCAGGAGGCGATGGCGGCGGCGCAGGCGATCGGGTTGGCGGTGAACGAGTGGCCGTGCAGGAAGGCGCGGCCGCGGTCCGGCGACAGGAAGGCGGTGAACATCTCCTCGGTCGCCAGGGTCGCCCCGAGCGGCACGTATCCACCGGTGAGACCTTTCGACAGGGTGACCAGGTCGGGGCGCAGCCCGGCATGCTCGAAGGCGAACAGCCTGCCGGTGCGATAGAAGCCGGTGAACACCTCGTCGCAGACCAACAGGACGCCCGCCGCCCGGCACAGCCGCTCCGCCTCTCTGAGGAATTCCGGCGCGTGCAGCCGCATGCCGCCCGCTCCCTGCACCATCGGCTCGACGATGAGGGCGGCATGCTGGTCCGGCCGCTCGCCGAGCAGGCGCTCGAGGGCCGGCGCGTCGTCCGGGGCGACGAAATCGACCTCCGGGAGGAGCGGCCGGAACAGCGAGTGAAAGCCCGACGGCTCGCCGACCGCCATGGCGCCGAGCGTGTCGCCGTGGTAGGCGCCGGCCAGGGCGATGAACCGCCGGCGCGTCGTCGCGCCGCGCAGGGCGTGGTACTGGTAGGCCA
>JAGYID010000074.1 GCA_018606725.1 Acidobacteriota bacterium
ATCCTCAACGGCGCCGACTACGCGGTGTGGGACCCGGCCGTCGATCGATTCATCGAGCGGCGCTACGATGCCGCCACGCTGGCGGAGGGGAAGACGGACGCGGCGGCGCGGCTGCGCCGGCGGCTCGGGCTGCGCTCGCAGGGCGGGGCGCTCATCGGCGTGGTCAGCCGACTGGCGCGCCAGAAAGGGATGGATCTCCTGGATGGCGCCGCCCCCGCGCTCCTGGAGGCCGGTGCCGATCTGGCGATCCTCGGCTCCGGCGACGCCGACATCGTCGCCGCGCTCGCCGCCCTGCAGCGCGCCCATCCCGACCGCGTCGGGCTGCACGTCGGCTTCGACGAGGACCTGTCGCACCGGATCGTGGCCGGCAGCGATCTGATCCTGGTGCCGTCGGTTTACGAGCCGTGCGGTCTGGTGCAGATGTACGCCCTTCGGTACGGGACGATCCCGGTGGCGCGGCGCACCGGGGGGCTCGCCGACACGGTGCGTGACGAGCGGTCCGCGCCGGGGCGGGGAACCGGCTTCCTGTTCGACGACATCACCCCCGCGGCGCTCGCGGCCGCGACCCTGGACGCGCTGGACATGAAACGCGCCGACCCGCACGTGTGGCGCGCCTTGCAGGGTCGGGCCATGTCGGAGGATTTCTCCTGGGCCCGCGCCGCGGCGTCGTACGCCGACCTCTACCGGACGATTTCGATGTCGAAGGCGACCGGGTCCCGGGAACCGGGCGTTTAGGCAGACCCCGGCCGGCCGGAGGTGAGCAGCCCGGCGGCCCGCAGGTAGGCGCCCAGCACGTAGTCGATCACCATGCGATCGGAGTTGTAGCGCCAGCCGAGCGTCGACAGGCTGCGGCGGATGCGGGCCATCCAGCGCGGCGGCACGCCGTCCGGGCCGCGCTCGAAGAAGTCCGGGATGACCTGGCGCTCGAGGGTGTCGAACAGGTCGGCCGCGTCGCGCCTGTCTTGAAGGAGCGGGTCGGCGTGCGTCAGCCCCTCGCCGAAGGCGTAGCCGTTGCCGCCGTCGAACGCCTCCGCCCACCAGCCGTCCAGCACCGACATGTTGAGGGTGGCGTTGAACACCGACTTCTGGCCGGAGGTGCCGCTCGCTTCCAGCGGCCGGCGCGGCATGTTGAGCCACAGGTCGCACCCCTGCACGAGGTGGCGGGCCAGGTTCATGTCGTGGTTCTCGAGCACGACGATCCGGGACGCGAAGCGCGGCTCGGCCGACAGCCGCACGATCTCCTTGAGGATGTCCTTGGCCGGCCGGTCCTGGGGATGCGCCTTGCCGGCGAACAGCAGCTGCACTGGTCGCTCCCGGTCGGCCAGCAGGCGCGCCAGCCGCTCCGGCTGGCTGAACAGCAGGGCGGCCCGCTTGTACTCGGCGACGCGGCGGGCGACCCCGATGGTCAGCGCGAAGGGGTCGAGCTGCGGCGGCGTTCCCGGCAGCCCCAGCCGCTCGTGGCGCGTCTTCAGCCGCCGCTCGACGAAGGCGAGCAGCTGCGCCCGCAGCAGGCACTTGACCCGCCACAGACCGCTCATCGGCGTCCCCTCGATTCGCTCCCACAGGTCGGGATGGGTCAGGCGCTTCGGCCAGTCCGGCGACAGGTTGTCGGAGAAGAAGCGCGCCATGTCGCTGGCGATCCAGGTCGGCACGTGCACGCCGTTGGTGACGTGTCCGATCGGCACCTGCTCGGTGCGCAGCTCCGGCCAGAGAACGCGCCACATCGTCCGCGAGGTGCGGCCGTGCAGGGCGCTGACCGCGTTCGAGCGGTGGCTGAAACGCAGCGCCAGCACGGGCATCGAGAACGGCTCCCGCTCGTCGTGCGGGTTCATCCGCCCCAGGGCGAGCAGCCGGTCGAGGCTGAGCCCGAGCCGCTCGCGCAGCGGCCGCAGGTGCTCCTCGATCAGATCGGCAGGGAAGCGGTCGTGGCCGGCGCCGACGGGCGTGTGGGTGGTGAACACCGTCCGGCCGCGCACACGGGCCGCCGCCTCGTCGAACGGCAACCCTTCCTCCTCCATCGTCTGGGCGATCGCCTCGAGGATGGCGAAGGCGGTGTGCCCCTCGTTGAGGTGCACCACGCCGGGGCGGACGCCGAGCGACAGCAGCGCCCGGTAGCCGCCCGCCCCGAGGATCAATTCCTGGAGGAGGCGGGTGCGCAGGTCGCCGCCGTACAGCCGCCGGCTGAAGATGTCGCGGTGGAAGACTTCCGGGTCGCGCGAGCCATCGAGGAGGATCAACTGGCCCCGCCCGACCCGGGCCCGCCAGATGTCGATCGGGAACACCCCGTTGGCGGTGGGGAACTGGATGAACAGTCGCTCGCCGCGCGCGTCGAGGGCCGGCTCGAGCGGCACCCGGCTCATGTCGAGGTCGACGTAGCGCTCCTGTTGCTCGCCGTCGGCGTCGATCTCCTGCGAGAAGTACCCCTGCCGGTAGAGGATCGTCACGCCCCAGATCGGCACGCCGAGATCGGAGCACGACTTGAGGTGATCCCCGGCCAGCACCCCGAGCCCGCCGGAATAGATCGGCAGCGACTCGTGCAGGCCGACCTCGGCCGAGAAGTAGGCGACCGGGCGCGCCTGCAAACCGGGGGCGTAACGGCGGCCCCAGTGTCGTTCTTCGGCGAGATACTGCCGCAGGGAAATGATGGCGTGCTGCAGCGCCTCCCGGTAGGTCGCCTCGACGGCCCGCGCCTGCAGCCGGTCATCCGGAACCGCCGCCAGGAAGGCCACCGGGTTGTGGTTGACCTCACGCCAGAGATCCTGATCGATGGAGGAGAACAGCGGCTCGAACTCGCCGGACCAGGTCCAGCGGAGATTTCCCGCCAGCTCGGCCAGGCCGCTGCGGATGTCCTTCGCGATGGGTGAATCCATGCGCTCCAACCTCGTTCTCAGTTATGCTCTTCGGCCGGCATGGCGCCGGTCCGGCGGCGGGTACGCCGCCGGTCGACCTCGATCGTCGTCGTCGAGCCGCAGGAGTATCGCATGTCTTCGGAACTTCGCAAGGACCCGGTCACCGGCCGGTGGGTGATCATCGCCGGCGAGCGCGGCCAGCGCCCGAACCCGTTCCGGCACTACGCCTCGACCATCGAGGGGCCGGAGCCGTGTCCGTTCTGCCCCGGGAACGAGTCCCTGACGCCACATGAGGTGCTCGTCTACCGGCCGGAAGGAGCGGCCGGCGCGCCGGCCTGGACCGTGCGCGTCGTCCCCAATCTCTATCCGGCGCTGCGCATCGAGGGGAGTCTCGACAAGCGCGGCGAGGGGCTGTACGACCTGATGCGCGGCATCGGGGCGCACGAGGTGATCATCGAGACGCCCGACCACGCCGCCGACCCGACGACCTACGCGCCGCGCCAGATGCAGGAGATCCTGAACGCCTGTCGCGAGCGGATGACCGACCTGCTGCGCGACGCGCGCTTCCGCTCCGTCCTGGTGTTCAAGAACCACGGCGCCCCGGCCGGCGCGACGATGGCGCACCACCACTCGCAGATCATCGCGCTGCCGATCGTCCCGGCCCGCATCGAGGCCGAGCTGCACGGGGCGGCCGAGTATCACGACTACCGCGGGCGGTGCATCTGGTGCGACATGCTGGCGCAGGAGATCGCCGACGGCCGCCGGCTGGTGGCGCAGAACGCCGACTTCGTCGCCCTGGCGCCATTCGCGTCACGCTTTCCGTTCGAGGTCCTCATCCTGCCGCGTCAGCACGAGGCGTTCTTCGGGTCGATCACCCGGCAGCAGATCGAGACCCTGGCGCCGATCCTCCAGGATGTCCTGCGGCGGCTCAAGCTGGCCCTCAAGGATCCCCCCTACAACTACGTCCTGCACACCGCCCCGCCCGGCTTCGGCCACCCGGAGCAGTATCACTGGCAGGTCGAGGTGATCCCGAAGCTGACCGAGCTGGCCGGCTTCGAGTGGGGCAGCGGCTTCTATATCAACCCGACCCCGCCGGAGGAGGCGGCCCGCCACCTGCGCGATCTGGAGCGCTTCATGGACGTGCCGGAAGGGCATCTGCTGAAGGGTGAGGCGCCGCGGGGTTGAACGCTTCGACGGCGCCACCGGGGACGCGCGGCGGCGGGTGGCGGAGAGGGTGGGATTCGAACCCACGTGGGGCTGTTTAGGCCCCAACCCGCTTTCGAGGCGGGCCCGTTGCAACCACTTCGGTACCTCTCCGCGTCTCGGGAAGCCGCTCCGGGGGCGCTGATGTTACCACCGTTTGGTGGTTGACACCGAGGCACGCGCGGCGTATGGGATCAGGCACACCGCCGGGTCGACGACGCACTCTCCCGGCGCTTCGCCTGAGCCAGGGCGCTCAGCACAATCTAAGGAGGTCCCCATGCGCCGCTGCCTGCTCTTCCTGGCGCTTGCCGGCTGCATCGTCTGGCCGCGGCCGGCCGCCGCCGCGTGTGCCACGCCGACGGCGATGTTTCACGTGTTCGATTCGTTCTTTCTGTGCGGTGAGCCGATCAGCGCCTATGCCTTCCAGCTCGGCGATCCGACCACGAACACCGGATACGTCCCGATTGCCTGCGAGCAGCCGGATGGCGTCCGTTGCTCGAGTCCGGCGAGCGGCGTCGCCGGAGATGGCTTCGTCACCATCGAGTCCGACTGGTCGAACTACGGAGTCTACGGCTGCCCCATCGGTCTGAGCGGGCCGCAACGGGTCGTGATCGTGGCGTCGGCCGAAACATCGGGCGAGGCGATCTTGGTCTCCCTCAGTGGCGCGAATCGAGACTTCGGATACGCCGTCGACCTGGCCCATCCGCTCGAGCAGGAGGGCGCCCTCCTGCCCGCCGCCTGCGGGCCCACCGTCGACCTCCCACGCTTCAACGGTGGAGAGATCACCCTGCGGTTCCATCATCCGCCGATCTATACCGATTGCGATCCGGACTCCCTCGGTGCCTACATCGACCGTCAGGGTGGCACGCCCTCGGTCTGCGTCGATCAGTTCCAACCGGACCTCGGATTCGGGCCCGTCTACACGCTGACCCAGGCATGCGCCGATCCGGTTGATTTCCACAAGGATGGCTGGACGAACACCGGCGTCGTGCCCGATGCCGACGGGGTCGCGACGCTCGTTTTCGATTCGACCAACGGCCTGTGCCGCTACACCGGGTGCACGACCATCGTCAACGGCGTCGAGACGGAGATCGTCACCGGCGTTTTCGCCGGGGACGTGGATTGCGCCGACAACGACGGTGACAGCTACGCGACCTGCGGCGGCGACTGCGACGACCACGACCCGGCCGTCCATCCCGGCGCCATCGAAGTCTGCAACGGCATCGACGACGACTGCGACGGTTCGGTCGACAACTCCTTCAACCCGGGCGAGGTCCTCTGCGACGCCATCGTCGCCGCGGACCTGGTCTCCAACAGCCCGCTCGGCAAGGGTGCGAAGGTGTTGACTTGGACGACCAATTCCGAGAAGAGCCTCGTCGGATTCAACGTCGTGGTGCTCGGGCCGCAGGGGACGACCCAGTTGAACGATGTCACGATCCCGTGCGAGGGGTGCAACGACTTCCAGTCGCACTCCTATGCGTACCTGCTCCCGAAGCACAAGAACGGCAATCGACTGTTCATCGAAATCCTCCACCGGGACGGATCGAAGGCGCTGTGGGGTCCGGTGAGGAACCCGATCCTGCCTGCCTAGAATCGTGTTCCGGACTTGAGTGGGGTCGGCCGCGGCAGGACGGTCAGGGGCTGGTCACTTCGAGCGCCGGGCGCGGAAGAAGGCGCGCAGCAGGCGGGCCGACTCCGGCCCCAGCACGCCGCCGCGGACCGCGATGCGGTGATTGAGCCCGGCAGCGCCGGGGCGCTTCACGATCCGGGTCGCGCCGACCTTCGGGTCGGGGGCGCCGAACACCAGCCGGCCGATGCGGGCGTGGACCATGGCGCCGAGACACATCAGGCAGGGCTCCAGGGTCACGTACAGAGTGGCGCCGGGCAGGCGATAGTTCGCGAGGCGGCGCGCCGCGCGGCGCAGGGCGACGATCTCGGCGTGGGCGGTCGGGTCGGAAGAGGCGATCGGCCGGTTGCCCCCGCGCCCGACGATCCGGCCGCCGGCGACGACAACGGCGCCGACCGGCACCTCGCCGCGCCTGCCGGCGGCGCGCGCCTGCCGCAGGGCGTCGCGCATGAAGCGCTCGTCGTCCGCCTGGCTGCTCATCGAGGCGAAGTCTAACATCCGCGGCGGCGCAGGGCGGAGCGCGCGGGGCGGTGAAAAAAATCGAGGCGGTCCGCACGGGGCCGCCTCGTTGTCTCTCGTCTGCGCTTGGGAGTTACTCGACGATCAGCGTGCCGTTCTCCGCCCACTTCTTCAGATTGATGGTCTTGCCGCAGCGGAACTGGAAGGTGCCCTTCTCGTTCGGAGTGAACTCGACGACCGCCGGCTTCTCCTTGGAGACTTTGGCGGTGACGTCGAAGTCCTTGAATTTGATTCCGTACGAAGCGTCCTTGCTGAAGAAGGTGATCTGGACCCGCTCACCCGCCTTGACGCGCAGCGTGCTCGGGGCGATCTTGCCCTCGAACGCCGTGACGTGAAGCTTCCGGACCTGACCCGGCGCCACCGACCTGGCGGCGACCGCCTTGCCTTCTCCCTTGGGGCCGGCCTGGTCGGCCGCCAGCACGGTGGCGGCGGCGACCAGGAGTGCCGCCATCGGGAGGATCGTCGCTCGCAACATCCGCATGTTCCCCTCCTCGGGACGCCGGCCTCGGGCCGGTGGTGTCCATCCCGATCGAATATGGAGCCCGCCCTTCGCGAGTCAAGGAAGTTGCAGCAATGTGATCCGGGGAAGAGCCCGTCCCGCAAGCGTTTGGAGACGGCGATTCGCGGGTGGCGCTGTCGGAATTCGGGCGGCACGGCGGCCGCGCCGTGTGCAGAATCAGCGGCTGAGGGTGAAGTCGATGACCACCGTGGCATAGACAGCCACCGGACGCCCGTTGAGCAGGGCGGGCTGGTAGCGCCAGCGCTTGACCGCCTCGATCGCCGCCAGCTCGAAACCATGGCGCGGGTCGGGGCCGCGCACCACTTCGATCGGGCCGACCGCTCCATCCGGCCCGATGACGATCATCAAGATCACCCGGCCTTCGACGCGGGCCCGCCGGGCGATATCGGGATAGCGCGGCTGGACGCGACTCCCTTGGATCAGGCGGGGCGCCACCAGCCGTGAGTCATGCTCGTCGAGGATGGCCCCGGGCCCCGGCTCTTCGACGCCCGGACCACCGTCGCCGAGACAACCGTCGCAGAGCCTCCGTGTCCGACCCTCCTCTTCGGTTCCGAGCCCTTCGGGATCGCCGCCGGTCCCATCGCCGCCCTCGTCGAAGTTCCCCTGGCTCTGCGAAGCCTCCCGGGTCGGGGTGGTCTCGGGCTGGGCGATCGACAGGGCTTGGGGCTGCGCCGGCTCCGACGTCGCCGGGCGCCGGGTCTCCGCCGGCGCGCGACCTCTGGCGCGGCCGTCGCCCTGACGGATCGCCTTTGGCGGGAGGCTGTCGCCGGGACGGCCTCCGTGACCGATGGAAACGAAGATCGGCGGAATGCCGGGCGCCGCGTGCGGCGACATCACGTCGAGGACCAGGAGCGGGGCGACCAGGGCGGCGATCAGCCCCCCGGCGTACACCAGCGACGCCACGGCGAGGCCGCGCAGGCGGTTGAAGATCCGGCGGCGGCAGGTGGAGGAGACGATCAGCTCGGAGGAGAGGGGAGATGCAGGCATCGAGGAGCCTCCACTGAAGAGAGCGGGGCCCGATGCGGAGGACTCGAAACGTTTGCGCCGTTGCGGTTGGGGGGCTCCGCATCGGACCCTTGTCGGCCCGGCCCCGCCCTTTGGCCGGCCGGTGCGAGGTTGGCCTCGGGGCGCTTCGCCTTCGGGGCCGGGCCGACGTTCGACTGACGAAAATGTAAGAGGGAAGGAGCCTGCCGTCGTCCTCGAACTGAACCGCGCCGGTGCTTCCGCACCGCGCCGGAGGCTGAGGCCGCCCCGCGGCCCGGCCGCCTTGACCTCCGGGATCGCCGAATTAGATTAGGGGAGGGTGGCTTCTGACGCCCGGTCGCTCAACTCTGTCTGGAGGTCATGGATGAACGCGAAACGCTCCCTTCTGATCCTCCTCGCCGCGGGGAGTCTCCTGCTTCCAGCCTGCAGGACGAAACCGGACAGCGTCCTGGCCGATGCCGGCAAGCGCAAGGATTTCATCGAGGCGCTCGTCAGCAACCCGTCGAGCCGACAGGAAGTGATCGATCGGCTGCTCGGACCGCCGAACGACCGGAGCGTCGTCTTCGATCGGATTCTCAAGGACGAGGCGGTGGCGGGCGACCTGATCGCCAAGGTGCTGGCCGCCGACCGCGGCAAGGCGATCGTCGCCAGCAAGGTAGCGGCGGACAATGGCGGCGCCAAGACGTTCATCCGGATGCTGATGCTGACCGGCGTCATGGGCGAATCGATGACCCAGAAGCAGGCCGAGGCCTACGGTCTGGGCGATGCGTTCGCCTTCGGCAACCAGCGCCGGACGATGCTCGACCTCAGGAAGGTCGGCGCGCTCATCGAGCAGTTCGCCAAGCAGCGCCAGGGCCAGTACCCGGTGTGCGACGATTTTGGCGCGGTCGAGTCGTGCCTGGCCAGGAAGATGCCGGCCGGGACCTTCGAGCCGCTCCGCACCAGGGACGCGTGGGGCCGGTCGTTCCAGTACCACAGCGACCGCGAAGGCAAGGAATACATCCTGGTGTCGTACGCCACCGACGGCCTGTACGACGAGCTCGGGAAGGTCGGCCCGACCAACTCGTTCGACTGCGACATCGTGTTCTCGAACGGCGACTTCATCCAGTGGCCGGGGTACATGCGCAAGAACGAGATCCGCTGAACCTCGCGTCTCCTCGCTGACCGCCCACCCGCGCCGATCTCTAGAGTCGAACCTCGCGCGTCGCGACCTCCTTCAGCATCTGGGCCGCAGCCTTCTGATCGGTCTGGGCGATGTCGGACAGGCTGATCACTCCCACCGGCCGGTCTTCGCGATCGAGCACGACGATCCGCGATTTGCGGTTCTGCTTCATCAGATTCTCGGCGTGGCGGGCCTGCTCCTCCGGCCGCACGGAAATCACCTGCCGGGTCATGACGTCGCCGGCGCGGGTGGTGCCCGGCGGCAGGTTGTCGGCCACCGCCCGCACGGCGATGTCGCGGTCGGTGATGACGCCGGTGACGCGGCCGGTCTCGGCGCAGACCGGCAGGAAGCCGACCCCCGCGTCGCGCATCCGGCGGGCCGCCACCTGCACGGTGTCGTTCTCCCTGCAGGAGACGACCGGTCGTCGCATGAGATCTTCGCAGCGCATGACGCACCTCCTCCCTCGCGTGGTGCCGAGGCACTCTGTCGGGGACTGCAAATCATGTGCCCCGGCGCCCTAGACGCGTGCCTTGCGCTCGGTGTCGAGCTTCTGATCGAACGCCTCGGCGCGGATTCGGTCGCGGCAGGCGGAGCAGATGAGGTCTTCGGACGGCCGGGCGCAGGCGACGCAGCGGTGCAGGCCGCCCGCCTCGTCGACCGTCGCCTCGGTCTCGAGGCGGGCCGTGGCAGTCGGGGGGACCGTCAGGACGGGACTGGGCGCGGTGCGCGCCAGGAGCTCCGCGACGCTGCCGAGGATCGCCTTGGAAACGCCGGTGCGGCCGTGAGCGCCGATGACGATCAAGCCGATGTCGTGATCCGTCGCATACCGGATGATCCGGGCCGCCGGCGTGCCGACCTCGGCCGCCGTGACGGTCTCAAGGCCGCGACCGAGCTGCCCGGCCAGCTTCCTGACACGCTGTTCGTGCGAGCCGTGCCTCGAGGCGGCGACATGCAGGATGTGCAGCCGGGAGCCTAGGGCCCGGGCGTATGCGGATGCCAGCCGACCCGCCTCCTCCGACTGGGGGGAGAAATCGGTGGCGAAGAGGATGTCACGGACGACCGACTGCTTCCTGGCCATGCGGGCCCCTCCGCCCGGCCGCCCGACGATTCAGGTGCGGAAAAAACGGAGGCCCGGCGCCCCGCCGGTCCGTGCGGCCTGCGTTTCCCCTTCGAAGGATCGAGGCGGAGGCGGAACGATGCGTCTGCCGGACGGTCCTTCACGGAGCGCCGGGCAATAATTCCGTATAGCCATAAACGTGCCACGGATCTTTCGCCGGGAGGCGCGCTCCGGGCGCACCGATCGGCGGGACAGCAGCGCAACGCGTTCGGCGGATCGTCGGATGACCGCAACCATTGCGGTGCGTCCGCGGGAGGAGGAGACGGGGAGAAAGCGGGGGGATGGTGCGCCCAGCAAGACTCGAACTTGCGACCTTCGGATTCGTAGTCCGACGCTCTATCCAGCTGAGCTATGGGCGCACGACCCCGTCCAGGAGGGCGGAAATCTTACCACACGCGGTCGTCGCGCCGCGGCTGAGATGACTCTCAGACGCGGGACCGCTGCGACCGCCACCAGGCCTGCCCGGATTCGGGGAGGGTGTAGACCGGGTCGTAGTATTCGTAGCGCCTGGTCAGGGCGTCGGGGTCGCCGGCCTCGATACCGGTGCGGTAGTTCTTCGTCCACGACGTGATCCCCTTCTCCCGGTCGTACTCCTTCACCTGGTTGACCCAGCGCTTGCCGACGTACGGGACATCGCAGACCATGCGCGGCGTCGCGAACCCCGGCAGGTACCCCATGATGTCGTGCTGCAGCTGCTGGGCCTCATGCACGGCGAGCCGCCAATGCTCGGCGTTGGGGATCATGTCGCACTGGTAGAAGTAGTACGGCATGATCTTGGCGTGGTCGAGCATCGTGAAGCAAAGCTCCAGCAGCGTCTGGGCGTTGTCGTTCACGCCGCGCAGCAGCACCCCCTGGTTGCGCACGTCGCGGTACCCCATGTCGAGGAGGGCCCGCACCGCCCTGCCGACCAGCGGCGTCAGCGAGTTCGCGTGGTTGACGTGGGTGTGCACGGCCAGGTCGACGCCGCGGGCGTGGGCCTTCTTCGCCAGCCGCTCCAGACCCTTCAGGACGTCGTCCTGCAGGAAATGCTGCGGGATCGCCATCAGACCCTTGGTCGCCAGGCGGATGTCCTTGATGTTCGGGATGTCGATCAGCGCTGACACGAAGCCCTCGAGCACCCCGATCGGCAGGTTGGCGATGTCGCCGCCCGACACCACCACGTCGCGCACCTGCGGCGTCCGGCGCAGGTAGTCGAGGATCTGCGAGTAACGATCCTTCTGTTGGATGGTGAAGCGGTGCTTCTCCACCTGGGGGACGTCGTTGCCGACCAGGTCCATGCGGGTGCAATGACCGCAGTACTGCGGGCAGGTCGACAACAGCTCCGCCAGGACCTTGGTCGGGTAGCGGTGCGTGAGGCCCTCGACCGCCCACATGTCGGCCTCGTGCAGGCTGTCGCGCGACGCCTTCGGGTGACTCGGCCATTCGGGGTGGCGTTCCTCGTACGCCGGCAGCATGTAGCGGCGCACCGGGTCGCCCCAGAGATCCTTTTCGTTCATCGTGTTGAGCATCTGCGGCGGGACCAGGAGCGACATGGTTGCGCGCTCCTTCTGGTCGCGCTCGATGCCGTCGAGGAGCGTCGCCGGGGTCAGGCGGCCGAAGACCTCCTTCAGCTCGCGGAGGTTCTTCACCGTGTTCTTGCGCTGCCAGAGGGCGTTCTCCCATTCGGCCTGGGTGACATCCTTGAAGCCGGGGAGGCGGCGCCAGTCCGGCTCGGCCCACTGCCGCTGCAGCGGATAGTGGAACGGCTGGTCGGCGGCGCCGACGTGACGGGGCGCCGCGGGCGTGGTCGTCGTCTGAGTGGTTGCCATGGGGGTCCCTGTCTCTCGTCGCTCTCCCGTGGTTTCACATAGGGAAACGGCGTTTCCCGGGAGGCGCCTTATTGTCGCCCGATCGAGCCGCCGCGCGCAAGAGGAATTCCCCGGCCGGCCTGTATAATGACGCGCCTTTCGACCCTGCCCGCGGAGAGCCGGCCCGCATCGTGACGACCCTGTCCTTCTCGCACCTGCGCAAGGCCTACGCCACCACCGTCGCGGTCGACGACCTCAGCTTCGACGTGCGCGCCGGCGAGATCTTCGGGCTGCTCGGCCCGAACGGCGCCGGCAAGACGACGCTCATCCGGATGCTGATGGACATCATGGTGCCGGACGCCGGGTCGATCGCCCTCGACGGCGCACCGCTGCAGGCGGCGGCGCGCGACCGGATCGGCTACCTGCCGGAGGAGCGCGGCCTGTACCGGCGCGAGAAGGTCATCGACATGATGATCTACTTCGGCATGCTGAAGGGACTCGAGGCGCGCGCGGCGCGCGAAAGCGCCGCGCTGTGGCTGGCGCGCGTCGATCTGCAGGGGGTCGAGAAGCGCCGCGTCGACGAGCTGTCGAAGGGGATGCAGCAGAAGGTCCAGATCGCCGCGGCCCTGATGCACGACCCGGATCTGATCGTCCTGGACGAGCCGTTCTCCGGCCTCGATCCGGTCAACGCCGTGCTGGTCAAGGAGATCCTGCGCGAGCGGCGCAGCCGGGGGAGCCTGGTGATCCTGTCGACGCACCAGATGCCGATGGTCGAGGAGTTGTGCGACCGGGTGGCGATGATCGACCGCGGTCGTCTGGTGCTGTACGGCGACCTGGAGGAGATCCGCCTCCGTCACGGTGACGCGGCCGTCCTGGTCGACGCGCGCGACGATGTCCGGACCCTGCCGCTGGTGGCGCGCCACGAGCCGCGCGGCCGGCTCGACCGGATCGTCCTGAAGGAAGGGGTGCGGCCGCGCGACTTCATGGAGCTGCTGGTCGGGCGCGGCATCGCCGTCGAGCACTTCGAGGTGGCGCGCGCCCCTCTGGAGGAGATCTTCGTCCGCCTGGTGCGAGCCGGGAGAGACGCCGCGTGAACGGGCCCGGTCTCCGGCGCGGTGACGCCCGATGAACAAGGTCGGCGTCGTGGTGCGACGCGAGTTCCTGTCGACGGTGCGCCGCCGCTCGTACCTGATCGTCACCTTCGGCATGCCACTGTTCGCGGCCGGCTACTTCGGGCTGGTCGCCTTCCTGCCGGCGTACGTCATGGCGACCAGCGCCGCGGCGACGGGCGAGGTCGGTCTTGTCGATCTCGCCGGCGTGGTCCTCCATGGGAATGCGGGCGGCATCGACGCGGCGGCGTCCGAGGCGGGCGGGGAGGACGACGACGCGCTGGAGGCGGCGCGGGCGCTGACCAGGGGATTGGAACGCGAGGGGGCGCAGGGCCGCGCCGTCGGCGAGGCGATCCGGCGCGTCACCGCGCCGGTCCGCTTTCGGCCGTATCCGTCACGCGACGCGGCGGTCGAGGCGCTGCGCGGCGGGGCCATCGAGCGCTTCTACCTCCTGCCGGCGGACTACCTGGCGACCGGCGCCCTCGAGTCGTACCAGACCGAGGACTTCAAGATGATGTCGCCCGCCGGCCGCGGCGAGCGGGCCCTCGAGCGGCTGATCGGACGATCCTTGCTGCGCGGGCGCGTCCCCGACGACGTGCAGGCGCGACTCGACCGGCCGTTGCGGGCGGACCGTTCGGCATCGTTCGTGGTCAAGCCCGACGGCCGCATCGAGCCGCTCGATGTCGCGGCGCGCATCGCCCGCCTGGCGATCCCGGCGGTCTTCGGGTTTCTGCTGCTGATGTCGCTGATGACCAGCGCCGGGTACCTGCTGCAAGGGGTGGCGGAAGAGAAGGAGAACCGGGTCATCGAGGTGATCCTCAGCTCGATCCGGCCGGCGCCGCTGCTGTTCGGCAAGCTGATCGGCCTGGGGGCGGCCGGCCTCCTGCAGCTGGTCGTCTGGATCACCCTGGCGAGCTTCGCCACCAGCGTCGTGGCGGCGGCGATCCTGGCGATGATCGACCTGCCGCTGTTCCTCGCCTGCCTGCTGCTGTTCCTGCTCGGCTTCCTGATGGTCGGCAGCCTGATGACCGGGACCGGGGCGCTCGGCACCAACGCCCGCGAAAGCCAGCAGTTCGCCGCCATCTGGTCGATCCTCACCGTGGTGCCGCCGCTGGCGTCATGGATGATCATCCTCGACGCGCCGAACGGCAAACTGGCGCGCGCCCTCGGCTGGTTCCCTCTGACCGCGCCGATCACCATGATGATGCGCCTGGCCACCGGCAAGGTGCCGCTGTGGGATCTGGCCGTGGCGATCCTCTGCCTCGCGCTCGGCGTCTATCTTTCCGTGCGGCTCGCCGCCGCGCTGCTGCGGCTCGGCCTGCTGATGTACGGCAAACGCCCGAGCCTGCGCGAAATCCTCCGCCAGCTCCGCCACGCCTGAACCACTGGCCGGCGCGCGACCGCGCGGCTCAGGGCCGGCTGAGGCGTTCCGCCAGCGAGCGGCCGGTCGGGGCCCGGCCGGTCAGCTCGGCGCGGCTGTCGAGGTGCGCCAGCCGGCGCTGCACGTGGCGCACCGCCAGCCAGCGCAGCGGCTCCGGCTCCCATTGCGGCGAGCGGTGGTTGACCAACGGCAGCCCGGTCAGGGCGGTGCGCCGGTCGAGGATCAGGTCCGCCAAGGTCCGTCCCGCCAGGTTCGTGGTGGCGACCCCGTGTCCGGTGTAGCC
>JAGYID010000234.1 GCA_018606725.1 Acidobacteriota bacterium
GTCGCGGTCTTCGACCCGGCGGTCATCGGCGCGCGGGACCGGGATTCCAGCCGCGAGCGGACCGATGACGCCAGCGCGGTCATGCCCCTGCCTTTCGAGCCTGTCGGGTTGCTGTTCTCGGAGGATGGCCGGCTCGCCGCCGCCTGGGGCACGGGTCCCCAGGTCGCCCTGCTTGACGCCACCCGCTTCGAGCTGCTGCGCGAGGTGGCGGTTCCCAAGTCGGTCGAGGAGGCCGCGGCGCTGCGGCCGGTCGTCTTCGAGCCCGAGGTGCTGCGGGTCGCCTGCTTCCCGAGCCGTGCCTTGATGCCGGTGCGCTTCATCGTGCCGCCTCCGCCCGCGCCCGCCCTGCCGGCTGCCGCCGCCGTCTCGCAGCTCGAGGGGAACCCGGCGCCGACCGCTGCACCGTCCACCGCGCCGGCCGCTGCGCCGTCCCCCGTCCTGGCCGCTGCGCCGCCCCCTGCCCCGTCCGCTTCCGTGCATCCCTCTGCGGCACCATCCCTGGCTCCGGCCGCGCCCGGGGGGCGCCTGGTCGGACAATTGACGGGGCGGGTCGAGCTGGTCGAAGCGGTGGTGCTGTACGGTCCGGGGAGCATCGTGCAGGAACGGACGCGCGTGACCCCTGATGGGGGCGCCTGGTCGGCGCCGCTGCCGGTTCCGGGGACTTACCGGATCGTGCCGCTGGGCAATGGGTCGCGACCGCTGCGGGCCAGACCGAACTTCCTGACCGTCACCGTTGGGGATGATGGGTTGGGGCAGCTGGACTTCGAGATCCTCGGGTTGCCCTGATTCAACTATGTGCCGGCCGTGGCCGCCGCAGCGAGACACAGCGCACCCGCCAGTCCCGCCACCCCGATGCCGATGGCGAGCTTGACGAGCCGGAACGGCAGGAACAGGACGAACAGGACCAGCTTCAGGACCAGGACGATCGCGACAGCCGCCAGGACGAGCGGCGCGGCGACGATGGCCAGGAGCGCCAGGCTGATGCCGAACAGGACCATCAGGACCGACAGAGCCGCCATGGCATGAACCTCCCTTCGCAGGTGCCAGGTACTGACACTCTACGCCGGTTCCCGCCGGCCAGTTCCGTCAGCGGATCTCCGGCACGAACGGCATCGCCAGGACCTGCTCGCCGGCAGCCGGCCCTTCCACCAGCCGCTGCAGACCGCGGCGCAGCTCGAGAAAGGGGGACCGGACCGAGGTGTCGTCGTTCCAGACCTGCGATAGCAGGCTCTTCGGCTCCGGCATGACCACCAGACGCACTCTTTCCTGCGGGCCAAGCTTCGCCAGCTCGGCGGCGCGGGCGACGGCGGTCGACAGGCCGCCGAGCTCGTCGACGAGACCGAGCTTCAGGGCGTCCTCGCCGGACCAGATCCGGCCCTGGGCGATGGCGTCGATCTGCTCGTAGGTCTTGCCGCGCCCCTTCGCCGCCTTGGCGACGAAATCGGCGTAGACCCGCTGCAGCCATTTCTTGAAGATCCGATCGGCCGCCATCGCCACGAAGTAGCCGCCCGACCCGGCGACGTCCCCCATGCTGACGACGATCGGCTTGACGCCCCGGGTCAGGCTGACCTCGCGCCAGATCACGTCGGAGGCGACGTAGGAGCCGCCCGGGCTGTCGACCCGGAAGACGATCGCCTTGACCGCGCCGTCCTCGCGCGCCTGCTTGATCGCGGCGGCGACCGTGTCGGAGCCCATCGTCGCCTCGCCAGTGAGCCCGCCGGTATCGCTCTCGCCGCGCTGCACGCCGCCAATGCCGTAGACCAGGGCGATCTTCGCCCCGCGATCCCAGAAGCGCCCGGCCTTCAGGTACTTGCCGACCTTCACCAGCGGCAGCTTGCCGCCGTTCTTCTCCTTGAGGGCCGCCTCCATCTCATCGCGGTAGCCGAGCGTGTCCACCAGCCCGGCGTCGAGCGCTTCCTTGCCGAGGAACGGGCCGCGGTCGATCAGCGCCTTGATCTCCTCGGGCTTCTTCTTGCGGCCCTCAGCGAGGCCGGCGATGACCTGTCCGTAGACGCTCTCGACCAGGGCATCCATCGCCTCCCGGAACGGCTCGTTCATCGCCTGGTCGGTGTACGTGTTCATGGCATTCTTGTACTTGCCGATGTGATCGAAATCGGGATAGATGTCGAGCTTGTCGAGCGTGCCGCGGATGAACGGCACCTCGGCTCGCACCCCGGTGAGGTTGACGTCGCCCGGCGGCGCCAGCCAGATGGCGTCGCAGGCGGCGGCGAGGTAGTAGTCGCGGGTGCCGGGCGAGAACTCGCCGGCGGTCTCCAGCCAGGCGATCGCCCATTTCCCCGACTTGCGGAATTCCCGCACGGCGTCGCGCAGCTCCTGCGCCTTGGCGGTGCCGAGCCCGGGGCCGTCGATCTCGACCAGCGCGCCGTTGATCCGCCGGTCGGTCGCCGCCCGCCGCAGCGCCTCGACGTAATCGCGCATCGTCAGCTTGTGGCCGGCGAAGATCCGCATGATCCCATCGGGCGGCGCCTGGTCGGGGACGTCGTCCTTCAATTCAACCTGAAGCACGGTCCCCAACTTCGGTTGCCGCGACAGGCGCAGCGCCAGCCCGATCAGCACCATGGCGACCACCGCCATGCCCACCACCAGCAGTGTCCTTCGAACCCCCTTGGTCATCGAAACTCTCCTTCCCGTCTCAGTACGAGCGACTCTCTTCGCCGGGGCCGGCGCCCCGGCGCCCGGCCCGCGCGCCGGCATACAGCAGCGCGCCGAACGCCGCGCCTCCGACACCATACAGGATCTCGCGC
>JAGYID010000075.1 GCA_018606725.1 Acidobacteriota bacterium
GTATTCGGCCGGGCCGCGCGCATGGGGCTTGCGGATCGCAGACAAGGAGCGAGGAGGACAATGACCTTGGTCGGTCATCGACGACGAGCGACGCAGGCTGCGGCCGCAACCCCCATGCGCCCTGCGGGTTCCGGCGGCGTGGGGCCGTCTGCGTCGTTGCCGCTCCTCGGCGATGCCACCGCATCGGCTGCGTCGCGGACGCCTCGCATCCGGCCCCACGGCGTCCGGAACGCGGCCCAGCCCAATACTCGGACAGGCTCCTAGCCAGCCCGCGCCTCTAGCGGGCCTGAGCAACCGGCCGGAATGCCTTCCCGAAGCCGGCTTCCCCCGGCGTTTGCGCCCGCCGCGGCCCGGAACCTATATTCAGGCCCCGTCGCAGCCTGCCCGCGGGACGACCGTCCGGCCGCCGGCGCCGGTGAGGGGACGCGGAGCGCGGCGCGCGGGGCGTGGATGAGCTGGAGCCTCCGGCACAAACTGGCGTTCGGGATCGGCGGCAGCGTCGCGGTCTGCGTCACGCTGCTCGGAGCGGCACTGGTGCGCTCCACGTCGCAGCAAGCGTTCGAGACGATGCGGCAGCGCGGCGTGGCGCTCGCCCGCCTGATCGCGGCGGGAGGCGGCGACAGCCTCGCCGCCGGCCAAGGCGCCGCCGCGGCCGAAGCCATCGCCGCGACCGGGGGCGCCGCCGGCCTCGAGGCGATCCTCGACCAGATCACCGGCGACGAGGACCTGGTCTACGTCGAGGTCGTCGACCCCGGCGGTCGGCCGGTGGCGGAAGGGGGGCTGGCGGCGCGCCGCCCGGCCTACGATTTCCCGGAGCGCGGCATCGGCATCCCGCGCAGTCCCGCCGGGCCGGAGGACGTCGCCCGCGGCGTGCTCGGCGAGCCGCTCTATATCTTCACCTTCCCGATTCACCTGACGTTGAGGGACGAGGCGCCGCAGGCGGCGGCCGAGCCGGGGAGGAACACCGGCCTCGGCCCCGACAGCGCCGTCGCCGGGCCGCGGGCGCGCCCGGCGCGCGCGCAGCGGCTGCTCGGCGAGGTGCGGCTGGCGTTCGCTGGCGGGCGGCTGGCAGAGGCGCGCGGCGACCTGATCCGCCAGGCGGGCGTGCTCGGGGCGCTGGCGGTGCTCGCCTCGGTGCTGCTGGCGTCGCTCTTGACCCGTCGCTATGTCGAATCGCCGGCGCGGCGCGTCGCGGCGGCGGCGGGGCGGCTGGCGGGCGGCGACTTCGAGGACCCGGCCGCGGCGCGGCGGTCGGGCGTCATCATGGTGGGGCCGTCCCGGACGCGCTGGGACGCGGACGACGCGGCGAAGGACGATGGCGCCTCGGCGCCGGGCGAGGCGACCGACGCGATCGGCGCGATCGCCGGCGCGATCGAGCGGACCCGGCGGACGATGCGCGCCGTCCTCGCACGCGCGTCCGAAGACGCCGCCCTGGTCGAAGAGTCGCTGCTGTCGCTGCGCGCCGACGCGCTGGTCATGCTGGAGGCGACGCAGGGACAGGAGTCGTCGCTGCAGCGGATCGCCGCCGACGCGGAGGCGGTCGCCGCCGCCAGCCGCAACGTCGCCGGCAGCGCCGCCGAACTGTCGAGGTCGTCCGACGAGAACGCCACCTCGATCCTGGTGATGGTCGCATCCAACGAGGAAGTGGCGGGCCACGCCGACGGCCTGACGATGTCGGTCAACGACACCGCCGCGACGACCGAGGAGATGGTCGCCGCCATCCGCGAGATCGACCGCAACGTCGAGTTGCTCAATCGCTTCGTCGCCGAGACGTCCGAGGCGATGCAGCGGATGGGCCGGGTCATCCAGAAGGTCGAGCGCAACGCCGCCGACAGCAAGACGATTTCGGAAGTGGTGGCGCAGAACGCCGACAAGGGGATGCGGGCGGTCGAGCTGACCATCGAGACCATGGAGCGGATCCGCGGCAGCGTCGTCGAGTCGGGCAAGGTCATCGAGTCGGTCGGCAGCAAGGGCCGGGAGATCGGGCTGATCCTGAACGTCATCCAGGAGGTCACCGAGCAGACCAATCTCCTGGCGCTGAACGCCGCCATCATCGCCGCCCAGGCGGGCGAGCACGGGCGCGGCTTCGCCGTGCTGGCCGAGGAGATCCGGCAGCTCGCCGAGCGCACAGCAGCGTCGGCGAAGGAGATCGAGAACCTGATCGCCTCGTTCCGCTCGGAGACCGAGCGGGCGGTGGCGACGATGCACGAGGGCTCGCGCCGGGTCGAGGAGGGCGTCGGCCGCTCGAAGGAGGCCGGCCTGGCGCTCCAGGAGATCCTCGCGTCGGCCCGCCGCTCGTCGGCGATGGTCGGCGAGATCGTCGCCGCGACGCGCGAGCAGGCGGAGGGCAGCCAGGCGGTCGCCGTCTCGGTCGACAAGGTGCGCGACATGGTGGTCCAGATCAAGCGGGCCACCGCCGAGCAGACGCTCGGCTCGGAGCAGATCAAGTCGGCGGTCGAGAACATGCGCGAGATGGCCGGACACGTGAAGCGCGCCACCCTCGATCAGAGCAAGGGCTCGCGGTTGATCACCCAGGCGATCGGCACCATCACCGGCAACGCGCAGTCGATCCGGAAGGCGGCCGGCGAGCAGGTCGGCGCCTCCGAGCGGGTGCGGCAGGTGCTCCGGGAGCTGGCGTCGGTGACCGCGGCCAGCCTGGTGGCGGCGCGCCGCGCGCAGGAGACCCTGACGGAGCTGCGATCCCGGGTCGCGGCGCGGCGCGAGGAGCTCCGCCGGCCCGGGATCCCCGTTCAGTAGCTGAAGAACACCCCGAACAGCGCCCCGAAATCGGGGGCGCCGTCCGTCAGCGGAAGGGCGGCCGCGCCGCGCCAGCCGCCGTGCGGCGGTCGGCATCTTGACGACCGTGCCGACGGCGAAACGGGCCCGCCCGCCACCGCGGAATCGATACTTGTCATAGAGGTCGAGGTCGGACATCCCGGAGCTCGAGGTGCCGTCGCTGATGTCGAGGAACCCGAACCGCAGCCCCGTCCCCCGGGGCCGGCATCAAGGGATTGTGCGTCTGGACAGCCCGGACTCCTTTCAGTAGTATGCGCCGGGGATACCAACCGCGGTGAAACGAGGCTTGAGAGCCGCCATCAGTCTCGGGCTGATGGCGTTGTTCATTTGGCTGTTCCTGAAGAGCCTCGACCTCAAGGCGGCGGGCCACAGCCTCGGGGAGGCGCTGCCGGCCTGGATCGCGCTGAGCGCCCTGGTGAACCTGGCCGCCTACGTCGTGCGGGCCTGGCGCTGGCGCTGGCTGCTGTCGCCGGTGAAGCGCGACATCGGTTTCTACAACCTGACCTCCACGACCTTCATCGGCTTCATGGTGTCGTTCCTGGTGCCGTTCCGCGTGGGAGAAATCGTCCGGCCGGTGCTCCTGGCGCGGCGCGAAGCGATCAGCAGCAGCGCCGCCCTGGCCACGGTCGCCCTCGAGCGCCTGCTCGACGCGCTCACCATAATGTTCCTGTTCCTGCTGTTCATCCTGTCGCCGCGCGGCAAGGAGCTGGTGCTGGCCCCGGCCGGCGGCGGCGCGGCCGATTACCTGCACCACGGCATCGAGGCGACGGCGGTGATGGTCGGCATCCTGCTGCCGCTGGTAGTGATCCTGGTGGCGTTCCCGCGCCGGGTGATCGGGGCGCTGGAGCGGCTGCACCGCGCCTGGCCGAAGGGGTTCATCGGGCACACCATCGAGGCCGTTGAGCGGTTCATCGAGGGACTGGCGGTGGTGCGGCGGGCCCGGGCGCTGCTGGTCTGCGCCGCGCTGTCGGTGCTGATGTGGCTGGTCATCGATCTCGGGATCTGGTGCGGGACGACGGCCTTCGGGCTTCCGATAGGGTTCTTCGACACCTTTCTGCTGATCGTGCCGCTCGCGGTCGGCATCGCGGTGCCGACGCCGGGAGGAGTCGGGCCGTACGAGTTCCTGGCGCAGTTGTCGCTCGTCGGTTTCTGGGGGGTCGCGGCCGCCCCGGCGGCGGCCGCCGCCGTCACCCTGCACCTGATCTCGCTGGTGCCGACGATCCTGCTGGGGCTGTTCTTCATGTGGCGCGACGGGGTGCGGCCGTCCGAGGTTCGCAGCGTGACGCGCCAGGAGGGATCGCCATGAAGTGCCCGTTCTGCGCCCATCTTCAAGACAAGGTGGTCGATTCGCGCGAGGGCAAGGACGGCCTGGCGATCCGCCGTCGCCGCCAGTGCCTGAAGTGCAACCGCCGCTTCACGTCGTACGAGAGAATTGATGAGATCCCGTTCATGGTCGTCAAGAAGGACGGCAAGCGCGAACCGTTCGACCGCAACAAGATCCTCGCCGGGCTGCGGCGCGCCTGCGAGAAGCGGCCGGTCTCGCCGGCCGAGCTGGAGGGGCTCGCCGACGAGGTCGAGCAGAGCCTGCAGGAATCACCCGAGCGCGAGATGACGACGCAGAAGATCGGCGAGCGGGTCATCGAGCGCCTCAAGGAGCTGGACAAGGTCGCCTATGTCCGCTTCGCCAGCGTCTATCGTCAGTTCGGCGACGTCGATCAGTTCATGAAGGAGCTGAAGGACCTGCTCGAGGCCCGTAAATAGCGGCATTCCAGCGGCTTGCCGACCCCGGGGCCGGTCACTATATTGTGCTCGTCTTGTAGGAGCTCCCGCGATGACCAGCATCGGACCGTTCACCGAAATCAGCCGGATCCAGAGCGAGATCAACCGATTGTTCGACAACCTCCTCGAGCTCAAGGCCAGCGGCGGCGAGGGCGGCGGCGAGTGGCTGCCGGCGGCCGACGTCTACGAGACCAGCGAGGAGCTGGTGGTGAAGTTCGAGCTCCCGGGCGTGCAGATGTCGGAGGTTACGCTGGCGATCAACGGCAACAACGTGATCGTGCGGGGCGAGAAGAAGCGCAACGAATCGATGAAGGGCGCCAAGTTCCATTCCATGGAGCGCTCGTTCGGGAAGTTCAAGCGGGTGGTGCACATCTCCTCCCCGGTGAACACCCACAAGGCCAAGTCCGAGCTGCGGGAAGGCGTTCTCAAGGTGTCCTTCCCGAAGGTGCCGGACAAGCGCGGTGAAGAGCATCCCATCAAAATCGAGGAGCGCTCGTGAGCGCCACCCAGCTGGAGGTCCCCGACGACCAGATGAAGATCCCCCGGGAGCTGCCGGTGCTCCCGCTGCGGGACATCGTGGTCTATCCGTTCATCATCGTGCCGCTGTCGGTCAGCCGCGAGCGCTCCATCAAGGCGGTCGAGCAGGCGCTGTCCGACAACCGGATGATCCTGCTGGTGTCGCAGAAGGACAGCAAGGTCGAGGAGCCGGCCGGCGCCGATCTGTTCACCATCGGCACCGTCGGCGTGATCATGCGGATGCTGAAGCTGCCGGACGGCCGGCTGCGCGTGCTGGTGCAGGGGGTCTGCCGGGCCCGCGTGGACGATTACGCGGAGAAGGAGCCGTTCCTGACGTCGCGCATCACCCGCATCGCCGAACCGGTCGTCAAGGCGACGCTCGAGCAGGAAGCGATGATGCGCACGGTCAAGAAGTCGCTCGAGAAGAGCGCCTCGCTCGGCAAGGCGATTTCCTCGGAAGTCATGGTCATCGCCGGCAACCTCGAGGACCCGGGCCGGCTCGCCGACCTGGTCGCCAGCAATCTCGACCTCAAGATCGAGGACGCCCAGACGATCCTCAAGCTCACCGATCCGGCGGCGCGCCTGAAGAAGGTCCACGACCTGCTCAACCGCGAGATCGAGCTGCTCAACATGCAGCAGGAGATCAACACCCACGCGCGCGAGGAGATCGACAAGTCGCAGCGCGAGTATTTCCTGCGGCAGCAGCTCAAGGCGATCCAGAACGAGCTGGGCGAGGGAAACGACCTGGCCGAGGAGGTCGAGCAGTTCCGGGACAAGGCCCGCAAGGCGAAGATGCCCAAGAAGGTCGCCGAGGAGGTCGAGCGGCAGATCAACAAGCTCGAGCGGATGCACCCCGATTCGGCGGAGACCGCCACGGTGCGCAACTACCTCGACTGGATGGTCAACCTGCCGTGGTCGACGCAGACCAAGGACCAGCTCGATCTGAAGGCGGCGCAGAGCATCCTGGACGAGGACCACTACGGGCTGGAGACCATCAAGGAGCGCATCCTCGAGTACCTGGCGGTGCGCAAGCTGAAGAAGAAGATGCGCGGCCCGATCCTGTGCTTCGTCGGCCCGCCGGGCGTGGGGAAGACCTCCCTCGGCAAGTCGATCGCCCGGGCGCTGGGTCGCAAGTTCGTGCGCATCAGCCTCGGCGGCATCCGCGACGAGGCGGAGATCCGCGGTCACCGGCGCACCTACGTCGGCTCGATGCCGGGCCGCATCGTCCAGGGGATCAGCCAGGCGGGGTCGAACAACCCGGTGTTCATGCTGGACGAGGTCGACAAGATCGGCGCCGACTACCGCGGCGATCCGTCGGCGGCCCTGCTCGAGGTCCTCGACCCCGAGCAGAACTACTCGTTCCGCGATCACTACCTGAACGTGCCGTTCGACCTGTCGAATGTCATGTTCGTGGCGACCGCCAACCTGCTCGACCCGATCCAGCCGGCGTTCCGCGATCGCATGGAGGTCATCAGCCTCTCCGGCTACACCGAGGAGGAGAAGGTCGAGATCGCCAAGCGCCACCTGCTGCCGAAGCAGATCGGCGAGAACGGGCTGACGACGGCCCAGATCGGCTTCAACGAGAAGGCGATCCAGACGGTCATCCAGAAGTACACGCGCGAGGCGGGTCTCAGGAACCTGGAGCGCGAGATCGCCAAGATCTGCCGCAAGCTGGCGCGCCGCGTCGCCGAGGGCGGTCACGGCCCGTACCGCGTCAACCCGGTGATGGCGGAGGAGCTGCTGGGCGTGCCGCGCGTCACCCCGGAGATGGCCCTGGTCAACAACCAGATCGGCGTGGCGACCGGTCTCGCCTGGACCGCCGCCGGCGGCGAGATCCTGTTCGTCGAGGCGACCACCATGCCGGGCAAGGGGCGGCTGATCCTGACCGGCCACCTTGGAGCGGTCATGAAGGAGTCGGCCCAGGCGGCGCTGTCGTACGCCCGCTCGAAGTCCGTCGACTTCGGCATCGGGGCGCACATCTTCGGCGACATCGACGTGCACGTGCACGTGCCGGAAGGGGCGATCCCGAAGGACGGCCCGTCGGCCGGCATCACCATGGCGACGGCGATCATCTCGGTCCTCACCAACCGGCCGGTGAAGCGGTCGGTGGCGATGACCGGCGAGATCACCCTGCGCGGCAACGTCCTGCCGATCGGCGGGGTCAAGGAGAAGGTGCTGGCGGCCCGCCGGGCCCGGATGGACACCGTCATCATGCCCGAGGGGAACCGCAAGAACCTCGAAGAGGTCCCGAAGCTGTTCCGCAAGGGGCTGAAGTTCGTCTTCGTCTCCGACGTGACGGAGGTCTTCGAGGTCGCGCTGTGCGAGCCGGTATCGCGCGGCCGCGGCACGCAGCGGGTGACGTCCGAGCGGCCGATCGCCATCTGACCTTCGGCCGGGTTCCGTCGCGATGGGAGGGGGCGTCCGGCGATGAACTGCCCGTCCTGCGGACACGTCGTCTACGGCAAGGCGATGTTCATCATGATCATTTTGTCCTACGCCTTCGGCTTCAGCGCCTTCTGCCGGGTCGCCAGCGCCGCGCTGCCGGAGCGGACCAAACCCCCGGCGGCCGCCGCCCCCGCCAGGTGACGCCGGCGTGCCCACGTATCGTCAGGGGCGGGCGCCGCTGAGGCGGCGGCGGCGGAGCGGCCGGCGTCTCGACGAGCAGCGGTTCATCGACCTGATGGCCTCGATGGCGCCGCTGCGACCGCGCCCGGTCCTCGGCATCGGCGACGACGCGGCGCTTCTGGCCCTGCCGCCCCGATTCCAGGTGCTGGTGACCACCGATCTCCTGACCGAAGGGGTCCACTTCCGGAGGCGCGACATGCCCGGGTACCTCCTCGGCCGGAAGGCGCTGGCGGTGAACCTCAGCGACATCGCCGCCATGGGCGGCGCGCCGCACTCCTGCGTGGTCAGCGTCGGCTTCCCGCGCACCACCTCGCCGGCGTACGCCCGCGACGTCGCCCGCGGCCTCGCCGACCGGGCGCGCCGCCACGGGGTCGCCATCGTCGGCGGGGACACCTGCGCCGCCCGCGCCTTGTTCGTCAACGTGGCGCTCCTGGGGGTCGTCGAGCCGGGGCGGGCGGTGCGCCGCGACGGCGCCCGCCCGGGGGACATCCTGTATGTGACCGGCGCTTTGGGCGCCTCCGGCGCGGGCCTGGCGCTGCTGGGCCGGCGCCGCGCGCCCGGGCGGCAGCGGCGCCAGGCGAAGGAGGCGATCCGCGCCCATCTCGATCCGGAGCCGAGGGTCATCGCCGGGCGGGCGCTCGGCCTGACCGGTCTGGCGACGGCGATGATCGATCTGTCCGACGGGCTGGAGCAGGATCTCCTCCGCCTGTGCCGCGCCAGCGGCGTCGGCGCGGTCGTGCAGCAGGCGTCGCTGCCGGTCGCGCCGGCGGCGCGCGCCCTGCTCGGGCCCGATCGGGCCTTGCGCACCGCCCTCGCCGGTGGCGAGGACTACGAGCTGCTGTTCACGGCGCGGCGGGCGCACGCCGTCGCGGTCCAGCGGCTGGCGCGCCGGCTGCGTCTTTCGATCACCAGCATCGGAACCGTCGTGGCGCGCCGGCAGGGGGTGCGGCTGCTGCGTCCGGACGGGCGCTACCGGCCGATCCTCGGCGCCGGCTTCCGGCACTTCCGGGAGTCCTGACGGTGCGCGCGCCAGACGGTGGGTGCGCCATTGACCTCCGCCGCCTAAGCTCTTATCATCGGCGCGCGCCGGCGGAGAAACCGGGGACGATCGCCCTCCCGCCGGTCGATCAGGGACAGAATCCAAACCTCAGAGCGGGGCTGTGGATGCCGGACGCAGGACGCGTGCAGCGGAAGGGCGGGGAGCGGCTCAAGCACTGGCTTCGCAAGTTCCTGCACACCGACGACACACCGTCCCGCGCCGCCCTGGCGTTCGCCGTCGGCGTCTTCATCGGCTGCACCCCGGCGCTCGGCTTCCACACGTTGCTGGCCCTCGGCGTCGCCTTCCTGTTCGGGCTGAACCGGGTCGCGATGGTGACCGGCACCCTCGTCAACAACCCGTGGACCTTCGTGCCGATCTACTCGTCGGCGGCCTGGCTCGGCTCCCTGCTGACCGGGACGAACGCCGACGTGCCGCGCCTCCACGAGCCGACCTCCTGGGAAAGCTTCGGCAGCTTCGTCGATCAGATCCGTCCCTGGATCGTGCCGATGACGACCGGCACCCTCGTCCTCGGCGCCCTCTGCGCGCTCCTCTCTTTCCCGATCATCCTGTACGCGATCCGCTGGTATCGTTCGCTGCGGCACGCCGGCTGATCGAGCCCCCGGGCGGAGCCCCGGCGGCCGACTCAGGCGGTACGCGACCGAGTACCCGGACAGGCTCCTAGTCATGGATGATCAGGATCTAATCCGGCGCGCCGCGGATGGGGACCGCGACGCCTTCGGCCTGCTGGTCGAGCGCAAGCGCGAGCGGGTCTTCCGGATCGCCTGGAGCGTCCTCGGAGACCGCGAGCAGGCGCGTGACGTGGCGCAGGAGGTCTTCCTGCGCCTGTACCGGGTGCTGCGCCGATTCCGGAGCGGCCGTCCCTTCGATGCCTGGCTCTACCGCATCACCTTCAACCTGAGCATCGACGCCCGGCGCCGCGAGCGCCCGCACCGCGAAGCGGTGCCGCTCGAGGGGACCGTGACCGGGGCCCCGGACGCCGGGCCGCGCCCGTCCGTGGGCGCCGGGCACGGCGTCCCTGGCGGGGCGGCGCAGGGGGACACCGCCGGCGCCTCGCTGCGTCTGCGTGAGGTCCGGCGGATCTTCGTCGAGCTGTCCGCCCGCCTCGGCCGCAAGCAGCGCGCCGCCTTCATCCTGCGCGAGATCGAAGGCCTGTCGACCGCCGAAGTCGCCGAAATCATGAAGACGACCGAGTCGACCGTCCGCAATCACATCCTGCAGGCGCGGCGCATCCTCCAGGAGGAACTGCGCCGGCGCTACCCCGAGTACTGCCGCCCCGGCCGTCGCGACTGAGGTCGCCGGGCTAGACGACCGGCCGGCGCGGTTCGTATATAGCAGCGTCTGGAGGCGCCTGCGACGTGACCTGCGATGAGAACCGCGACCTCATGGCCGCACTGCGGACCGCGCGTCTCGATGGTCCGGATCGGAACGCTCTCACCGATCATCTGAGGTCGTGTCGCGTCTGCCGGGAGGCGCTGGTCGCGGCCGATCCATCCTTCTTGTTCATGGAGGTGGCCGGGGAGCCGCTCCCGGCCGATGTCTGGGCCGGCTTCCAGGAGAGACTCCTGGCGCGGCTGCCTGAGAGAAAGCCCGCCTCCGGATGGGCCGGCCTGTTCCGCTACCCGAAGCTCGCCTACGCCGCTCCGCTGGCCGCGGCCCTCCTGCTGGGGGTCACGGTCATGGCCGTCCGGCCGGGCGGCATCTTCGCGCCGAGGAACCGGCCCGATGCGATTCGGCTGCCGTACGCCCGTGCGGAGACCGCCGTGTCGCCCGCCCGCACCGCGCCACCGACGCAGGGAGCCCCGCTGGCGCACGGCGGCGAGGCCGGGCCGTCGTCGGCGCCGCTCCTCGAGGAGGCCGGCTCGCCCGGGGCGCGGATCTACCGCTTCGATGCCGGCGGAGCGGCACGACCGGGCGACGAAACGGCGATCTACCTGGTCGTGGACGAGTCGATTGACCTGTGAGCCTGCTGTGAACGATGCACCGATGACGACACCCGGAGGGATGACCGTGCGATCGTTCCGATGCCTGGCCCTCGTAGCGTTCGCCGTGACCCTGGGCCTGGGGCCGCTCCCGGGCGCCCTCGCCGTGTCGCCGGACGAAAGCGCCGGCGCCCTCAAGACGCGCGTCTTCACGATTCGCTACCGCGACGTCGACGACGCCTACGGCCTGATCAGCCCGCACCTCGGGCCGCGCGGCTCGGTGCAGGTGCAGCCGCGCCAGAAGGCGATCACGGTGATGGACGAGCCCGCCAACCTCGCGGCCATCGCCGAGCTGATCGCCGGCTACGACGTGCCGCCGCGCGCCGTCGAGGTGGCGGTGCAGCTCATCCTGGCCTCGGCCGGCACCGGCGGGGCCCCGCCGGCGCCGCCGCCGATCCGGGGCGTGATCGATCGCCTGAGCGCCCTCAGCACCCGCTGGAACGATTACCGGGTGGTGGGGGACGCGCGCGTCCTCGGCGCGGAGGGGGAGCAGAGCAGCCTGCGGGTCGGTGACGATTACCGGATCGATTTCCGCATCGAGGAGGTGACCGACGAGACGCGCGTCATCCGCTTCAAGCCGTTCGAGCTGACGAAGCGCGACCTGTCGGTGGAGGGCAACGAGCGCTACAGCCCCGTCCTGCGGACCGTCCTCAACCTGCGCGACGCGCAGCAGTTCATCGTCGGCGCCTCGAAAATGGAGCGCAGCAACAAGGCCTTGTTCATGGCGATCACCGCCTCGCTGCAGCAGCCATGACGCCGCCGCGTTCGGGGTCGGTGGCGACGGCGGCGGAGGACGGCCGACATGCCTGAATTCATCGCCAAGATCGGCATGACCGACGGCACGGTGATGGAGCGCGCCTACACGGCCGAGTCCGAGGGGGCGCTGCGCGCCGAGCTGCAGGACCGCGAGTACCTGATCTTCACCATCCGCCGCAAGAGCGGCCTGGCGGCGCTGCTGCCCGGTGGCGCCCGCAAGCGGTCGGTCTCCACCAAGGAGTTCCTGCTGTTCAACCAGGAGCTGGCGGCGCTGATCAAGGCCGGGCTGCCGATCATCGCCAGCCTGGAGATCCTGCTCGAGCGCCGCAAGAACGTCCTGTTCAAGAAAGCGCTCGAGGATGTGCGCGACCGGGTGCGCGGCGGGGCGGCCCTGTCCGAGGCGTTCGTGGCCCAGGGGGAGATGTTCCCGGCGATCTACTCCGCCACCCTGGCGTCGGGCGAGCGCTCCGGCGAAATCGCCAGCGTCCTGCTGCGCTACATCAGCTACCAGAAGACCATGGGGGCCCTGCGCCGGAAGATCGTCGGGGCCCTGATCTACCCGGCGATCCTGTTCACCCTGATGATCGGCCTCGTCTTCATCCTCGTGACCTTCGTGGTCCCGAAGTTCACCGACTTCTACGCCGACTTCGGCGGCGACCTGCCGCTCCTGACCCGCATCCTGATGGCCTTCTCGTCGGCGGTGACCGACCATCTGGTCGTCGCCCTGGTGGTGACCGCAGGGGCGGCCCTGGGGCTGCGGGCCTGGCTGCGGACGGAGGCCGGCAAGATCGCGTGGGACCGCCTTGCCATCCGCATCCCCGTCCTCGGCGGCGTCAATCACCGCTTCGCCGTGTCGCGCTTCATGCGGACCCTGGGGACGCTGATCGCCGGCGGCATCCCGGCGGTCACCGCGCTGGGGATGTCGGCGCGCGCCGTCGGCAACCGCCTGTTCGAGACGCAGCTCCTGGATGTCGAGCGCCAGGTCCGCGAAGGATCGAGCCTGTGGCAGGCGCTCGAGCGCACCGGGCTGTTCAACGACATCGCCATCGAGATGACCAAGGTGGGCGAATCGACCGGCGCCCTTCAAGATATGCTGACCAACGCCTCGGACTTCTACGACGAGGAAATCGACGCCCGGATCGCGACCATCATGATCTTCCTCGAGCCGCTGATGCTGGTGATCATGGGCGCTTTCGTCGCCCTGATCATGCTGGCGATCTACCTGCCGCTGCTGCAGTCGTACTCGCAGTCGAGCATGTGAGGAGCTGAACGTGGCGACCGCTCCGAAAGACAAGCCGGTCAAGGCACCCCCGGCCGCGGGTCGGGCGGCAGGGACCACCGCGCCCGAGGCCGCGGGGGCGGCCAAACCGGCCGCGCCCCCGGTGCCGCACCGTCCGGAAGCGCCCGACCCCGGCGGCGCCGGCGGCGTGTCGAGCGAGGAGGCCCAGGCGCAGCGCGTCGCGGCGCGCCTGGGGATCCCCTACGTCGACCTGGTCGATTTCCCGATCAACCACGAGCTGTTCAAGCAGATCCCGGTCGACCTGATGTTCCGCTACAACTTCGTGCCGTGGAAAGAGGAGCGGGGCCGGCTCGTCGTGGTGATCGCCGACCCGTCCGACGTCCTGATGGTCGACGAGCTGGAGGTGCTACTCGGGCGCCCCCTGCAAGTCTGTGTCGGCGCCAAGGCGGCCATCAACGAGGTCCTCAAGAAGTCGGAGTCGAGCCAGCGCGTGCTGGAGGCCGCCACCGAGGAGTTCCGCATCCAGGTACTGCGCGACGACGACGAGGAGGGCGACGAGGCGCTGTCGATCGACAAGCTGACGGCCGCCGACTCGCCGATCATCAAGCTCGTCGACTCGACCATCTTCAACGCCCTGCAGCGGCGCGCCTCCGACGTGCACATCGAGACGCGCGAGCGCGAGGTGATCATCAAGTACCGCATCGACGGCGTGCTCTACCAGGCGATGGACCCGATCGACAAGCGCTTCCACTCGTCGATCCTGTCGCGCATCAAGGTCATGTCCGAGCTCGACATCGCCGAGAAGCGCGTGCCGCAGGACGGCCGCTTCAAGCTGCGCATCAAGGGGCGGGCGATCGACTTCCGCGTCTCGATCATGCCCTCGGTGCACGGCGAGGACGCGGTCATCCGCATCCTCGACAAGGAGTCGGTCAACGAGGAATTCGCCGAGCTGCGGCTCGACATCCTGGGGTTCACCGCCGACGATCTGAAGCGGCTCCGCAAGTTCATCCACGAGCCGTACGGCATGGTCCTGGTCACCGGTCCCACGGGCTCCGGCAAGACGACCACGCTCTACGCGGCCCTGTCGGAGATCCGCTCGTCCGAGGACAAGATCATCACCATCGAGGATCCGGTCGAGTACCAGCTCCCCGGCATCACCCAGATCCCGGTCAACGAGAAGAAGGGGCTGACCTTCGCGCGCGGCCTGCGCTCGATCCTGCGCCACGACCCGGACAAGATCATGGTCGGGGAGATCCGCGACGAGGAGACGGCGCAGATCGCCATCCAGTCGGCGCTCACCGGCCACCTGGTGTTCACCACCGTGCACGCCAACAACGTCGTCGACGTGCTGGGGCGGTTTCTCAACATGAAGGTCGAGCCGTACAACTTCGTGTCGGCCCTCAACTGCGTCGTGGCGCAGCGCCTGGTGCGGATCATCTGCCCGAAGTGCAAGACCGCGGTGCGCTACACCGCGGCGGTGCTCGACGAGTCGGGGATCGACGGCAAGAAGCACGCCGGGCGCGAGTTCTTCGAGGGGCGCGGCTGCATCGACTGCAACGGCACCGGCTACATGGGACGCATGGCGATCGCCGAGATCCTCGACATGAGCGACCGCATCCGGGAGCTGATCCTCGATCGCAAGTCGGCTTCATGCGCGAAGCGGCGGTGCAGCGCGTCCTCGAGGGACGGACGACGCTGCGCGAGATCAACAAGGTGACGTTCGTCGAATGAACCACTGGCTGAAGGGCGTGCGCGGGCTGTTCGAGGCCGGCCTCGAGGAGGGCCTGGCGCCGCGCTATCCCGACGTGGCCGTCGAGATCGGCGAGGACCGGATCGTCGGCGTGCGCCTGGAGACCGATCGCAAGTCGAAGCAGCGCCGCCTGAAGGCGGTCGAGGTGCGCGACCTGCCGGAGGGGGCGATCGAGGCGTCGCTGACCCGGCCGAACGTGCTGGCGCCGGAGCCGGTGGCTCAGGCGATCGAGTCGATCCTGGGGCGCCTGGCCCCGGGCGAGCACCGCGTCTCGGTCGTCCTGCCCGACGCGGTGGCGCGCGTCGCCATACTGCCGTTCGCGACCCTGCCGCGCACGCGGCGCGAGCTGGCGGACCTGGTGCGCTTCCGGATGGCCAAGTCGCTGCCGTTCAAGTCGGACGAGGCGGTCATGGATCTGAATGTCCTCAGCGGCGCCGCCGCCGCCGGGCCCGGGCCGGCGGGGGCCGCGGTGCTGGCGATCTTCATGCACCGCGCCGTCGTCGAGCAGTACGAGGGGCTGTTCACCGCGCTCGGGTACGCGCCGGGGCTCGTGGCGCTGTCGACCTTCGAGCTCTACAATCTTTTCCGCCCGCACCTGCGCGCCCGCCGGCTGCCCGACCGGGACGGCCTCCTGCTGAACGCGGCGCCGCGCTCCCTGTCGCTGCTGATCCTCCGGGATGAGGAGCTGATCTTCTATCGCTGCAAGTCGCAGGCGCAGACGGGGGAGGGCGACGTCGACCCGCTGACCGATCTGCGCCGGGAGATCTACACCTCCCTGGCGTTCTACCAGGAGAAGCTGCTGGGCCGCGGCATCGGCCGCTGCTACCTGCGCGTCCGCGGGCCGGTGCCGGTGCAGGTCGTGGCCGACGCGGTGACGGCGGAGATCGGCTGCGAGGCGGAAGTCCTCGACCCGCTGCAGATCGTGCCGCCGGCCGAGGGCACCGCCGTGAGCACCCTCGAGGCGGCGGGCGCCGCCGCGGCCGCCGGGGCGGTGGCGGGGAGGCGGCCGTGAGACCGATCACCCTCAATCTCGCCTCCCGCCCGTTCCGCAACAATGCCGTCGTCGGCTCGGTCGTCGGCGGGATCGCCGCGCTGCTGGTGCTGGCGACCGCCTTCAACCTATGGGTCTTCATCTCCTATGGCAGCAGCTACGCGGCGCTGCGGGAGAAGGAGAGCGGTGACCGCCGGCGCCTCGCCGCCCTCGACACCGAGGAGCGTCAGTTGCAGAAGGAGCTGAAGACCCGCGACTTCCGCACCGCCTGGCAGCGCGGCGCCTTCGCCGGCGAGGTGATCCTGAAGCGCTCGTTCTCGTGGACGCTGCTGTTCAACAAGCTCGAAGGCGTCGTGCCGGCGGAAGTCATGATGACCGCCATCCGCCCGAACATCACCGAGAAGGGGATCGTCATCTACGTCACCGGCATCGCCAGGAACCACGGCGCCCTGCTCGACTTCGAGGACGCCCTGCTGAAGAACGCCGCGTTCACCCGCGTCTACCCGGCCAGCGAGCGGCGCATCAATCCCAGCCGGCCGGACATCACCTTCGCCCTGACCTGCGATTACCTGCCGGCCCGCGAGCCGCCGCCCGCGAACCTGATCGCCGAGACGGAGCCGGCGGTCGCGCCAGCGCCGTCCGCTTCGCCGTCGGCGGCGCCCGCCGGCTCGGAGGCCGCCACGCCGTTGCCCGGCTCCGCTCCGGCCGCCGCGCCGGCGCGCAGCGAGCCGCCGCGCCCGGTCCTCGGGCTCGTCGGCAAGGATGGCCGCCTGCGCACCGCCGCCCTGCTGGCGCGGATGGTGGC
>JAGYID010000175.1 GCA_018606725.1 Acidobacteriota bacterium
GAAGAGGAGCGCGGTCCAATCGTCCGCCGGGTCGATCTGCAGCGCGGTCTCGAAACCGGCGAAGGCTTCGTCGAAGCGGCGCTGATCCGCGCGGACCTGCGCGAGCGCGGCGTGGGCCTTGCTGTGGCGGGGATTCAGCCTGAGGGCTTCCTTCAGATGGGCCGCGGCGGCCTCGTCAAGGGCCGGATCGATGTGCAGCAGATAGTCGCCCAGCCGGTAGAGGGCCTCGTCCCGGCCGATCGGCGTCGCCCGCACACTGACTTCGACGGCCTGGGACCCATACTCCAACTCGCTGCTCCTGAGCCATCCCTTGATGTAGGTCTCCAGCCGCGCCTGCAGCGCGCCGTGATCGGCCCCCACCACCGGACGCAGCGCTTCGGCGAGGCTGCTCCCCCGCTCGAGATCGCGGAGAAACTGGATACCCGAGTCTGACACCGCGGGGCGGCCCCAGAACAGGTAATGAACGAGCGCCCACGACTCGGCGTAGAACGTCCCTTGCCGGGCTCCCTCGTTGTAATCCTTGGACGCCGTGTCGATCGCGAAGAGTTCGTCCAGAGGGATCAGCGCGTGGGTCCGAAGCCACTGCCGGTGGTGGGCCAGCGAGCCGCCGACCGACACGCGCCCCTTCTCGAAGCGGACGGCGCTGAAACACTCGGCCATGCCCTCGCCGAACCACAGCGGGATATCGTTGAAGTTGTTCTCCAGGAAGTAATGGAAATACTCGTGATACACGATCGACCAGGGATCCGCCTGCGGGTCGGCGCTGAGACCGATGAAATTGCCGTCGCGGTGCTTGACGAAGCAGCCTGAGAAATTGCCCGGCGACCCCGGAGACTCCGGCCGGCGCGGCTTGTAGGGTCGGAACGCGTCATCGTCGGCGAAGACAAAGATGGAGGTCGGGAGAGGCGAGTGGACGTGATGATCGGAGGTGATCGTCGACAGGAGACCGCGGAACCGCTCGACCTTGCGCCCGACCTCGAGCGCCGTCTCCTCCGGGGCATTGCTGAAGATCATCAGATGCGGCGTGTCGACGCGGATCCAGCCCACGCCCACATCGGTGGCCATGGGGGCCGGCGCCGCGACAACCAGCAGAACCAGTGCGCCCGGCAGCAGGGATCGACAGGTCATGGCGTCCAGAGCGTAATCGACCGGACCCTACTTCACGTCGATCGCCAGCACCAGCCAGGTCCGGTCGCTCATGGTCATGCCGTGGTGCGGCTCGGGGGTCTTCCCCTCGTAGCGGTAGAAGGTGTTCGGCTGCATGGTACCGCGGTCGGACGCCAGGAGTGGGAACTCGGACAGGCGCAGCCCCTTGTCGACCAGCGGCTGCGCGTCGATGAAGTAGATCAGATCCTCGGTGGTCTCGTCCGGTCGCGTCGTCCAGTGCGCCATGACGTGACCGCCGGTGTTGAGGCAGTACTCGCCGCTGGCGGCGGTCATGTCGATCGCCATCGACGGCCGCTTCGCCAGCAGCCGCGCCAGCGCGACGACTTCCTCCCGGGCGGTCCCCTGGAGCGCCTGGACGGCGGCACAGGCCGGATCGGCGGTCGCCGCCCCGCCGCGCCCTGCGCAGGCGGGGGTCAGGAGTGTGAGGCACAGGGCGGCGAGCGTCGGGATGCGGGCGGATGCGAAATTCATGTCGACCTCCCTCGGGAGACTGGGACTGTCCCTCGTTGCTCGAGGAGCGTAACACGGCCTCTCCCGGCGCCGGCAGGATCCGGTAGAATGACGCCCTCATTCGCGGGAGTGCCCCGCACCGGGGTGGGATGGGCATCCGGCTAATCGTCCTGGGAAGCGGCAGCGCGGGGAACGCGACGCTGATCGAGGGTGGCGGGGCGCGCGTGCTGCTCGACGCCGGCTTCTCGAGCCGCGAGCTGACGGCGCGCCTGCAGGCGGTGGGTGCGGAGCCGCACCGGCTCGACGCCGTCCTGGTGACCCACGAGCACGCCGACCACGTCCGGGGCGCCTCACTGTTCTCCCGCACCTGGCGCGTCCCGGTCTACTGCACCGCCAAGACGCTGCGGGCGGCGTCGCTCGACCGGCAGGGGATCCACCGGCACGAACCGCTCGAGGCGGGCACCCCGTTCACGCTGGGCGATCTGGCGATCACGCCGTTCGCGGTGCCGCATGACGCCGTCGACACCGTCGGCTTTACCTTCGAGACCGACGGCTCGCGCCTCGGCTACGCCACCGACCTGGGGCATCCGGCCGAGGCGGTGCGCGAGTGCCTGCGCCACTGCGATCTCCTGATGCTGGAGTCCAATCACGACGTCGACATGGTCCGCGACGGCCCGTACCCGGAGGTCGTCAAGGAGCGCGTCCTGGGCCGGCACGGTCATCTCGATAACGAGGCCGCCGCCGGCCTGGCGTGCGAGACCGCCGGCCACCGCACGCGCGGCGTCGTCCTGCTGCACCTGAGCCGGACCAACAACCGGCCCGACGTGGCGCTCGAGGCGTGGCGCCGCCGTTTCGCGCGCGACGGCCGCCGGGCACCCGAGCTGCACGCCGCCGCGCAGGAACGCCCCTCGGCGTGGTTCGACGCGTGAGACGGCCCCGCCCCGCCGCCGACAGCGCGCCCCCGCGCCGCCCGCCGCGAGGCGCGCCGTGATCCCCCGTTACACCCGCCCCGAGATGGGGCGCATCTGGGACGAGCAGCGCAAGTTCGAGGCGTGGCTGCGGGTGGAGCTGGCGGTCTGCGACGCGCTGGCCTCCCGGGGACTGATCCCGAAGCCGGCGGCCGCCACCATCCGCAGCGTGGCCCGCTTCGACGTGAAGCGGATCCAGGAGATCGAGGCGACCGTCCAGCACGACGTCATCGCCTTTCTCACCAGCGTCGCCGAAAGCGTCGGGCCCGAGTCGCGCTACATCCATCTGGGCCTGACCAGCAACGACGTGGTCGACACCGCGCAGTCGCTGCAGCTCGTCGAGGCGGCCGATCTGTGCGTGCAGGGAGTGGAAGGCCTGGCGGCGGCGATCGAAAAGCGGGCGTTCGAGCACAAGGACACTCCGATGGTCGGCCGCACCCACGGCATGCACGCCGAGCCGACGACCTTCGGGCTGGTGCTGGCGCTGTGGCACGCCGAGACGCGGCGCAACCTCGAGCGGCTGCGCGCGGCGCGCGCCCGGCTGGCGGTCGGCAAGCTGTCGGGCGCGGTCGGCACCTTCGCGCATCTCGATCCCGAGATCGAGGCGGCGGCGCTCCAGTCCCTCGGGCTGCAGCCGGTGCCGATCGCCTCGCAGGTCATCCAGCGCGACCGGCACGCCGAGTTCGTCGGCGCCCTGGCGCTGGCGGGCGCCTCGATCGAGCGCTTCGCCGTCGAGATCCGGCACCTGCAGCGCACCGAGGTCGGCGAGGCCGAGGAGCCGTTCGGCAGCGGGCAGAAGGGCTCGTCGGCGATGCCGCACAAGAAGAACCCGGTCGGCTGCGAGCAGATGTCCGGGCTGGCGCGGCTGCTGCGCGGTCATGCCCAGGTGGCGCTGGAGAACATCCCGCTCTGGCACGAACGCGACATCTCGCATTCCTCGGCCGAGCGGGTCATCCTGCCCGACGCCTGCATCGTCTTCGATTACATGACGCACCGTTTCACGCGCATCGTCACCGGCATGGTCGTGCACCCGGAAACGATGCTTCGAAATCTCGAGTCCTCCCGAGGCCTGATCTACTCGGGCACCGTCCTCCTGGAGCTGGCGAAGAAGGGGGTGACGCGCGAGGACGCCTACGCGTGGGTGCAGGCGGCGGCACTGGCCGCCCAGGCCGGGGTGGGGGAGTTCCAGGACCTGCTGCTCAAGGATCCGAACATCGGCCGCCACCTCGGCGCCGCGGACATCCGCACCTGTTTTGATCTGAAGCACCATCTGCGGCACGTCGACGCACTGTTCCGCGGCGTCTTCGGCCGGGCCTGAACGCGCGTCGCCCGGTCTCCCGTCCTGTGTTATCCTTCGGCGAGTTTTCCGCCCGGGAGGCCCGGTCTTGAAAGCGCGCGTCTACGTGACCCTCAAGCGGGGTGTCCTCGACCCGCAGGGCAAGACGGTCTGCACCTCACTCCACCAGCTCGGCTACCGCGAGGTGACCGACGTCCGCGTCGGCAAGTACATGGACGTGACGCTCGGCGGGCTGCCGCGCCGCGAAGCGGAGCAGCGCCTGAAGGCGATGTGCGAGAAGCTGCTGGCGAACACCGTGATCGAGGACTACCGGTTCGAGATCTCGGAGGAGTGAGGATCGGACGTTGAAGTTCGGCATCGTCGTCTTCCCAGGCTCCAACTGCGAGCACGACGTCTACCACGTCGTCAAGCATCTCCTCGGCCACGACGCGTCCTTTCTCTGGCACAAGGACACCGCCTTCGCAGGGGTCGACTGCGTCGTCCTGCCGGGCGGCTTCGCCCACGGCGACTATCTGCGCTGCGGGGCGATGGCGCGCTTCTCGCCGATCATGAAGGCGGTCGAGGCGTACGCGGCACGCGGCGGCATGGTGTTCGGCATCTGCAACGGCTTCCAGATCCTGACCGAAGCCGGCCTGCTGCCGGGCGCTTTGGTGCGCAACGCCGGGCTGTCGTACATCTGCCGCGACCAGTACCTGCGCGTCGAGCGCCAGGACACGCCGTACACCGCCCGCATCAAGCAGGGCACCATCCTCAAGAT
>JAGYID010000076.1 GCA_018606725.1 Acidobacteriota bacterium
CACCACGACCTCGTCCTTCCCGTCGGCGTTGACATCGTCGATCGACAGGTTCTTGAACTGGTCGCCCTCGCTCCGCGTCAGGGCGGCCTTCCAGGCGCCGGCGCCGTCCTTCTCGTAGATCCGCAGCTCCGGCTTGCCGGGCGGCGTGCCGATGATGACGGCCAGGCGCGTCGCATCGGGCGGGTCGAGGACGCGCAGCGCCAGCAGCCGGTCGCCGGGGCGCATCGTCCGCTTCAGGAACCGCGTCGACGGGTCGTCCGGGCCGGCGGCGCACGACGCCACGAGCGCGCCCGCGGCAAGGATGGCGGCGACGGCGCCGGCCAGTCTGGGCGTCATCAGAGGCGGATGGTCCCTTCGAGGATGGCGCGGCACAGGTCCATCGACGATACGAGCCCGGTCACCCGGCCGTCCTTGAGGATCGGCACGCGGTGGATCCGCAGGCTCCACATGAGATGGCACAGCTCGGTGACCGGCGTGTCCTCCTCGGCGGAGATCGCCGGGGCGGTCATGATTGAGCTGACCGGCATTTCCATCGGATCGTCCATCTTCGGCGCGTCGGCCCAGAACGGCCGGGTGCCGGGGGCCGGCACCGCGGGCGGGACGATCTGCAGGGCCCGGTCGCGCAGCATCTGCACGACGCGCCTGCCGGGGCGCTTTCCGCCCTTCCCCTTGGCCGGCGCCTCCTTCCCCGCCGTCATGTGCCCCATGGTGCCGTAGATGATGTCCTCCTGGGTGACGACGCCCAGCAGCCGGCCAGCCCCGTCCACCACCGGCGCGCCGTTGATGTTCTGCACCTGGAGGAGATCGCACAGCTCCCCGATGGTCATCGTCGCGGGCACCGTGACCGGGGTGCGGGTCATCAGGTCGCGCGCCCGCAGCGCCCTCAACTTTGCCGCCGCGCCCGCCGGCCGCCCGGGGGCCTTCGTCCGGGCGGCGGGTCGCCGGCCGGCGCCGCCGGCGCGCTTCGCGCGGCCCCTCCGCTTTGCGCCGCCCGTCCGCTTCGCTGGGCTCATGGCTCCCCTCCACCGGGCAGCAGCCGCTCGATGGCGGATGCGCTCGCCTCGATCTCGACGACCCGGTTGGCGTGGCCGGGCGCGACCCCCGGGATCGTCCCGGTGTGATAGTCAATCGTCGTCTGGCTGAACTTGCAGCCGTGCGCCGTGGCGATGATCGCCACCCGCGAGGCAGCGTCGATGAGGCCGCGCTGGCGGGCCTTCAGGAAACCGGCGACGGCGGTGGCGGAGTTCGGGCAGATGTAGACGCCGGCGGCGTCCACCAGCGCCTTGGCGTCGAGGATCTCCTGCTCGGTCGCCGCCACGAACGTCCCTCCCACGTCGCGCACCGCCCGAACCGCCTTGTCGTACGACACCGGATCGCCGATCCGGATCGCCGACGCGGCGGTGTCCCCGGCGCGCACCCGGACCCGGCTCTTATACCCCTCCTCGCTGGCGCGCGCCAGAGGGGCGGCGGCCGCCGCCTGCGCCCCCAGCAGCCGCGGCACGCGGTCGATGATGCCGAGCGCCCGCATCTCCGCGAACCCCTTGCCGATCGCCGAGATGTTGCCGGCGTTGCCGACCGGCACGACGACCCAGTCCGGCGGACTCCAGCCGAGCTGCTGCGCCAGCTCGAAGGCGATCGACTTCTGGCCCTCGATGCGGACCGAGTTCACCGAGTTCAACAGATACAGCGGGCGCCGGCGGCAGACCTCGCGCAGCAGGCGGATGCACTCGTCGAAGTCGGTCGGCAGCGAGGCGGTCAGGCAGCCGGAGGCGATCGGCTGCGACAGCTGCTCGAGGCTGACCTTCCCCTTCGGCAGCACGACCAGCCCCTTCATCCCCTCGACCTGCGCGGCGTACGACGCCATGGCGGCCGAGGTGTCGCCGGTCGAGGCGCAGGCGACCGCCCGCGCCCCCAGGTGCCGGCCCCAGGACACGCCGGCGCTCATGCCGCGGTCCTTGAACGACAGCGTCGGGTTCTCCCCCTCGTGCTTGACCCGCACCTCGGCGGAGCCGGCGAGCCGCTCGAGCGCCGGCAGCCGGTAGAGATTGGTATTGCCCTCCGGCTTGCTGACGATCGCCGCCGCCGGCAGGTCGGGCAGGACCAGCTCGTGGTAGCGCCAGACGCCGCTGCGGTGAATGCCGTCGCGCGCCGCCAGGCGGCCGTCGAACAGGGCCCGCCACTCCGCTCCGCCGCGCAGCGCCTTCAGGCGGTCGAGATCGTGGACCACCTCGAGGATGTTGCCGCAGGCGTCGCACTCGTAGCGGATCTCGTCGAGCCGGTAGTCGCGGTCGCAACCGATACAGCGGAGCCTGGAGAGCGGCGTCATGTTGTCCTGGCGGGAGGCGATCGCGGGGTCAGTCGACCCGGCGCGCCCCGCGGTTGTCGGGCGGGCAGACGAAGTGGCGGCTGCCGATGCCGTGCCGCTGGAAGGCGGCGTGCATCGCCAGCGCGACCCGCTCGCCCGCCTCGGGGGTGGTCACCGCGAACACCGCCGGCCCGGCGCCGCTGATCGAGCAGCCGAAAGCACCCGCCTCGAGCGCCGCCTGCTTGACGTCGGCGAAGCCGGGGATCAGCCTGGCGCGCGCCGGCTCGATGATCTTGTCGACGATCGCCCGGCCGATGTCGGCGACGTGCCCCTTGGTCACGCCGGCGATGAACGCCGCGACGTTGGCCCAGTTGCTGACGGCGTCCCGCAGCGGCACCATCTCCGGCAGGACCGAACGGGCGTAGCGCGTCTCCAGCTCCATGGCCGGCAGCACCACGACGAAGCGGAGCGTCGACGGCGCCTCCAGCCGCACCACGTCGAGCGGCTGGTGGGCCCGCACGATGGTGACGCCGCCGAGGAGCGACGCCGCCAGGTTGTCGGCGTGACGGGCGCCGCTGGCGACGAACTCGCCCTCGAGGGCCGCCTCCAGGAGGCTGTTGCTGCCGAGCTTGGATTCGAGCACCAAGTGCGCCGCCACCGCGCCGCCGACGGCGCTGGCGGCGCTCGACCCGAGACCGCTCCCCTGCGGCAGCCCCTTGTGCAGCCGCATCTCGATGCCGGTGACCTTCGCCGCCTTGCCGCGCAGGTGGCTGATCACCGCCTCGGCCGCCCGGCCGGCGCAGTTCTTCGCCGGGTCGACCGGGATGCTGCCGGCCTCGCCAGTCATCGCGGTGATCACCACGCCGGGGGCCTCGGCCCGGCGTGCTTCGACCACGTCGCCCAGCCCCTCGAGCGCCGCCCCCAGGCAGTCGAACCCCGGCCCGAGGTTGGCGATCGACGCCGGCGCGAACACCTTCACCCACCCGGTTCCACCCTGCGCTTCGGTCACAGATACCCCTTCACTTTGAGCAGCTCGGCGTTCAGGATCGCCACGCCGGCCGCGCCCCGGATCGTATTGTGCACCAGGGCGACGTACTTCAGATCGAGCACCGGGCAGCGGCGCACCCGGCCGACCGACACCGTCATCCCCTTGCCGGCCATCCGGTCGAAGCGGGGCTGCGGCCGGTCCGGCTCGCCGCGCACGACGATCGGCTTCTCAGGAAGACTCGGCAGGCCGAGCCCGGCGAGCGGGTTCGGGGCGTCGCGCAGGATGCTCGTCGCTTCCTCGGGCGTCGCCTTGGTCGCCGTCTGGATCGACACGGTCAGCGTATGGCCGTCGGACACGTGCACCCGGTTGCAGTGGGCGCTGACCGCGAACGTCGCGGCGGCCCGTGCCGAGCCGAGGATCTTCAGCGTCTCGGACTCCATCTTCTCCTCTTCCTGGCCGATGTACGGGATGACGTTGTCGAGGATGTCGGCCGACGGCACGCCGGGATAGCCGGCCCCGGAGACCGCCTGCATGGTCGAGGCGATGACCTTCTGGATCCCGAGCGCCCGGTGCAGCGGCGCCAGCGACATGACCAGCCCGACCGTCGAGCAGTTCGGGTTGGTGACGATGAACCCCCGGCCGCCGTAGCGCACCTTCTGCTCGTCGACCAGGCTCAGGTGGTCGGCGTTGATCTCGGCCACCAGCAGCGGCACCTGGGGATCCATCCGGTGGTTGCGCGAGTTGCTGACGACGGCGCAGCCGGCCCTGGCGAACGCCGACTCGATCGCCCCGGCGACCGAGGAGTCGAGCCCCGAGAAGGCGATGCGGGCGTCCAGCCCCGGCTCGCAGGGAATCACCTCCATGGCGGCGGCCCACTCCGGCATCGGCTGGTCGATGAACCACCTGGTGACGTCGGCGTAGCGCTTCCCCGCCGAGCGCTCCGACGCCGCCAGCGCCGTCACCCGGAACCACGGATGGCCGTCGAGCAGCGACACGAAGCGCTGACCGACCGCGCCGGTCGCCCCGAGGACCGCCACCGGGATCCGGCCGTCGCGCGACGGCGGCGTCGTCCCCCTGGCCTCCCCCCTCGTCTCCCCCTTCGTCTCCTTGCCCGTCATCTTGAACCGCTCCCTGCGCCGATCCCGACCGCCCGCGCGATGGTCACGATGTCGGCGAACGCCCCGGCCGCCGTCACCGCCGGCCCCGCCCCGGGGCCGGACACGACCAGAGGATGCGTCGCGTACCGCACGGTGCGGAACGAGAAGACATTCTCCGGCCCGGCCAGCCGCCCCAGCGCGCTGTCGGCCGGCACCTCGCGCAGCGCCGCGCCGCAGCCGCCGTCGACCGAGGCGACGTAGCGCAGGCGCCGGCCGCGCGCCGCCGCGTCGCGCCAGCGCCGGGCCAGCGGCTCGTCCTGCGCCGGCGCCCCGGCCACGAACGCCTCGACCGCCGGCTTTCGATCGACCGGGCAGAACGGCTCCAGCCGCACGTCCCGCGGCTCCAGCATCAGGCCGGCCTCGCGGGCGAGGATCAACGCCTTGCGGGCCACGTCCATGCCGTCGAGGTCGTCGCGCGGGTCCGGCTCGGTGTAGCCGAGCGCGCGGCCACGCCCCAGGGCCTCGGAGAATGTACCGCCGCGATCGAGCTCGGTGCACAGGAAATTGAGCGTCCCGGAGAAACATCCCTCCATCGACTCGATCGTGTCGCCGCTGTCGAGGAGCCCCCGCAGCGTGCCGATCACCGGAAGCCCCGCCCCGACGGTCACTTCATAGAGCCAGGCGCGTCCCGCCGCGCGGGCGGCGTCCTTGACCTTGCGGTAGTCGGCCAGCGGCCCCGCCAGCGGTTTCTTGTTGCACGACACGACGTGGAATCCGGCGGCGAGCGCCTCGCAGTACAGCCCCGCCATGTCGTCCTCGGCGGTGGCGTCGACCAGCACCGCCGGCCCGGCCAGCCGGCGCGCCGCTTCCTTCAGGAGGGCGGCGCCGCCGAGTCCCCGCCCCGCCTCGGCCGCCTGCCGCCAGTCCTCCAGGCGCAGCCCCTTCGGATCGAACACGCCGCAGGACCGCCCGGCGATGCCGGCGTAGACGAGATCGACCCCCAGAGCCTCCGCCAGGGCGCGCCGCTGCGCCGCCACCTGATCGACGAGGGCGCCACCGACCGTGCCCCGCCCGATCTGGACGATGTGGAGCGCACGGGTCATCCGCGCACCAGCCGCAGCGCCTGCCGGCGCCCCCGGCGCAGCGCCGCCAGGCCGACGTTCAGGCGGTCGTGGATGGCGCGCAGGGCGGTCTTCGTGTCGCGGCCCTTGATGATCACGGTGATGTTGTACTCCGACGATCCCTGGGCGATCGCCACGACGTTCACCCGGCTGTCGCCGAGGGCGCTGAACACCCGGCCGGCGATGCCGTGCTGTCCCTTCATGCCGGCGCCGACCACCGCCACCGCCGCCATGTCGCGCTCGACCGAGACCCGCGCCACCTGCTCGCCGAGCAGGCCGCGATCGCGGAAGTCCTTCTCCAGGGCCTTCAAGGTCTTGTCGAGATCGCCCTGCTTGATGGCGAACGAGATGTTGTACTCGGAGGACGACATCGAGATCATGTAGATGTTGGTCCCGGCGGTCGCCACCGGCGTCAGCAGCCGCATGATCATCCCCGGCTGCCCGAAGATCCCCACCCCCTCGATGGTCACCAGCGCCATCCCCTCGATGCTGCTGACCAGGAGCGGCAGCGGCCCGCGCCGCGCCGGCCGCGCCGTGATCAGGGTCCCGGGGGCGGCCGGCTTGAAGGTGTTCTTGATCCGGATCGGGATGCCGTGGCGCCGGGCCGGCAGCATCGTCTTGGGGTGGATCACCTCCGCCCCGAAGTGCGACATCTCGGCCGCCTCCTGGTAGGAGATGTGCGGCACGACGCGGGCGTTCGGCACCAGGTGCGGGTCGGCGGTGCACACGCCGTCGACCTCCTTCCAGATCCAGACTTCCCTGGCGCGCAGGCCGTAACCGACGATCGCCGCGGTGTAGTCCGAGCCGCTCCGGCCGAGGGTCGTGGTCGCCCCCTCGCGGGTCCGGCCGATGAAGCCGGTGATCACCGGGATCGTCCCCTTGCGGATCTGCTTCAGGAGGCCGCCGCGGATGTTCCTGGCGGTGGCGTCGAAGTCGACCGCCGCCTCGCCGTGCGAATCGTCGGTCATGATCAATCGTCTCGCGTCGACGAACGCCGCCGGCAACCCCTGGCGGCGCAGGTGGGCCGCGACGATCTGCGCCGACAGCCGCTCGCCGAACGAGCTGATCAGATCGAGCGAGCGCCGCGACAGCTCGCGCAGCAGCAGGACGCCGTGACAGGAGGACTCCAGGTCGGAGAACAGCGCCTGCTGCTCGCGCCGCAGCGCGTCGTCGGCATGCGGGGGGGCATGCGGCGGGGCGCCCTGCGGCCCGAACAGCCCCAGGCCGCGGGCGGTCTTCCGGTGCCGCGCCTCCAGCCGGTCGAGCCGCCGGCTGACCTCCACCGGCGAGCCCCGCAGCGCCTGCTCGGCGATGGCGATCAGGTCGTCGGTGACCCCCGCCATGGCCGACACCACGACCACCGGCCGGCGGGAGGCGAAGCGCCGGACGATGGCGCCGACCTGGCGGATTTCGACCGCCCCCGCCAGCGACGTGCCGCCGAATTTCATGACGATCATGGCGTCCGCCCCCAAAAATGAATCGAGGGAGGATCGCTCCTCCCCGTTCCCGATCAGAATGTTGGCCCGGAGCCTTGTGCCGGTGAATTAAATCAGCACAGCGCGCGTCGTGTCAACGTCGCGGGCGCTGCGTCGCCGCGAGTGAAACGGCGCGTTCCGCCGGCGCCGGCCGGCGTCGCGCCCGGCGGGACCCAGGCTCCTATTGGTCCGGCTGCCCGCCGCCCTTCTGATTCTTCGGGCCGGTACCGTAGGGCCAGTTCTGGTAGGGATTGTTCTGGCTGCCCGGATTATTTCCATAGGGGTTCTGGTTTGGCAGGAACTTGTTCGGTTGGTTGGGCCGGTAGCCCCCCGGCATCATCCCCGGCCGTCCACCGGGGTTGCCGAACACCGGATGGCCGCCGATCCCCGGACCGACGCCCCCCGGCATTACCGGCATCCCCGGCATGCCGGGGATCTGCGGCATCTCCCCCTGCAGCTCGAGGACGTGGAACTGCCAATCGCTGACCTCCTCGTGACCCTTGTAGATCTTGAAGGTGCTCTCGTCGAGCTCGCCGCGCGCCCGGCTGACCACGCCGCCGATCGGCCAGCCGATCGGCGTCTCGCTGACCGACTTCTCGTCGGCTTCATCCCCCTGGGACCCTTCAGGCGGCAGAGGCAACGGCACGCCCGGGGGCAACCCGGCCGGCGGCGCTCCCGGATCGCCGCCGCCGGTATCGGTCACCCCGAATCCGAGGGACGAGGCGCCGCGCCTCCCGGAGGTATCGACCTGTTGCCCTCCCTGCGGGTTCTTCGGGTCGAAAATCTGGCGGCCGCCCGGCATCAGGTACAGCAGCCCCCACTTGCCGCCCGGGTTGACTGGGTCCTTGTACAGCTTGCGGATGTAACGCACCCGCCGCGGCCCCGGCTTCATCAGCTCATTCAGGTTCAGCGGGTACTGACCGCCGTGCTCCTTCGAATACAGCATCAGCGCGTTGACGTACTGGCGGCCGCGGAAGATCAGCTCCTGCTCGCTGTCCCGCCGCCAGGTCGTCGACCAGGCCTGCACCGCCGCGGTCAGCGCGATGGCGCTGCACGCCAGCCCGATCATGATGATGATCAGGATCGAGCCGTGCTGCCGGGTTGGAGGCCTCGCCTCAGCCATGCTGCGCCCTTTTCAGGGGATGTTGACCGTGAGCTGAATGGGCAGGCTGGCGAAGCCGCCCTGCGTCGAAGCGATGACCTGGCCCTGGCAGGTCTTGTTCCCGCCGCACTCCGCCGTGCAGGTCGAGTCGGGCGCGAAACTCGTCCGCGCGAGGCCCCCGTTCTGAGTGGTGACCTGGCTCGGCGTGAACTGTCCGCTGAACGTATTCATCCCCACGGTATTGTCCTGCAGCGCGAATACGATCCCGACGCCGTCGATACCCGCGCCTGTGTCGTCCTCCGCCTTCGCCACGAAGCAGATCGTCTGGGAACAGCTGATCACGGTCGAGGTGCTCATGGTACAGCCGGCGCTCGTTGTATCCACGTTCAGCGAGATACGGCTGAGGTTCCCGGCCACCGTGTTGAGGGTCGCCGTGCCGGAGGCGGTGCCGGAACGTGCCGTGACGGTCGTCGTCGTGGAGGTCACCAAGCTGACGGTCGCGTTTCCGAACTTATCCGTCCGGATCGGCAGGCTCCGAACCGGGACCGGACTGGCGAGCGTGCCGGTGAAGAGCAGGCCCGCCGTGCTGCTGAAGCGGACATCCTGATCCGGGAGCGGCACACCCAGCTTGTCACTCACCGTCGCGATGATGTCCGACGTCCCGCACTCATCGACGTTAAGCAGGCCCAGGCAGTCCGCGCTCGATGTCAGCACGATGGTCGTCGGCGTGGGCGCCACCGTGACGGTCGACCCGTCCGGCGCGACTTTCTCCGAACTCTCGCATCCGGCCACGAGCAGAAGGCCGATGATCGCCATGGCCGAGAACGCCACCCGGGGGAATCGCTTCGACATGGGGACTTCTCCTTTCCTGTGGTGAAACATACGACCATCCGCGTTCGATGTCTTCATGAGTTTCGTCACCATTCGCTGTACTGGCTGCCGTCGAGGGCGGTCTCGTCGGAGCCGCTGTGGACGTCGATGACCCCGGCGGCGGCGTCGGGATCCTCGTCGGAGGCCTCGGCGTTCTCGATGGTCCAGGTGTCGCTCGAGCCGGTGATCGGGTCGTTCGGAACCTTCCGGATGTAACCCTCCTCGACGAGGGTCTCGAGCGCCTCGGGGTACTTCCCCTTGTCGGCGAAGTACTGGTCGATGACGTCGCGCAGGACGTAGAGGTTCTCCTTCAGGACCGCCTCCTTCGCCTTGCGCGGCGCCTGGCGGAGCTGGGCCACGGCGACGCCGGCGATGATGCCGATGATGGCGACGACGACCAAGAGCTCGATGAGGGTGAAACCCCTCTCGTTCCGCTCCTTCCGCCCCTTCGGCATTGCAGCGACCCGCACGGCGCGCCTCACCACTCCTTGTACTTGGTGCCGTCGAGGGCCTTCCCCTCCGACAGCGTGTAGACGTCGTAGACGTTCTCGTGACCCCAGGACGACGAATCGAAGTCGTCCTGGTACGAGCGCAGACCCCACTCGTCCTTCTTGGTCATCGGGTCGATCGGGATGCGGCGCAGGAACTTGACCTTCTGCCCCAGCGCCCCGGTCTTCTCGACCCCCTCGACGAGGATCTCCAACTCGGGCGGATAGCATTCGGAATCGACCCCTTCCTTCTGGAACACGTTGGCGTCGCACATCTTCTTGTACTCGTCGATGGCGGTCCGCATGGTGCGCAGCGCCCGGCGCAGATCCAGCTCCTTCTGGCGCTTCACCGCGTAATGCCTGACCGGCACCAGCGCCCCTGCCAGGATCAGCAGCACGGCGATCGTCACCAGCAGCTCGACGAGGCTCACCCCGGCCTGCCGCTGCCTCCGCTCCCCGAACATCGCGCACCGCCTCGTTTCTCCCGCCGCGGGGCTCAGTGGATGCTCACCGACATGCCGCGCTTCTCGAACGGCAGCCGCTGGGCGGTCGAATCCATCACCGCCATGTCGGTGAGGTTGATCGTGGTGGCGCCCGGCTGCGTCCCCGCCTTGAAGAACAGCGTCACGAGCGTGCCGGACCCGTCTACCCCGGCGCCGCCGCCCTGGCGCGACAGGCCGACGATCACCTCGTTCTGTCCCTGGGTCGCCAGCACGAATACCGGCTTGCCGTCCTTGCTCAGGAACGGCGAGTTGTTGGTGGAGCGCAGGTACGTGAGCATGTTCGGATCGTAGGCGAGGTGGAACGGCACGCTGCCGACCCCCCGCGCGCTGTCGATGGCGATCTGGACCGGGAACTCCTGCCCGACCCCGACCACCAGGTTGGACGGCTCGAGGGTCACCAGCGCGGGGCCGGCCGCCGGCTGCGGCGCCGGCTGCCGCGCCGGTGGCGCGCCACCACCCGTGGTCACCGGGGCCGGCGTCGGCACCGGGGTCGGGGCGGGAGCGGCTGCGGCCGCCTCGGCGCTCGCGGAAGCCGGGGAGGAGTACACGGTCGGCACCGTGGCGCCCAGGGCGGCGGCGCCTTCATCCTCCGAACCGGCGCCCTCCTGCTCCTCCGGGACGATCCCTTCCTGATCCTCGAAACCGGTGCCTTCCTCGACATTCGGGTCCTTGGTCTCGGTCGAGACCTCCTCATTGTCGTCCCCGGTGAACGGCGACGGGCCGAAGGCGCTGGTCCGCTTGGCGCCGCGCAGGCCGACGCTCGACTCGGTGCCGACCCACAGCGGCAGCAGGTCCTCCTCGGTCACGTCCGGCACCCGGATGATGTGCGGCGTCAGCGTCAGGACGATGTCGTTCTGCTTGATGTCGGTCTCGGTGTTGCCGAACAGCCGACGCGCCACCGGGATGTCGGACAGCCCCGGCACGCCCGACAGCGATTTGCGCTCCTCCTCGCGGATCAGACCGGCGAGCATGTTGGTCTCCTGGTCCTTGAGGCGGATGGTCGTGTCGATCTCGCGGGTGCCGATGATCGGCTGGGTCAGCCCGCCGCCGGCCGCCACCGTCCCCGCCAGCGACGATATCTCGACCTTCAGCTTCAGGGTGATCTCCTTGTTGTGGTGCACCCGCGGCTCGAGGTCGATGTTGATGCCGACGTTCTGGTAGGTGAACGAGGTGATCGGCACGCCGACTGTCCCCCCGACCGTCGGGGCGGCGTTGAAAGTGGTGGTCGGGATCGGGATCCGGTCGCCGATCCGCACCGTCGCCTTCTCGCCCTCGCTGACCCTCAGCTGCGGCTTGGCCAGAACCTGCGCGTCGGCGTCGGTCTTCAGGAAATTCACCACCACGCCGGGGATCGGCCCCAGGAGCCACGAGCCCGCCTGCTTGAGCACGTTCAGGTTGTTGAGCGGGACCGAGGTGCCGCCGCCGTAGGTCAGGCTGAGCGATTTGCCGGTGCCGCCGCCGATCCCGAACAGGTCGACCCCGAGATTCTGCAGGATCGAGCGGTCGACTTCCAAAAGCTCGATGTCGATGATCAGCTCGGCCTTCGCCTTGTCGTTCGCCTCGATGATCTTCTCCGCCACCTGGACGCGATCGGGGGTGTCGCGGATGGTGATGGCGTTGAGCCGGTCGTTCTGGGCCAGCTGCCGGGCGTCGAGCAGCGTCCGCAGCAGCACCTGCACGTCCTTGACGTCGGCGTTCGACAGGAAGAAGGTCTGGATCACCAGGTCGTCGTATTCCTTGTGCTTCTGCTGGTTGTCGTCGGCGATCAGGATGGTGTTCTCGTCCCAGACCTTGTAGAAATGCTTGTTCATGGTCATCAAGTTGTCGAGCGCCTGGCCGAAGGTGACGTCCGCCAGATCGACGGTGATCTTCTTGTTCATGTCGAGCCGCTCGTCGTAAATGAAGTTGACCCCGGAAGCCTTGGACAGCGCGTCGTAGATCTTCTTGATGATCTCGTCCTTGAAGCGCAGCACGATCGGGATGTTTGACGCCGGGTTCAGGCGCGGCGCCGACCGGCCGGGCGCCGCCTTCGCCTTCTTCTTCAGCCGCTCCATCTCCGACGGCTGCTGCTTCTTCTGCGACGCCTGCCACTCGGTGAGCGATTTGACCAGCTCGTTGGCGGCATACTGGTGCGACGGGTCGAGGTAGACAGCCTGCTGGAACTCGCCCACCGCCGCTTCGACCTGCCCCGCATTCTGCAGCGCCTGGCCCTTGCCGAAGTGATCCTGCGCGGCCCGCTGCCGGGCGCGCAGCAGCGCCACCTGGTAGCGCGTCTGGTCGGGCTTGGCGCTGACCGCCTGCGAGAACAGCAGCACGGCGCGGTCGTAGTTGCGGGCGTTCATCTCCTTCTCGCCCATCCGGAAGGCGTGCGAGGAGGCGGTGGTGGCGCACGACGCCTGGAGCGCCGCCACCAAGAGCGCCAGCGCCACCGCTGCAATCCCGCGCCGTCTGGCCTTCACCTCGATCACGTCATCACCCCCTTGCATCAGGACACGCCGTGCATCAGAAGGAACTGCTCATCGGGATCGTCTGGCTCTCTCCCCTGAACTGCGGATCGGTGAACCCGAACTTGATCGATTCGTAGCCGATCTCCACGATCTTGAAATCCTTGCCGACCACGTCCCCCTTGCGGACCAGGATCATATCGGTCCCGTCGTGCAGGATGGCGATCTTCTGCTCCGGCGGTCCGAAATAGCCGATGAACTTGTAGTTGACCGGCGGCGGCTGCGGCTTCGGTGGCGGAGGCGGCGGCAGCTGGGCCTGGATCGCCGCCAGCCGGGCCGACTCCTCGGCGGCCTTCTGCCCCGCCTCCTGGGCCTCGCGCAGCTGGCGCTGCCGCTCCTCCTCGGCCCGCCGCTGCGCATCGGCGATCGCCGCCTGCTCGGCGGGCGACAGCACGGGCGGGGGCGGGGGCGGGATGACGCCGAACTGGAAGATGTTCCGGCCCGGGACGTAGGCAGGACGCTTCGCCGCCAGCGATGCCCAGTCGACCGCGTACAGCTTCAGGGAGGTCAGGTCGGTCCGCCCGGCGGTGCCGCGGGCACCGCCGCCGACGACCGGCGACTCGTCCTGGAAATTGCGCCACGTCACGAAGGCGATGGCGCACAGGATGAGGCCCAGCGCGATTTCCTTTTTCCGCTCCAGCAGGAACTTCATGCCGGCGGCCCTCCCCCGGCGGCGGCCGTCGGGACAATCTCGGGCGAGCGGAAGTAGGTCGACATCCGGATGGTCAGGCTGAGCATCGCCCCGCCCTCGCGCGACCCGGTCAGCTCGACGGCGTCGATGACCAGGAGATGAGGCGAGGTCTCGACCCGGTTGATGAACTGTCGAAGATTCGGGTAGCCGCCGGTCATCGGGATGGCGATCTGGAAGCGGGTCAGCCCCCCCTTGTCCTCCGAGGTGTAATCGATCGACTCGGGGTCGATGCGGAACTCCGTGGCGATGGTCCGGATTTCCTTCTGGATGGTGATCATCCGCTCGGCCTGGGTGCTGAGCAGGCTGGTGTAGAAGTCATCGAGGCGCCCGGTTTCGTCGTCGTAGCGCGCCACCAGCACCTTCATATCGGCGATCCGCCGGGCGGCGGTCATCAGCCCGCGGCTCGCCTCGGCGCCGGCCTGCGCCAGGTTCTGCAGGGCGTTCAGGCGCGGCAGGTTGAACAGGAGGTAGAAGGCGAGGTTGAGCGCCAGCAGGCCGCCGAGGACCGCGACGATCTTCCAGAGATCCTCGCGCACGTCGAAGCGACGCGCCGCCAATCGGCCAAAAACAGGCACCCTCACGGCTTCTCCTCCGATGGCGTCAAGGTCTCCTCGCGCGGCGCGGTCTCGCCGATCGGCTCGCCGCCGGCCAGCGGCACGACCCGGTAGCCGCCGTCGGTCTCGCGGCTGATCCGGTGCCCGGCCGCCTTCCCGAGAATGGCCAGGGCCTCCTCCAGCTTCCGGCCGCTGAGGTTGGCGCTGACGCTGGCGAGCCGGTTGACCCCCGGGTCGATGTCGAAGCGGACGCCATGAGCGCGGGCCAGCGCCTCGTAGGCCTCGCCCACCGGGCGCTGCCAGAAGTTCAGCGGCACGTCGAGGCGGACGGCGGGCGCCGGCGTGGGCGCGACGCGCGGCCGAACGGCCCGCAGACTCTGCGCCAGGGCCGGGGGCAGCCCCGGCTCGCCCTTGAGGATCGGCAGGGAGGCCGCGGCGGCCGGGGCCACGAGGGCGCCCCCCGCGCGGCCAGGGTCGGGCGCGCCGGCGCCGGCCGGAGCCGGCCTCGACGCGCTGCGCGCCTCCCCGCTGGAGCCGCTGCTTCGCGCCGCGCCCGGCGCGCGGTTGGACGCCGGCGCCGGCCCCGTGGACGGCGACGACGGCGAGGCCGCGACGGGCTTCGCTGCCCCGGGCGGCGGCGCCGGACGCGCCCCGCCGGGGGC
>JAGYID010000020.1 GCA_018606725.1 Acidobacteriota bacterium
GGTGCTCGCTCGCGCTCCGCACGGCGGGCTCGGCTACAAAGCGCTCGCTCCGCCGCGCTTCGCGACGGCCCCGCGAGGCGCACGCCGCCGCCCCGTCACCATCGCGCCCGTCGGCACCCGTCACCACGGCGCTCGAGAGGATGGCGCACTGAGTGTTCACGGGGGTGACGGGCGTCCCGGATTGCGGTTGGCGGGGCGATCGCGGACCGCGCCCGCAAGCCGCCGCTGTTCGGCGGCCGGGCGCGGGAGCGACGAGCGGCGCCGCGCCTGTCGGCGTTCTCCAGCCGATCCGGGCGCGGCGACCGCGTCCCCGCCAACCCCACTCCGGGACGCCCCCGGGCACCGTGAATGATTCAGTCACTGTCAGCCGGGGGCGCGTCCTTGACGGCGGGGGGCGGCATGCGACAAGATGACCGTCCTGCTGGGCGGTTTCGAGGACATTTCGGGGCGTAGCGCAGCCTGGTAGCGCACCTGCTTGGGGTGCAGGTGGTCGCTGGTTCAAATCCAGTCGCCCCGACCAATCCATCTCACAGCCGGGGGCGCGGGGGCCGGTCGCGGCACGCGGCCGGCTCCCGAAGCGCGGGCCCGGGCGGGTTTCGTGGATCCGGCCTCCATCCTGATCACCAATGACGACGGCTTCGGCGCCGAGGGACTGCGCGTCCTCGAGGAGAGCCTCGCGTCGCTGGGCTCGGTGTGGGTGGTCGCGCCGGACCGCGAGCAGAGCGGGCAGGGACACGCGCTGACGCTCAACCAGCCGCTGCGCCTGAAGCGGGTCGCCGAGCGCCACTATGTGGTGCAGGGGACGCCGACCGACTGCATTTACCTGGCGGTCAACACGATCCTGTCGAAGCGGCCGGACCTGGTCGCCAGCGGCATCAACCGTGGCTACAACCTGGGCGACGACATCACCTACTCGGGGACTGTGTCGGCGGCGTTCGAGGCGACCCTCATGGCGATTCCGGCATTCGCCATCTCGCAGGAGATCGGCGAGGGGCCGATCAGCTACGAGGCGGCGGGTCGCTGGAGCGCCTCCCTGGCGCAGCAGATCTTGAAACGCGGCATGCCGCCCGACACACTGCTCAATGTCAATGTGCCGCGGCTTGCGCCGAAGGGCGTGCGGATCACCCACCAGGGGCGTCGCATCTACCCGGGTGGCGTCGTCGAGAGGCGCGATCCGAAGGGACGCCCCTACTACTGGATTGGCGGCCAATCGGCCGACTGGGAGGCCGACCCGGCGACCGATTTCGCCGCCCTGGCCGAGGGTCTGATCTCGGTGACCCCCCTTCACCTGGACCTGACGAACTACAAGGTCGTCGACGAGGTGCGGCGCTGGAACCTCGAGCTCTGAGACCGCCGGTGCGCGGCGGACGGTCGCGCCCCGGAGGGCCCGCAGAGGGCGCCCCGCCGGCGGCGGAGAGCGTCCGTGCGGGATACGAGCGACGCTGCACGCGGATGGTGCAACAGCAGTTACTGCAGCGCGGCATCGAGGAGGCCCGCATCCTGGAGGCGTTCCTGGCGGTGCCGCGCCACCTGTTCGTCGACGAGGCGCTCGCCGAACGCGCCTATTCGGACACCGCCCTGCCGATCGGGCAGGGGCAGACCATGTCGCAGCCTTACATCATCGGACGGATGATCCAGCTGCTGCGCCCGCAGCCGGGTGACGCGGTGCTCGAGGTTGGCACCGGGTCCGGTTACCAGGCGGCCATCCTGAAGCACCTCGCCGGGCGGGTCGCCACCATCGAGCGCCTGCCGGCACTCGTCAGGCGGGCCGCCGAGAACTGGCGACGGGCAGGAGTCAGCGGCATCGACGGGCGCACCGGTGACGGGACGCTCGGCTGGCCGGGGCCGGAGTCATTCGATGGCATCATCGTCGCGGCGGCGGCGCCGTCGGTGCCGCGGCCGCTGCTCGAGCGTCTCGCTCCAGGTGGCCGTCTGGTCGCACCCGTAGGCGGCGCCGTCGAACAGCGGCTGCGGCTCGTCGAGCGGTCGGCGGACGGGACGCGGGTGACCGAGCATGAGTCCTGCGCCTTCGTCCGCTGCATCGGCCGGGAGGGCTTCGCCGAATGATTGAAGGTCTGTCGAAGCGGATTCTCACCGTCCTGGTGACCTTCATCACCGGGACCATCACCGCCCTCGGGTATCCCGGCGTCTGCCTGTTGATGGCGATCGAGAGCGCCGCCATCCCGCTCCCGTCGGAGGTGATCATGCCGTTCTCCGGCTACCTCGCGTACACGGGCCGGTTCACGCTGCACTGGGCGGCCTTCTGGGGTGCCGCAGGGTGCGTCATCGGATCCTGGGCCGCCTATCTCGTGGCCGCCTGGGGCGGGCGGCCTTTCGTCCACCGCTACGGCCGCTATGTTTTCCTGTCAAAGCACGATCTGGCCATGGCCGAGCGCATGTTCCAGCGCTGGGGCAGCCCGATCATCTTCTTCAGCCGCCTCATGCCGGTCGTTCGCACCTTCATCTCCCTGCCGGCGGGACTGGCGCGCATGCGGGCGCTGCCGTTCACGGTCTACACGTTCCTCGGCTCCTATCCCTTCTGCTGGCTGCTGGCGTGGCTCGGCTATCGGCTCGGAGGCTCATGGGACGAGCTGGAAGCGCGCTTCCGCTACCTGCATGTCTGCATTCTGGTGCTGCTGGCCGCCGGCGCGGTCTGGTGGATCCGGCGTCACATCATCCTGGAGCGGCGCGGCCCGGCGCCGGAGGATGTCACGCCGTGAGCGCCCCGCCGTCGATCGCCTGGGTCGACAACGACGCCGAGCTGGCGCGCGCCGTCGAGCGGCTGCGGGGCGCCGCGGCCGTCGCCGTCGATACCGAGGCCGACTCCTTCTACCACTACCTCCACAAGTGCTGCCTGATCCAGGTGTCGGATGGCGAGGTCTGCTGGCTGATCGACCCGCTCGCCTTCAAGGGGATCGAGCCGCTCGGCGAGGTCATGGCGGGGAAGAACGCGGTCAAGGTGCTGCACGCCGCCGAGCAGGATGTCATGTACCTGCGACGCGACTTCGGGTTCGGCCTGCAACCGGTGTTCGACACGATGATCGCGGCGCAGCTGCTGGGCAAGCCGGGCGTCGGGCTCGCCAGCCTGCTGGAGGTGCACTTCGGAATCAGCCTCGACAAGGGGAGCCAGCGCGATGACTGGTCGCGACGGCCGTTGACCGACCGGCAGAAGGCCTACGCGGCCGAGGACGTGCGTCACCTGATCCGCCTGGCCGGCGTGCTCGAGGCGGAGCTGCGCGCCCTGGACCGGATGGAATGGGCCCGCGAGGAGTTCGACCTGGTGGCGCGCCGGGCCTGGGAGCCGCGCGTGTTCGACCGCGACAACTTCTGGGGCGTCAAGGGTTCGCGCGATCTGATGCCGCGGGAGGCGGCGATCCTGCGGGAGCTGTTCGCCATGCGCGAGGAGCGGGCCCTGCAGGGCGACGTGCCGCCGTTCCGGATCATGTCCGACGAGACGCTCCTGGCGCTGGCGCATCGATCGCCGCGCGGCCCCGAGGACCTCGAGGGGATCAAGGGGGTCACGCCGCTGGTGCGGCGGCGGATCGGCGAGGACATCCTGGCGGCGGTCGCCCGGGGTCGAGCGCTTCCCGAGGCCGACCTGCCGACGCCGCCGCGCGGCCAGGGCCGTCGGCGCTCGGCGTCGGCGCAGGCGCGCCTGGATCGGCTGCGCGAGTGGCGGCGCGGCAAGGCGACGATTCTCGGTCTGGATCCGGGCGTGCTGTTCCCGCAATCGACTCTCGAGGCGCTGGCTAATTCCGGGCCCAACGGACTCGACGCGCCTCACGAGATTCCGGGGCTGCGTGAGTGGCGCCGGCGGCTGCTTGCGCCCGACGCTGTCGCGCTGCTCGCATGAGCCGGGGCTGGTTCTACGTCTTCTTCCTGGCGTCCGGCTTCTGCGGGCTGGTCTACGAAATCGTCTGGCTGCGCCTGGCGATGGCGCAGTTCGGCATCACCGCCCCGCTGACTGCGATCGTCCTGTCGGCGTTCATGGCAGGCCTGGCGTTGGGCTCGTGGGGCGGCGGGCGGCTGGCCGCTGCGGCCGGAGGACGCTCGCCACGCGCCGCGCTGCGGCTCTATGCCCTGGCGGAGATCCTGATCGCGGCGCTGGGGATCGGCGTGCCCGCCTGGCTGCGCGCCGGGCGGGCCCTGATCGAGGGAACGGAGAGCGCCGCCTGGAATTCGGCGGCCTATTACGCCGCATCGGGCGGCTGGGTGAGCCTGGCGCTGCTGCCTGCCTGTCTCTGCATGGGAGCGACCTTTCCGCTGGCGATGGCGGCGATGCGGCGGTCGGCAGGCGGCCGTAGACCGCCGGGCTTCTCGTATCTCTACGCCGCCAATGTCCTGGGCGCCGCGGCCGGGACGATCGCCTCAGCGTTCATCCTGATCGAAATCGGCGGGTTCCGGAACACGTTGCTGGTGACAGCGACCCTGAATCTGGCGATCGGCGCCGCCGCCTGGTTGCTGAGTCTCACCGTGCCCGCAGGCGTGACTGAAGCGCGCGGGGACGACTCCGGTGAGCCCGTCGCCGACCCCGGCGCGGATGCCGTCCGCGACCCGTGGTCCGGCGCCTGGGGCTCCGCGGCGCTCCTCTCCTTCCTGTTCATCACCGGACTGATCAGCATGGCGATGGAGATCGTCTGGGTGCGGCTGTTCACGCCATTTCTCGGCACACTGGTATACGCCTTCGCGGCGATCCTGGCGATCTACCTGGCGGCGACGTTCCTCGGATCGGTCCTGTATCGGCAGGCCGTCGCCCGCGGCGCGGCCAGCGGACGCCGGCCCGACGGCCGGTGGGCCTGGCTCCTCCTCGGCGCGGGCGGGCTGCTGCCGCTGCTGACCGCCGATCCACGACTGCCGCTTTGGGATGGCCTGCTGACGGGAGCGCTGCGGGTGGTCGCCGGCCTGGCCGTGTTCTGCGCCGCCACCGGCTATCTGACGCCGATGCTGATCGATCGTGCGTCGCGGGGCGAGGCCCGTGCCGCCGGGGGCGCGTACGCCGTCAATGTCGCCGGCTGCATCATCGGGCCGCTGTTCGCCTCCTTCTGGCTGCTGCCCTCGGCGGGAGAGAAGGGCGCGCTGGCGCTGCTGTCGGCCCCGCTGTTCGCCATCGGGCTCATGGCGACGCGGCGGGCCGGGCCCGACCCGGCCACCTCGCGCGCGGCGGCATTCGGCGCTTTCGCCGCCTCGGTCGCGCTGATCTGGGGGACGCGCGATTTCGCCACCCTGTTCCCGCACCGGGAGGTCCGGCGGGACTACGAAGCGACAGTCATCGCCGCGACGGTCGAGGGGGAGAAACGACTGCTGGTCAATGGAATCGGGATCACGGCGCTGACGCCGATCACCAAGATGATGGTCCATCTGCCATTCGCCTTCCTGCCGCAGCCGCCACGACGGGCCCTGGTCGTCTGCTTCGGGATGGGGACCTCGTTCCGCTCGTCGCTGTCGTGGGAGGTGCCGACCACCGCCGTCGAGCTGGTCCCGAGCATCCCCCCGCTGGTCGGATACTTCCATCCCGGCGCAAGCGAACTGCTGCGCTCGCCGCTGGCGCGCGTGGTCATCGATGACGGTCGCCGCCTGCTGGAGCGCGAGCCGGTCCTCTATGACGCGATCACCATCGACCCGCCGCCGCCGATCGAGGCGGCCGGTTCCAGCCTCCTCTACTCGAGCGATTTCTACGCCTTGTTGCGCCGCCGGCTGGCGGAAGGGGGGGTCCTTCAACAATGGTTCCCTGATGGGGAGCCGGCCAGCCTTGCATCGGTGGCGCGGGCCCTCGCCGGGTCGTTCCCGCACGTCCGGGCGTTCCGTTCGGTGGAGGGGTGGGGGATTCATTTCCTCGCCACCGAGCGGGTCCTCGAAGCGATCGGACCAACCGAGCTGGCGCGCCGGCTGCCGGCCCGCGCCGTCACCGACCTGCTCGAATGGTGGCCCGGGGTCGACCCCGCGGAGCCGTTCCGGGCGGTCCTGTCGCAGGAGGTGCCGATCGGTGACCTCGTCGCCCTGGCGCCGCGCGCGCCGGCGCTCTCCGACGACCGGCCCTACAACGAGTATTTCCTTTTGAGACGGGCCTTCGGGTTCGGCCTGTGAACTAGGCCGACGGCACCGGGACGCTTGCGGAAACCGGCGCTTCTTCTGTTAGAATCCACGCTCACCGCCGCGGGCACGGGATGCAGCGCAGGGTTCCGGGCGCGGGGTGCGCGTCACGATCGGTCGGGGCGTAGCGCAGCCTGGTAGCGCACCTGGTTCGGGACCAGGGGGTCGGTGGTTCAAATCCACTCGCCCCGACCATTGATTCCGCCGATGAAAGCCACCCGTCTCCTGATCCGCGGCATCGTCCAGGGTGTCGGATTCCGCTACTTCGCGATCCGCGCCGCGCGTGAGCTCGGCATCACCGGCTGGGTGCGCAATCTCAACGACGGGCGGGTCGAAGCGATGGCGGCCGGCCCGCCCGAGGCGCTTTCCGAATTCATCGGCCGCATGCGGCAGGGGCCGCGCGGCGCCCAGGTCCTGGGCATCGAAAACCAGGAGTGCACGCTCGACGAAACGACGCGGGGATTCGAGATCCTGGATTGAGCGGGTCCGGGCGCTCCCGTCGCCCGCGTCTGGAGGTACGATGCCTGTCGACCTGCGACGCTTCATCCGTGACGTCCCCGACTTTCCGAAGAAGGGGATCGTCTTCAAGGACATCACCCCGCTGCTCGGGGATCGCGCCGCGTTGCGCGAGGCGCTGGCGCTCCTGTCGCGCCACTTCGAGGGCAGGGGGATCAGCAAGGTCGTCGGCATCGAGTCGCGCGGCTACATCTTCGCGCCGGCGATCGCGCTGAGCCTGGGGGCCGGGTTCGTGCCGGTCCGCAAGCCGGGCAAGCTGCCGTACAAGACCGCCTCCGAGGAGTACGCGCTGGAGTACGGCACCGATCGCCTGGAGATCCACGTCGACGCCCTGCAGGCGGGGGAGAAGGTCCTCATCGTCGACGACCTGCTGGCGACGGGCGGCACCGCCTCGGCCGCCCGCCGGCTGGTCGAGAAGTTGGGCGGTCAGGTGGTCGGGTCCGGCTTCCTGGTCGAGCTGAAATTCCTCGACGGTCGCTCGCGGCTCGCCGGTATCGAAGTGGTCAGCCTCATCGAGTACTGAGCCGCGCCGTCAGGGATGCCCCGGCTCCACCGCCGCGCCGCCCGGCCCGCGCGAATCGGCCGCCGCCTCGCGGCCGCCATCGGCCAGGATGCGCGCCACGCCAACCTCCCCGATCCTCCAGGTCGCATCCTTGACCAGGTGACCCCGGCGCACGAGCTCGGCGCGCGCCTCGGGGGACAGGGCGTCCTTCTCCATGAGAATCTGGTCGGGGAGCCATTGGTGGTGGATGCGCGGGCGCTCGACGGCCGACGCGGCTGCCTGCCCGTCGACGATCAGATCGAGGAGAACCTGCATCGTAGCGGTCGGGATGCGTGATCCGCCCGGCGAGCCGATGACGATCGCCTCCGTCCCGCGCCAGCCGAGGACCGGCGACATCGAGGAGAGCATTCTCTTCCCGGGGCCGACCGCGTTGGCGACGCCCTGGATGAGACCGAAATAGTTGGGGTGCCCCGGGGCGGTGACGAAGTCATCCATCTCGTTGTTGAGCACGAAGCCGGCGCCCGGGACGTGCACGCCGCAGCCGAACCAGCCGTTGAGGGTGGTCGTCAGCGCCACCAGATCGCCCGCCCCGTCGATGACCGACAGGTGGGTGGTGGCGCCCGGTTCGCGATCACCCTCCACGAGGATGGTCCGGTTGCGTCCGGGCCAGGGCATGATGCCGGCCGACAGGCTCGCCGTCAGGCGATCGATCCCGTCGACCCGCGTGGCGATCCACGCCGGATCGAGCAGACTGTGGAGAGTCGCCTCGGTGGTGCGCGGATCGCCGAGCAGGTAGCGGTCGGCGTAGGAGCGCCGCCAGACTTCGGCCAGCAGGTGGGCGCGATCGGCCGAGCCTGGCGGCAGCCGGTCCCAGCCCAGCCGCTCGAGCATCGCCATCCCCTGAGCCACGATCACGCCGCCGGAGGAAGGCAGCGGCATCGAGGCGAACCGCCAGCCGAACGCGGAGAAGCGAAGCGGTTCCCTCCAGGCGGGCTCGTAGGCGGCCAGGTCGGCGGTGGTGAGCACCCCTCCGTACTGACGCGCCGCCCCGGCGATCGCCGCGGCGATCGGCCCGCCGGTGATCGCCTCCGGACCCCTGTCACCGTAGGCCCGCAATGTGTCGGCGAGGTCCGGCAGCCGGACCGTCTCGCCCTCGTCCCGACTGCGGCCGCCGGGCATCCAGACGGCGGCGATCTCCGGGAACCGGGCCAGGAGTTCCTTTTCTTCCTCAATCGCGTCGTGCAGTCGCGCGGTCACCCTGAACCCGTCCCGCGCCAGCCGTTCGGCCGGGGTGACAACCCGCTGCCACGGCAGGCGTCCCAGCCGCCGGTGCAAGGCATACAGGCCGGCGGGAGATCCAGGGACGCCGGCCGCCAGGCCGCCGTAGAAGGACGTATCTGGACGCAGTTTGCCCTGCGGGTCGAGGAACATGTCCGGCCGCGCCGCGGCCGGGGCGGTCTCCCGGAAATCGAGGGCCATGAGCCGGCCGCCGGCGCGGGCCACCGCGAACCCCCCGCCGCCGAGATTGCCGGCCTGGGGGTGGACCACCGCCAGCGCCAGCGCCACGGCGACGGCGGCGTCCGCCGCGTTTCCCCCGGCGTGCAACAGGTCGATGCCGATCCCCGAAGCCACCGGCTCGGCGGAGGCGACCGCGCCCCCGACGGACGGCGCCGGGGAGGGCGGGGCGGACCGGGTCGTCGGCGACGGGCGCGCGCATCCCGAAGTCAACAGGACGAGGGTGGCGGTGAGCAGGAGACTGGAGAGGATCGAGCGGCGCGTGGTCATCGGCGTGTGGTCATTGGCGTCTCGTCATTGGCGTATCGTGCCTCCGCATACCCGGGCTTTGAGCGGCGCAGTGTTGCACAGGTCAATCGCCGCGCGCCAGGTGCCCGTCGCCTTGACCCCAGGCCGCTGAAGCGGTTACAGTGACCGGCGTCCGCGATGGAATGTGCTTGAGTGGGCCTGTAGCTCAGATGGATAGAGCAGCGGATTCCTAATCCGTTGGCCGGAGGTTCAAGTCCTCTCAGGCCCACCATTTCCCAGGCCCGCAGTGCGGCGCGAGCGTGACGAGAGGATTCCGGGATGAAGAAAGAGGAACGGCACCAGATCAAGCGGGACGGGCTGGTCACGGCGGTCGAGCGCGCCGAGGTCTATTTCGAGCATCACGTCCGGCGGGTGGTGCTGCTCGTCCTGGCGGCGGGTCTCCTGGTCGCGGCGGGCTTCGGCCTGCGAAGCTGGTTGTCGTCGCGACAGGCGCGAGCGTCAATGGCGGTCGCGGAGATCATCCAGACCTTCCGGGCCCCGGTCGCCAGCTCGCCCGAAGCGCTGCAGCAGATCCAGCCGGGCTCGAAGTCGTTCGCCAGCGCGGAGGAGAGGGACCGGAAGGTCATCGAGCTGACCGACGGGGTCCTGGCGGCCTCCGGCATGGGCGCGGCCGTCCCGACGGCGCTCTACTACAAGGCGCTGGCGCTCGAGGGACTCGGGCAGCGGGACGACGCGACCAGGACCATCGAGCAGGTCCTGAAGTCGTATCCGAACACTTTCCTCGGAGCGATGGCCCGCTACAAGCTGGCGCAGATCAAGGAAGATGAGAAGAACCCGGCCGAGGCGCTGGTGCACTTCCAGGCGCTGTACGACGACCCCAGGACCGCCTTCCCGAAGGAGGAGGCGCTGATGGGGATCGCCCGCTGCCAGGAGAGCCTCGGGAAAAAGGACGCGGCCCGGGAGGCCTACCGGAAGATCGTCAGCGACTATCCTGATTCGGACTACCAGACGGAGGCCCGTCGCAAGGTCGACGAGCTGTCCTGATCCTCATGCGCCGATTCGTGAACATGGCCAAGAGCGGCCGGATGGTGGCGCAGCGGCGCAAAGGAAGCGCCGCGCCGCGGCGGCCGCTCCGTGCGACGCCGCCGCGGCCGCGGGGAAAGCGCCGGACCGGTTCCTAAGCTCCTAGAACGGGATGTCGTCTTCCGGCGGAGGCGGTTCCTCGGCGACGATCTCGCGGGCCCCGCCGGACGGCGTCCCGGGGCGCCCCTCGGCCGATTCCGGGCGCCCGAGCATGACCACCCGCAGCGCCTTGATCTCCGTCGTCGATCGCTTGTTGCCTTCCTTGTCGTCCCACTGGCGGGTCTGCAGCGACCCCTCGACATAGACCTGCTTGCCCTTCGTCAGGTGCTCGCGGACGATTTCCGCCTGCTTGCCCCACACGACGATCCGGTGCCACTCCGTGCGCTCCTGTCGCGCGCCGCTCTTGTCGGTCCAGACCTCGTTGGTGGCCAGCGTGAAATTCGCGACCGCAGCGCCGCCCTGGGTGTAGCGCACCTCGGGATCGCGACCGAGGTTGCCGATGAGGATGACTTTATTGACGCTCGCCATGTGACTCTGCCCCCTTGAGACCCGATCGGTTCGTGGCGGTAGGGTATCACAAGGCCCGGAACCGCGGGTTGCAAGGCCACCGGGCGCCGCGTAGAATCCCGGCGCTCGTGGAGGAGGGGACGCCGGCCCCGCCGGGTTGCTCCGGGACCGGCGGGATAACCAATGATGGACAGGGACCGCGGACTCATCAGGGCGGCCGGCTCGATGAGCGCCGTCACGTTCCTCAGCCGGATCGCCGGATATTTCCGCGACCAGCTGCAAGCCGTGCTCCTCGGCGCGGCCGGTCCGTCCGACGCCTTCATCATCGCCTACCGCATACCGAACATGCTGCGCCGTCTGGTGGCCGAGGGCGCGGCGACCTCGGCATTCGTCCCGACCTTCGCGCGCTACATGAAGGGCGAGGACCGCGCCGCCCTCTGGCGGTTCGCCTCATCGGTCCTCCTGTTCCTGTCGGCGGCGCTGACTTTGGTGGTCGTCCTGGGCATCGCGCTGTCGCCGCTCCTGGTCCGGCTCCTGGCCTGGGGCTATACCGTGACCCCCGACCGGCTGGCGCTGACCATCGGGCTCAACAAGCTGATGTTCCCCTACATCCTGTTCATCGCGCTGAGCGCCCTCATCGGCGGAATCCTGAACGCCTTCGACCATTTTGCCCTGCCGGCCTCCACCCCCATCCTCCTGAATCTCACCATCATCGGCTGCGCGCTGGCCCTGTCGCGCACCTTTCGCGATCCATCGTATGCCTTCGCCATCGGCGTCCTGCTCGGGGGCATCCTGCAGCTCGCCGTGCAGCTGCCGATGCTGTTCCGCCTGGGCTTCACGCTCACCATGCCGCGCCCATTCGACTGGGCGGGTCTGCGGGAGGTCGGCCGCCTGATGTTGCCCCGCCTGTTCGGGGTCGGCATCACCCAGATCAATCTGGTCGTCGATTCGAATTTCGCCACCTCCCTGCAGACCGGCAGCGTTTCGTTCCTGTACTACGCCAACCGCGTCACCGAGCTGACGCTGGGAGTCTTCGCCATCAGCTTCGCCACCGTCCTGCTCCCCACCCTGTCGCGGGCTGCGGCCGAGCGGGATCGCGATCGCGTGGCGGCGACCCTGTCGACGGCGATCCGGCTGATCGTCTTCGTCACCGTGCCGGCGACCGTCGGTCTCATCGTGTTGCGGGTGCCGATCGTTCATGTGTTGTTCGAGCACGGTCGTTTCACGGCGGCTGACACGGCCCTGACGGCCAGCGCCCTCGCGTACTACAGCATCGGGCTGCTCCCGTATGCGGCGGTCAATGTCCTGGCGACGGCCTTCTATGCGCACCGCGACACGCGCACGCCGGTGATCGTCGGGGCGCTCACTTTCTTCGTCCACCTCGGTCTCAATTTCGCGCTGCGGCCGCTCATGGCCCACGACGGGATCGCCCTGTCGACGGCGATGTCGGCGCTGGGAGATGCGGTGCTGCTGGCGTGGCTGCTGCAGCGCCGGGCCGGGGACTACCTGCACCGCGGTCTGGCGGGATCGACCGCGAGGGCCATCCTGTCCGGCGGCGTCATGGCCGCGGCGCTGCTGGCCGCGCTGCGCGCCGTCGACGTGACCACCCTGCCGGGAATCGTCGTCAAGGTGGGCGCCCTCGGAGCCCTCATCGGCGGTGGCGTGGCGATCTACACCGGCTCCGCCATGCTGCTGCGCAGCCAGGAAGCGCGCCTGATCGGCGAGATGCTGGGGCGGCGGCGATGAAGCTCGTCGTCCAGCGGGTGTCGCGTGCCGAAGTGCGGGTTGAGGGCGCGCCGATCGGCCGGATCGATCGCGGTCTGCTGGTGCTGGTGGCGGTGGAGAAAGGCGATGTCGCCGCCGATCTTGACTGGTGCGCGGACAAGGTGTTAAACATGCGCATCTTCGAGGACAGCGCGAAGAAGATGAACCTGTCGGCCGTCGACGTGGCCACGGCGATCCTCGTCGTATCGCAGTTCACGCTGGTGGGTGACTTGAGCCGCGGCCGCCGTCCCGGGTTCGAGCGGGCGGCGCCGCCGGCCGAAGCGGAGCCGATGGTCGGGGAGTTCGTCGAGCGCCTGCGCCGGAGCGGGCTGTCGATCGCCACCGGCCGGTTCCGGGCCTTCATGGAGGTCGAGCTGATCAACGACGGTCCGGTGACGTTGTGGCTCGATTCGCGCGCCCGATGAAGGCCACCGTCCTCATCGACGATTTCCTTCATCACCTGACGGTCGAGCGCGGCCTGGCGCGCAACTCGCTGCTCGCCTACGGGCGGGACCTGGCGAAATTCGCCCGTTATCTCGACGCCAAGGGCCGACAGGCGCGACAGGTGCGTCAGGGGGAGATCCAGGAGTTCGCGCGCCGTCTGTCGCGGGAAGGCCTGGCGCCCAAATCGATCGCCCGGGCCCTGAACTCGGTGCGGATGTTCTACCGCTACCTGTTGCTCGAGAAGGTGGTCGGCGAAGATCCCACCGCCGGGATCCGCGCCCCGCGAACCTGGAAAACCCTGCCGCGCTTTCTGACTCTGGAGGAAGTCGATCGCCTGCTCGGGGCGCCCGACGCGGTGCAGCCGCTCGGGACGCGCGACGCCGCGATGTTCGAACTGCTCTACGCGACCGGGTTGCGGGTCTCCGAGCTGGTATCGCTCCGTCTGCGGGACCTGAGTCTCGATTCAGGTTACCTGCGCTGCCTCGGCAAGGGCAGCAAGGAGCGGATCGTACCCCTCGGCCGCAAGGCCGCGGAACGCCTGCGGGACTATCTCGACCGCGCCCGGCCGCGCCTCCTGGAGCGGGTCGGCCATCCGGCGCTGTTCGTCAACAGCCGGGGCGGCTCGATGACCCGGCAGGGGTTCTGGAAGATCCTCAAGAAGTATGGTCGCGCCATCGGGCTCAAGGGCAAGCTCAGTCCGCACGTGCTGCGCCACTCGTTCGCCACCCACCTGCTCGAACGCGGCGCCGACCTGCGATCGGTGCAGATGATGCTGGGTCACGCCGATATTTCGACGACGCAGATCTACACGCACATCAACCGCGAGCGGCTGCGAACGATCTATCGCGACTACCACCCGCGCGCCTGAGGGTCGCGGCGCCGCCCCCGATCGGGCGGCTCGTCGTTGCCGCCGCAGCGACGGCCGATCCGATCCGGCGCATTGCTTGACACCCTTTCGAACCCTGTGCTTGACTAGCGGCCATGGCGGTCGAAGACGACGACTTCGAACGACCGCTCCGCGATCTCGAGAAGAAGATCGAGGAGCTCACCGGCGTGCCCGGTGGCGAGGATCGCAGCGGCGAGATCGCCCGACTCGCACGCCGGCTCGAGACGCTGCGACAGGAGATCTTCTCCCGCCTGACGCCCTGGCAGCGCACCCTGGTCGCCCGCCACCCGAAGCGGCCGTACACCCTCGACTACATCGGGCTGCTGTTCACCGAATTCGTCGAGATCCACGGCGATCGCAAGTACGCAGATGATCCGGCGATCGTCGCCGGGTTCGCCAGCTACAAGGGAACGCCGGTGGCGATCATCGGTCACCAGAAGGGACGCGACACGAAGGAAAAGGTCCGCCGCAACTTCGGAATGCCGCGGCCCGAGGGCTACCGCAAGGCGGTGCGGGTCATGGAAATGGCGGAAAAATTCCAACGGCCCCTGTTCACCTTCGTCGATACACCGGGGGCCTACCCGGGGAAGGGCGCCGAGGAACGCGGCCAGGCCGAGGCGATCGCCTACAGCCTGCGCGCCATGGCGGCGCTCACGGTGCCGATCATCGTGACCGTAACCGGCGAGGGGGGCAGCGGCGGGGCCCTGGCCATCGCGGTCGGCGATCGCCTGCTGATGCTCGAGCACGCGGTCTATTCGGTCATCAGTCCCGAGGGTTGCGCCGCCATCCTGTGGTCCGATCAGGGGAAGGCGAAGGAGGCGGCCCGGGCGATGCGCATCACGGCGCCCGATCTGAAGGACCTCGAAGTGATCGACGACATCGTGCCGGAGCCCGCGGGCGGAGCCCAGACCGATCACGCGCGGCAGGCGAGCCTGCTCGACGAGCGTCTCCTGGCACACCTCGAGGACATCAGGAGCGTGAGCGCGTCCGAGCGGGTCGAGTGCCGCTACCAGAAATTCCGCCGGATGGGGAAGTACGGCCAGGCGCGCTTCTTCTAGCGCCCGGCTTCCGCTTCGCCTCGTTCCACAGCTCGTCCATCCGCCGGCGGTGCTCGGGCGCCGGCCGCAGTCCCTCGCCCGCCAGCCGCTCCTCCACATGACGGAAGCGCGTGACGAACTTGCGGTTGGCGGCCTGCAGCGCGTCCTCGGGATCGATCTCCAGATGGCGGGCGATGTTGGCGACGACGAACAGGAGATCGCCGAGCTCTTCGGCGATGCGCTCGCGTCGGCCCCCGTCGAGGGCGTCGCGCAGCTCACTCGTCTCCTCGTCGTACTTCGCCATCAATCCCGCCAAGTCGGGCCAGTCGAACCCCACCCGTGCGGCCTTGGCGGAGATCCGCAATGCCTTCAAGAGCGCCGGCAGATGCGCCGGAACGGTGGCGAACATCGAGCCATCGGCGCGCCCGCGCCGCTCCTCCGCCTTGAGTTGCTCCCATTGCGCCAGCACCTGGTCGGCGGTTTCGAGAGCGCCGTCGCCGAACACGTGCGGGTGTCGCCGGATGATCTTGTCGCCGATGTCGCGCATCACGTCATCGAGGGTGAAGTCACCGCGCTCCTGCGCGAGCCGGGCCTGGAAGACAATCTGGAACAGGAGATCACCCAGCTCTTCCTTGTGGGCCGGGGCGGACCCCGAGGAGATCGCCTCGAGGACTTCATAGGTTTCCTCGAGCAGGAAGGTCTTCAGCGTCTCGAGGGTCTGCTCGCGATCCCAGGGGCAGCCGTCTGGGCCGCGCAGCCGATCCATGACCTGACGCAATCGATCCATCTCTCCCATCGCTCCGTCTCCCGATCCGCCGGCGCCGCGGCGGGACGGACCCGCATCGCGACGCGCGACGACGCCATCCTAACACCGGTGCCGACGGCTCGCATCGCGGTGCAGGCCGCCTCCACGGCGAGCCGCGCGGCGTCACGCATCTTGTGTTCCGCTGTTTGGGATGCTACCATCCGCGCCGCAGCGCACGAGACCCAGGATCAGGAGAGCCGTGTCCGACCCGAAGCATTCCAAGAACGAGGAACTGCGCGTCGTCGACCGCCGCATGTTCACTCCGGACGGTCAGCTGCGACACCCCGATCAACCGCGCGAGGAGGCCGCACCGGCCCCCGCCGCGCCGCCGGGCGAGCCGGTCGCTGCGCCGATCCGTCCCGAGCCGGTCCGCGGCGCTGCGCCGACGCGCGAAGAGCAGGTGGCGGCGGCCCACTTCAAGAACCTGGTCCTGAACCTGGCGACCACCGCCGCCGCGAACCTCGGAGAGATCCCGAACCCATTCAGCCGGCAGACCGAAGTCGACCTGGAGGGCGCACGTCAGGTGATCGATCTGCTGTCCGCGCTGCAGATCAAGACGCGCGGCAATCTGACGGTGGAGGAGAGGGAGCTGATGGATTCACTGCTTTACGATCTGCGCGCCAAGTTCGTTTCTCTGCAGAGCAAGGCCGCGAAGACGTCGTGAAGGTCCCGGCTCCACAGCGGCCCGTCCGGTGCCTCGCGTGATGACGGTACGACCGTTCCTGCGGCCGTCTCTCGCGGTCCTGCTGCTGTGCGTGGCCCTCCGCTCCGTCTCTGCCCAGGAGCCGGAGGTCATCGTCCTCGATCCGAGCCACCCGTTGATCCAGAACCCGCAGACGGTTCACCCCGGGGAGGAGCCCGCGGGCGCGGTGCCGGCACCCGCCGACATGGAGATACCGGTTCCGGGGCAGGGAGTGGACGCGCGAGAGATTCTGGCGGAGTTGTGGTTCCGTCAGCGGGCGCTCGCCGGACGGGGCGATGCGGCGGAATCGGGCCGGGCCATCGCGGTGGCGCTCGAATTCATGCGGCGCGAGGGTCTGCGGGCGGCGCCGGAAATCGCCGCCGCATTCGGAGCCGACGCGCGCGCCGCCCTGCGCGACGGTGACTACCGCCGGGCGCGCGACAATTTCGAACTGGCGGCCCGCTTCGACCCGTCCGGTCCCGGCCCACAATTCGGGCTCGCGATGGTGCTCCTGCGCGGTGAGCGCGACCCGCGGTCCGCGTTCTCCGCCTGGTGGAAGGGGTGGAGCCTGTCGTGGAGCGACCCGGGAACGGTCTATGCGCATCTCGGGAACGCCTTGCTGTTGATCTATCTCGGCCTCTGGATCGGCGCGTCGATGGCGGTCGCGCTGCTGTGTCTGCGCAATGCACCGGGGCTCGCTCATGATCTGAAGGAACGGACCCGCGGACGGCTGGGGGACGAGTCCTCGCGGCTGGCCGCGGTGGCCGCCATGATGATCCCGCTGCTGCTGTTCCTGCCGGCCGTCTGGCTGCCGGCGATCTGGGGAGCGATGTTCTTCCCGTATTTCCGCCGGGGCGAGCGCGCCATCGCCGCCGCCGCGTTGCTGCTGTCGGCGATGGCGGGCCCGACCGGGTGGGTGCTCGACTGGAGCTTCCGAAGCGCCGCCGACCCGGCCGCGAAGGCCCTGATGCAATCCGTGCGCGGCGGATACGACCTTCACCAGGAAGAAGCGCTGCGGCGCCTCGTGGGGGATCACCCGCAGGAGACGATGTTCCCGTTTCTGCTGGCGAAGGTGTACCGGGAATCGGGACGCTTCAACGACGCGATGAGCATGTATCGCCGGGTCCTCGAGATCGACCCCGCACATGCGCGCGCCATGGTCAATCTGGGGAACCTGCACGCCTTGAGACAGGAGTACGCGCAGGCGTTCAACTTTTACAGCAGAGCCGGTGAGGCCGACCCGAAGCAAATCCTGGGGCATTTCAACGCCGCGCTGCTGCATCACGATGCCTTGCACCTGGAAGCCGCCGAAGAGGAACTGCGGGCGGCGCGCGCCATCGATGACGCCGAGGTCACCCGGCTGCTGGGGGAAGGACGCGAGGCGAAGTCCCGCAGCCTCCCGGTCGACGCGGTCTATTCCTCGAAGGAGATCTGGCAGCGGGCAGTGACCCAGGGACTGCGCAGCGGTCCGCCGTGGCGCTGGCCGGAGGTGCTGACGGTGCCGGGAACGCTGGCCGGCGGGTTGGGGCTGATCGCGGCGATCATCGTGCCGGGGATCGGGCTGGGGTCGCGCGCCGCCGGGACGCGGCGCTGCCGGCGCTGCGGCCGTCCCTTCTGCCGTCGCTGCCAGGCGACGGGGAAGCATCCGGACCACTGCTCGCAGTGCATGCACCTGTTCATCCTGAAGGACGGGCTGGCGCCGGCGATCAAGCAGGCCAAGCTCCGGGAGGTGGAGCGCCACGCGCGCGGGGTCTGGATCGGCGAGCGCCTGCTGAGCCTGGTCCTGCCTGGCGGCGGACATGTGCTCGGCGGCAGGGTGTTCCTCGGCGGAACGCTGCTCGCCGCCTGGTCGATCGTCTGGCTGGCTGTCGGACTCTCCGGGCGGCTGCTGGTCGCCCCGGAATGGCTGGCGACGGCCGCCGGTCCGGGGGCCATCGCCGGGTTGTTCTGTCTCGGCCTCGCCGTCTGGGCCGTCGGCAATTTCTCGAGCCACCAGCGGGCCGAAGGGTAGCCGATGGCGCTCAAGGGTACGCTCAAGGATTTCAGCCTGGCGGACATCTTTCAACTCATCGGGATCCAGAAGAAGACCGGTGTGCTGACGCTGAAGAATGAAAAGGATGTCGTCACGGTCTCGTTCGTCGAGGGCAACGTCGTGACCGCCGATGCACTGCAACGGCGTCTGGAGGATCGGATCGGCACCGTCCTGGTCAAGTCCGGACGGATCACCGAAACGCAGCTGCAGGAGGCCCTGCGTATCCAGAAGAACACCCTGAAGCGGATGGGAAACATCCTCGTCGAGAATCGCTTCATCGACGCCGTGGCGCTGCGAGAGGCGCTGCAGGTCCAGATCAGCCAGATGGTGTACCGCCTGTTCCGGTGGCGTGACGGCGAATACCACTTCAGCCAGGATGAGCGGGTCGACTACGACAAGGAGCACGTGGTGCCGATGTCGGCCGAGAGCATCCTGATGGAAGGAGCGCGCATCCTCGACGAGTGGCCGATGATCGAGAAGGCGATCCGCTCCTTCACGACGGTCTTCCGGCGCGCCAATGTGGAGATCGCCAGGGCGGGGCGGGAGGCGCGCCCCGCCGGGGAGGAAGGTCCGGCCGCCGGGGTGACGCTCAACGATCAGGAAGGGATGGTCTTCAACCTCGTTGATGGCCGGCGGTCTGTTCAGGAGATCGTCGAGCGCTCGACGATGAGCGAATTCGATACGTGCCGGATTCTCTTCGACTTGATCGGCCGCCATCTGCTCGAGGAGGTGAAGGGGCCCGGGCCGAAGGCCGCTCCCGCGGCGGCCCTGCCCGGGAGGGCGGTTTCCGGCGCATCACCGCTCCTCGTCGGGATCGGTTACGTGGTCCTGATCGCTGCGCTGGGGGCGGCGCTGACGGTGCGCAGCCGCTCCTGGATGCGTGGCACGGACGACCATAGCTGGCAAGGAATCCTGGCGGGCGCACTGTTCCGGACCCCGACCATCGAATCGCTGGGCCGTTCCGTGCGCGCCGGCCGATTGCAACGAATCGATTTCGCGCTGCAGGTGTATTACCTGCTGAATCGGGGGTACCCGGAGAGCCTGCGTTACCTCGTCACGTCTCATCTGCTCAAGCCCGAGGCGATCACGGACGAGAAAGGCGCGGAGTACCGCTACCGGGTCGTGCCGGGCGGATACGAGCTGTCCAGCGCCGAACGTCCTCCCCTGATTGATGACAGTGTGGGGATCGCCACTGCTCGGGTACTTCATTCAAGTTGCTGCACCATAACACTTTAATCTAACCGACTCGACAAGAAATCATAATTGACAATGATGCACTCAATTCTTATACTATGCCGTGACTAATAGCTGAAGTAGTCATTTTGATGGAGGCAGAAGATGAGCAAGATCATCGGCATTGACTTGGGGACGACCAATTCAGTCGTCGCCATCATGGAGGGCGGCAAGCCGGTCGTCATCCCGAATGCCGAGGGATCGCGAACGACCCCGTCCGTGGTGGCATTTTCCGAGAAGAATGAACTCCTCGTCGGCCAGGTGGCCAAGCGGCAGGCCGTCACAAATCCCGAAAACACGGTCTTCTCCATCAAGCGATTCATGGGTCGCCGGATGGAAGAAGTCACCGAAGAAATGAAAATGGTGCCGTACCGGGTGACGGCGGGCCCGGGGAGCGCCGTGCGGGTGCGGATCCGTGGCAAGGAGTATGGTCCGGAGCAGGTGTCCGCGTTCATTCTTCAGAAGATGAAGCAGTCCGCGGAGGACTATCTGGGCGAGAAGGTCACCCGGGCCGTCATCACCGTGCCAGCCTATTTCAATGACGCCCAGCGGCAGGCGACCAAGGATGCCGGGCGCATTGCCGGGCTCGAGGTCGAGAGGATCGTCAATGAGCCGACCGCGGCCGCGCTGGCATACGGTCTGGACAAGAAGAAGGACGAAATCATCGCCGTGTACGACTTCGGCGGAGGGACGTTCGACATCTCCATCCTCGAAGTCGGGGAGGGCGTCGTCGAAGTCAAGTCGACCAACGGCGACACGCACCTCGGCGGTGACAACATCGACCAGCGCATCGTCGAGTGGATCATCGCCGAGTTCAAGAAGGACCAGGGGATCGACCTGGCGAAGGACCGCATGGCGCTGCAGCGGCTGAAGGAATCGGCCGAGAAGGCCAAGTGCGAGCTGTCGACGGTGACCGAGACGGAGATCAACCTGCCGTTCATCACCGCCGACGCGAGCGGTCCCAAGCACCTCACCCTGAAGCTGAACCGCTCGCAGTTCGAGCGGCTCGCCGGCGACCTGTTCGAGCGGTCGCTGCCACCCCTGCAGCAGGCGCTCAAGGATGCCGGGATGAAGCCGTCCGACATCGACGAATTGGTCCTGGTCGGCGGCAGCACCCGGATTCCGAAGATCCAGGAGCTGGTGCGGCAGTTCTTCGGCAAGGAGCCCCACAAGGGCGTCAACCCTGACGAGGTCGTGGCCATCGGCGCGGCGGTGCAGGCGGGCGTGCTCGGCGGCGAGGTCAAGGACCTGCTGCTGCTCGATGTCACGCCGCTGTCCCTGGGCATCGAGACGCTCGGCGGGGTCGTGACGAAGTTGATTGAAAGGAACACGACGATCCCGACCCGCAAGAGCGAAATCTTTTCGACCGCATCGGACAGCCAGCCGAGCGTCGAGGTGCATGTCCTGCAGGGCGAGCGCGAGCTGGCGCGCGATTGCCGGACGCTCGGGCGATTTCACCTGGTCGGCATCTTGCCGGCGCCGCGTGGAGTGCCGCAGATCGAGGTGACGTTCGACATCGACGCCAACGGCATCCTGAACGTCTCGGCCAAGGACCTGGCGACCGCCAAGGAGCAGAAGATCACCATCAGCGGCACCGGCACCCTGACCAAGGACGACATCGACAAGATGGTCAAGGAAGGCCAGGCCCACGCCGACGAGGACCGCAAGCGCCGGGAGGAGATCGATCTGCGCAACACCGCCGACACGCGGGTGTATCAGATCGAAAAGCTGCTCGAGGAGAACAAGGACAAGGTCCCGCCCGAGGACGACCGGAACATCCGCGCCGCCATCGAGGAGGTGCGGAAGGCGCTGGCGGGCGACAAGCGAGAGGACATCGAACGTTCGGTCAAGGACCTCGAAAAAGCCTCGCATCACCTCGCCGAGGTGATGTACCAGACGGCCGGCGCGCGCGGTCCGGCCGCCGCGGAAGGTGGCAGCGCCGCTGGTGGAGCGACCGCTCCGGGAGACGAGACGGGGACCGGCACCGGCGGAAAGGGAGACGTCATCGACGCCGAGTACGTCGATGTCGACGAGTCGAAGCGATGAAGAGTCGGCCGCCCCGCCCGGCGCGGCGCGACGCGAGCGACGTGCCCTGGGACCCGATTCGCGATCTCCTGGGGTTGAAAGAGCGCATGAACCGACTGCTCGAGAGCGCCCTGCGCAAGGGCGGCTTGGAGTCGGAGGGCTTCGCCGGATGGAATCCGGCCGTCGAGCTTTGTGAAGATCGCGACGCGTATCACCTGACAGCCGAGCTGCCGGGGGTGAAGCGGGAGCACATCGCTGTCAAAGTGGAGGGCCGCCTGCTGACCGTCGAAGGGAAGCGGCTTCCGGACGAAGGGCTGCGACGCGGGGCGCCGCTCCGGGTCGAGCGGACCCACGGTGCGTTCTCGCGGACGTTTCAATTGCCGACCCCGGTCGATGCCTCGTCGCTGCAGGCACGCTTCCGGCTGGGAGTGCTGGAGCTGGTCCTGCCGAAGTCGAGGGATGGGCGGACCGCCGAGGTCGATGTGCCGATTGTCTGACCGCCATGCAAAACTGCTACGAGGTCCTCGGCGTTCCGCGCAAGGCGCGCCTGGCAGACATCAAGAAGGCGTACCGCAAGCTGGCGCGAAAGTACCACCCGGACCTCAATCCCGGCGATCGGCGCGCCGAGGAGCGCTTCAAGCAGTTGACCCAGGCGTACGAGACCCTGAGCGATGCCGACAAGCGGCGCGCCCACGACCAGCAGCTCGACGGCGGCGGCGCACGGGCGGCCGGCGCCGGCCGTCCTGATCGGGGCGCTCCCGATGCGGAGTTCGGCGTCGACCTGGGCGACCTCGGCGGCGGCGATTTCGCGAGCGTGTTCTCCGAGCTGTTCCGGCCGCGGGGCGGCGAGACCGGCGACCGCAACGCGCCGCGCCGGGGCGAGGATGTCACGCGCACTCTCGCGATCGGATTCTTCGATGCCCTGCGCGGCCTGACCACGACTCTCGACCTCGACGCCGAGACGGCATGCCCGCGCTGCGGCGGCCGCGGGGAGGTCCAGGCGAGAACCCGTCGTCCCTGCCCGACATGCGCCGGTACCGGGCGCGTCAGTCACCTCTCCGGGGCGCTGCGTTTCGCCTCGGCCTGTCGCGCCTGCGGTGGCGAGGGGACGCTCGGCACGGAAGGATGCGGTGAGTGTCGGGGGACGGGGGTGCTCAAGCGGCGCGAGACGGTGCGCGTGCACATCCCCGCCGGCGTGGATGACGGATCGCGCGTGCGCGTCGCCGGCAAAGGACGCGCCGGACGCAACGGCGGGCCGTCTGGCGATCTCTTCATCGTGACGCAGGTCAGGACGCATCCGTTCTTCCGGAGGATTGGTGATAATATCCACTGCGCCGTGCCGATCTCGATCTCCGAAGCGGCGCTCGGCACGCGCATCGATGTGCCGACGATCGATGGCCGGGCCAGCGTCCGCATCCCGCCCGGAACTGAGAGCGGCCAGAAGTTCAGGCTGCGGGGGAAGGGGGCGGCGATCCTGCGCGGTGGAGGACGCGGTGACCAGTACGTCGAGGTCAAGGTGACCACGCCCCGCACCGTCGACGAACGAGCGCGGCACCTGCTCCGGGAGCTCGGTGAGCTTCAGCCCGGGGACGCCATGCGCCGCGACCTGCCGCGCTGACAACCTGGAGCGAGGGCGATGCCCAGGAAGCACAAGGGCTTCTTCGTGATCAGCGTGGTGGCGAAGCAGTACGGAATCCACCCGCAGACCCTGCGGCTTTACGAGCGCGAGGGATTCCTGAAGCCGTCGCGCACGGAGGGAAACACCCGTCTCTACTCGGATAAGGACCTCGAGACGCTGTCATTCATCCTCAGCCTGACGCGCGACCTCGGGGTCAACCTGGCCGGCGTCGAGGTGGTGATGAACATGCGGCGTCGCCTCGAGGCGATGCAGGAGCAAATGGATCGCTTCATCGAGGGCCTGCGTGACGAGCTCGGCCGGAGGCGTCTGGCGCACGACGAGGAATCGTCGCAAGCCCTCGTGAAGGTGGCGGCACCGGGTCGCATCATCAAAATCGAAAAGGGGTGATGCTTGGAAGAGGAACGGAGCGCTCCGAAGAGAGCGGCGGGATCCTCGGAGACTCTGAAGAAGTATCTCCAAGAGATCTCCAAGCTGCCGCGGATCACCCCCGAGGAGGAGAAGATCCTCGGAGATCGCATCCAGAAGGGCGACAAGGAGGCGCTCCGCAAGCTGGTCGAGGCGAATCTGCGCTTCGTGGTCAGCTTCGCCAAGAAGTATCGAAACTGCGGGCTGTCCTTTCTCGATCTGATCAATGAGGGGAACATCGGCCTCATCGAAGCCGCCAAGCGCTTCAAGGCCTCGAAGAATGTCAAATTCATCACCTACGCCGTCTGGTGGGTGCGGCAGGCGATCATCCACGCTCTGTCCGATCACAGCGGCGCGTTCCGGCTGCCCCAGAAGCAGGCCAACCTCCTGTACCGCATCGGCAAGACGATCTCGCAACTGACGCTCGATCTCGAGCGCAATCCGACGCCCGACGAAATCGCCCAGAAGCTCGACATCCCCGTCCAAGAGGTCACCAACCTGCTGCAAGTGGCCGACGAAAACGTCTCCTTGTCGACCGTCATCGATGAGGAGCACGAGTTCCATTTGTCGGACAAGCTCGAGCAGGACATCATCCCGTCGGCTGATGCGGCGCTGCTGCGCTCGTCCCTGAAGGATCACCTGTACGCCTGCCTTGGCGAGCTCGATCCGAAGGAACAGAAGGTGCTGCGCCTGCGCTTCGGGCTCGACGAAGGGGAGCCGAAGACCCTGAAGGAAATTGGTGAGATGATGGGGTTGTCGCGCGAGCGCATCCGGCAGATCGAGGCGCAGGCGTTGGAGAAGCTCAATCGCAGCCAGAAGTGCCAGCAGCTCCAGGGCTATCTGAATTGAACCGGGGGTCCCGATGAACGACGAGGTGGCCTGCACCCATTGCGGCGACACCGGATTCGTCATCGTCGTCGATGCGCGCGGCGCCAGCCGCGCCCGTCCGTGCGCCTGCCGCCGCGCGTCCCCCGAGGCGACCGCCGGCATCGACGGGATCCTCGATGCGGCCCGGGTGCCGAAACGCTACCGCGACTGCGAGTTCGACAACTTCGACGCCTGGGGCGAGCACGCGTTCGCCCTCGCCAATGCCAAGGCCCTGGCGGTGCGGTACGCCGAGGAATATCCGCTCAGCGACCGGGGATTGATGTTCATGGGTCCCCCCGGGGTCGGCAAGACGCACCTGGCGGTGGCGACGCTGCGCCGACTGCTGACGGTGAAGGCCGTGCCCTGCCTCTTCTGCGATGTGCAGGACCTGCTGCGACAGCTGCAAGCGACCTTTGATCAGAAATCCGGCCTGACGCAGCTCGAACTGCTGCAGCCGGTGCTGACGACCGAGGTCGTGCTGCTCGACGACCTCGGCGGCCGTCAGTTCAGCCCGTGGCTCGAGGAAACGTTGGCCCACATCGTCACGACCCGCTACAACGACCGCAAGGCAACCCTGGTGACGACGAATTACCTCGACGAGGCGCCCGATCGTCGCACGCCGACGCTCGAGGATCGAATCGGCATCCGCGTCCGGTCGCGGCTGCACGAGATGTGTCACCTGGTCCTGGTTCGCGCCACCGATTTCCGCAGTGCCGTCAAGCGCGCCGATCACCACCGGATGCCCGAGCGGGTCACCCCGCGCCGGGAGGGGGCCTGAGCCGTGGGGACGATGAACCGCCGGCGGGGGCCCGGGAGGATCGCGATTCCGGATCGGAGGAAGGCATGAGCCGGGGAACGGACGCGGCGGTCATCGTCGCCGGAGCGCGCACGCCGATGGCCGCTTACAACACGCACTTCCGCGATCTGCCGGAGACCGAGCTCGGGGCGATCGCCGGTCGCGAGGCGTTGCGCCGGGCCGGCTGCGACCCGGCGCGGGTCGACCATGCGGTGTTCGGCAACGCCATGCAGACAAGCGCCAACGCCATCTATGGGGCGCGTCATGCGGCCCTCAAGGCGGGCTGCCCGGAGACCGTGCCGGCGCTGACCGTCAACCGGCTGTGCGGCTCCGGCCTGCAGTCGATCGTCACGGCGGCCGGGTGGATCGCGCTCGGGGAAGCGGACGTGGTGCTGGCGGGCGGCATGGAGAACATGACCCAGGCCCCCCACGTCGCGCGCGGCCTCCGGTCCGGCGTGCGCATGGGTGACGTGCGGATGGAGGACGCGCTCCTCAGCGGTCTCCTTGATACCCACTGCGGTTTCTCGATGGCGCAGACCGCGGAGAATCTCGCGATCGAGCGCGGCATCACGCGCGCCGAGGCCGACGCCTACGCCCTGCGCAGCCAGCGGGCGGCGGAGGCGGCCTATCGCGCCGGCCGCATCCAGGAAGAAATCGTCCCGGTCACGGTGCGCGACAAAGGTCGGCCGCTCGAGGTGCGCGAGGACAACCACCGGCGGCCGGATACCTCGCTCGAGGGGCTCGCGGCCCTGCCACCGGCGTTCGGCGGCAAGGGGTTCGTGACCGCCGGCAACGCCTCGGGGATCGTCGACGGTGCAGCCGCGGTGGTGGTGGCCTCGGCCCGCGCCGCCGGGGGACTGCCGGGCAGGCCGCTCGGCCGGGTCGTGGCGCACGCCGCGGCGGGCGTGCCGCCCCGCATCATGGGGATTGGACCGGTGCCGGCGATCCGCGGCGCGCTGCAGCGCGCCGGGCTGGCCCTCCAGGAGATCGACCTGTTCGAGATCAACGAGGCGTTCGCGGCCCAGTACCTGGCGGTCGAGGCGGAGCTGAAGCTGGACCGCGACCGGGTCAATGTCAACGGGGGCGCGATCGCCCTGGGACATCCGCTCGGTGCCAGCGGCACGCGCCTGGCGCTGACCCTGCTGCTCGAGCTGCGTCGCCGCGGCGGGCGCTACGGCGTGGCGAGCGCCTGTATCGGAGGCGGTCAGGGGATCGCTCTCGTCGTCGAAGCACACCGGGAGACGGAGCGCCCGTCCGCCTGATCCCGTCCCGACCGGGACGAAGGAGCCTGCGCATGCAGAAGCAGATCAAGAAGGTCGGGGTTCTCGGCTGCGGTCTCATGGGGTCGGGGATCGCCCAGGTCGCCGCGCAGTCCGGCCACCCGACCGTCGTCCTCGAAGTGTCGCGCCCGGCACTCGATGCGGGACTGAAGCGGATCGAAGCTTTTCTCGCCGGCGGCGTGGCGAAGGGAAAGGTCAAGCCGGAGGACGCGCGCGACACCCAGGCGCGCCTGAGCGGCACGCTCGAGTACGCCGACCTGGCGGAGTGCGACCTGGTGATCGAGGCGGTCGTCGAGAACCTGGCGGCCAAGCGCGAGGCGTTCGGTCGCCTCGAAGCGCGCCTGAACCCCGCCGCGATCCTCGCCAGCAATACCTCGTCGCTGTGCATCACCGAGATGGCGGGGGCGACCAGTCGGCCCGGGAAGTTCGTCGGGCTGCACTTCTTCAACCCGGTGCCGCTCATGAAGCTGGTGGAGGTGGTCCGGACCGTGCGCACCGAGCCGGGGGTCGAGGAGACGGTGCTGGCGTTCGCCCGCAGCCTGGGGAAGACGCCGGTTCGGGCCGTCGATCGGACCGGTTTCATCGTCAACCGGCTGCTGGTTCCCTACATCCTCGACGCCATCCGCGCGCTCGAGGAGGGCGTCGGAACGATCGCCGACATCGACCAGGGGATGAAGCTCGGGTGCGGCTACCCCATGGGGCCGTTCACCCTGCTCGACCTGGTCGGCATCGACACGACGTACTTCATCGCCAACATCATGTTCGAAGAGTTTCGCGAGCCGCGCTTCGCCCCTCCGCCGCTGATGAAACGGATGGTCCTGGCCGGCTACCATGGCCGCAAGAGCGGCAGGGGCTTCTACGATTATTCGGCGGAGCCGCCGACACCGAACGACTCCTTGACCCGAGGCTGACCGGCCGACGAGGGCGACACCATGAGCGCAGGCGAGCGGGTTCTGTACGAAGCGAAGGACGGCATCGCCCGGTTGACCGTCCATCGGCCGGAGAAGCTCAACGCCCTCGACCGGAAGACCATGCAGGAGCTGGATGAGCGGATCGCCTCGGCCCGCGACGACGGCGCGGTCGGAGTCCTGATCGTCACCGGGGCGGGCGACAAGGCGTTCGTCGCGGGCGCGGACATCAACGAACTGGCGCGACAGACGCCGGTGGAGGGCGCGGCCTTCGCGCGGCTCGGGCAGGCGGTCCTCGACCGGCTGGAAACGCTCGGCAAGCCGAGCATCGCCGCCATCAACGGGTTCGCGCTGGGAGGAGGCCTGGAGCTGGCGCTGGCCTGCACGCTGCGCCTGGCCTCCGAGAACGCCCGACTGGGCCTGCCCGAGGTGACACTGGGTATCATCCCGGGGTACGGCGGCACGCAGCGGCTGAGCCGGTTGGTGGGGCGCGGGCGGGCGCTCGAGCTGATTCTGACGGGCGAGGCGATCGACGCGCGCGAGGCGCATCGGATCGGGCTGGTGAACCGGATCCTGCCGCCGTCCGAGCTGCTGCCGGCCGCCGAAGCGCTGGCGACCATGCTGTTACGGCGCGGCCCGCTGGCTTTGCGGCACGCGCTGCAGGCCGTCCACGCCGGGCTGCAGATGACGCAGGCGGAGGGGCTAGGGCTGGAGGCGACCCTGTTCGGCATCCTCTGCTCGACGGAGGACATGCGCGAGGGGACCAGGGCGTTTCTGGAGAAGCGCCCGCCATCATACAAGGGACGCTGAGAGACGAAGTCGGCGCATGGGGAGTTCGACGACGTGACCAACGAATCTCCGAAGATTCATTTCCGGGCCCTGCATGCGGTGCGGGCGCTGCGCGTCGTCGTGCTGGTCGTGCTGGCCGGCTTCACGGTGGCGCTCATCGTCACCTATGGCCGGCGCGGTCGTCCCGAGACCGAGATCACCATGGCCCCGACGTCTCTCCCCTCCGGTGCCCAGGGACCGGTCATGGACAAGTCCGACAGCTTCGAGATCAACGGCAGCCGCGAGGGCAGACCGGCGTTCACGCTGCGCGCGGACACGGTCACCGGGTTCGCCGGGGACCGCAAGCTGCTCGAAAGGGTCCACCTCACGGTCCACGACGAATCGGGCGGGGCCATCACCATCGCGGGTCGTGAGGGGCAGTTCGATGCCGCCCGCCGGCGGGCCCAGATCGCCGGCGACGTCGCCATCACGACCGAGGATGGCCTGTCGCTGCGCACCGGCACGCTGTTCTACGACAGCGACCGGGACATGATCTTCACCGCCGACGACATCACCTTCAACGTCGGCGCGGTCTCGGGCGAGGGGCGCGGGCTCAACTACCTGGTCGCCGAGCGGCAGATCAAGATCCCCGATCGCGTCCGGCTGCGCGTCACGACCGCGGACGGCGGCGAGGTCATCATCACGGCGGCCGACCTGGTGGCCTCGCTCCTGGCGAACACGGTGGTGTTCACCGACGACGTGCGGCTGGCGCGCGGACCGGACATCCTGCGCGGCAACTACCTGAAGCTGTTTCTCGACGAGGAGCGACGCAGGGTGACCAGCCTGCACGCCTTCGGGGACGTGGTGGCCACCATGACCCCGACCGGCGCCCCGGCCGAGGTCCGCGAGCTGCGGTCCGACAGCTTGACCGCCGGCTTCTCCGGCGATGGCGCCATCGAGCAGGCCGATGCCTCGGGCAACTGTCGGTTCACCTCCGGCCCGTACACCTCCCGCAGTCGCACCGCCCGCTATCTGAAACCGGCCGACGTCCTCGAGCTGCGCGGTGAGCCGGTGGTGCTCAGCCAATCGGATCGGATCGGGGCGCAGGAGATCGATCTGCACCCGGACAGCCAGGTCTTGGACGCGCGCGGCGATGTCCGCACGGTGCGCCTCCCCGGGGACAAGGAGGGGAGCGCGGCGCCCGGGTTCGGCGGTCGGGCGGCCGTGTCCTTCCAGGCCGCGGCGCTGCACGCGGAGCAGTCGACCCGCCGGGCGATCTATCGCGGCGCGGCGCGCGTCTGGCAGGAGGGGAACAGCCTGCAGGCGGAGGAGATCGTCCTCGACGATGCGGCGCGCCAGCTGCAAGCGCGCGGCAGCGTCATGGGAAGGTTCACGCAACGGCCGGTGGCCGGCGCTCCGGGCGCAAGCCGGCCGATGGTCACCACCCTTCTGGCCGACAGCATGGTCTACGAGGACGCCCTGGGGGTCGGCCGCTATCGCGGCGGCGTGCGAATGAACCGGCTCGACGTGACCCTGACCGCCGATCAGATGGACGCCTGGCTCGGCGACAGCCAGGGTGAGCGACAACTCGACAGGGTGGAGGCGCGCGGCGCGGTGGCGATCAAGCAGGCGGGGAGCTTCGGCACCGCGCGGGAGGCGGAGTACCGCGCGGTCGATGACGTTCTGGTGATGCGCGACGAGGAGGGACTGGCGCAGGTCGTCGATACCGCGACAGGCCGCACCCTGCGCGGCCGCGCGTTGACCTTCGATCTGGCGGGTGATAGGATTCTCACCGAATCCGCGCAGGGCGGCCGGACTTGGATCACCCTCACGCCGGACAGCAAGGACGTCAAGGCCGTTGACCCGAAAACTCGTCATTGAGGGGCTGACCAAGGCGTACCGCGGCCGGACCGTCATCAGGGACATCTCTCTTCACATCCAGAGCGGCGAGGTCGTCGGACTGCTCGGTCCGAACGGTGCCGGCAAGACGACCACCTTCTATTGCGTCGTCGGGCTGGTGCAGCCGGACGCCGGGCGGATCCTGCTGGCCGGGCACGACGTGTCCCGGCTGCCCATGTATCTCCGGGCCCGCAGCGGCATCAGCTACCTGCCGCAGGAGGCATCGATCTTCCGCAAGCTGACGGTGGAGGAGAACCTGGTGGCGATCCTCGAGACGCTGGACATGCCGCGCGGAGAGATCCGTGAGCGCACCGCGGCGGTGCTCGATGAGCTCAAGATCAGCCACCTGGCCGGCAGCCCCGCCTACAACCTCTCCGGCGGGGAACGGCGCCGGGCCGAGATCGCCCGGGCGCTGGTGATTTCGCCCTCATTCATGCTGCTGGATGAGCCGTTTTCGGGGATCGATCCGATTGCGGTTGCGGATATCCAGAAAATCATCTATCAATTGAAGGCGAAGGGAATCGGTATCTTGATGACGGATCACAACGTCCAGGAGACCCTCCGGATCACCGACCGGGCGTACATCATCGCCGAGGGTCAGATCTTCCGGAAGGGCACCCCGGACCAGCTGGCGGCCGATCCTCAAGTGCGGGAGATCTATCTGGGGGCGAACTTCCGCCTGGTGAGCCACGAAGCGGCGGCGGTCCCGCCCGGAGGCGCCTACCCCGCCGATTGAGGGCGGCGGCGTGGCGCGAACCTCGGAGAATCGATGGCGCTCGAGCAGAAACTCAATCTCCGGCTGTCCCAGCGGCTGATCATGACGCCGTCGCTGCAGCAGGCCATCAAGCTGCTGCAGATGACCAAGCTCGAGCTGCAGGAGGAGGTCACCCAGGAGCTGACCGAGAACCCGCTCCTGGAGGAGCAGCCGGAGGGGAACACCGAAAACGAGAAGGCCGACGGCGAGGAGGGCCCCGCGCCCGAGGCGCCCGAAGCGCCGGAGACCGAGGCGGCTCCCGCGGAGGAGAAGGAGCCCGACTCGTTCGACGAGATCGACTACGAGGCCTATTTTCAGGACTACATGGATTTGAGCTATCAGCCGCAGGCTCCGGCGGAGGAGATCGAGACTCCGCCCCTGGAGAACACCCTCACCCGGCCGCAGAGCCTCGCTGATCATCTTCTATGGCAGCTCGACATGACGATCGCGCCGGCCCGACAGAAGGAGATCGGCCGCGCCATCGTCGGCAACCTGGATGACGACGGCTACCTGCAGGCCTCTCTCGAGGAGATCGCCGCCATGGGCCCGTACGAGGCGGAGGAGGTCGAACGCGCCCTGCACCTGGTGCAGGAGTTCGACCCGACCGGCGTCGGGGCGCGGGACCTGAAGGAATGCCTGATGATCCAGCTGGCCTTCCATGATATGGAGGGATCGCCGGCCGAGAGCATCATCAAGGATCACATGGACCTGCTGCAGGGCCGCAAGTTTCGCGACCTGGCCCAGGCGCTCGTTTGCAGCCTCGACGAGGTGATGCACTACGTCGACACCATCCGGCACCTCGACCCGAAACCGGGCAAGAAGTACAACGCCGGCAGCAACAACTACGTCATCCCGGACGTCTACGTGCTCAAAGTGGACAAGGGATACACCATCGTGCTGAACGAGGAGGGACTGCCGCGCCTGCGCATCAGCCCCTTCTACCGCCGCATGATCGACCGCGGCAACACCGACGTGTCGCGGGAGACGCGCGAGTACGTGCGGGAGAAGTTCCGCTCCGCCTTCCGGCTGATCAAGAGCCTGGAGGAGCGGCAGCGGACCATCTACAAGGTCGCCAAGAGCATCGTCAAGCACCAGCAGGGGTTCCTCGATTTCGGTTACGAGCACCTGCGGCCGCTGATCCTCAAGGACGTGGCGGACGACATCGGCATGCACGAATCGACCGTCAGCCGCGTGGTCAACCACAAGTACATGCACACCCCACGCGGTCTTTACGAGATGAAGTTCTTCTTCCATTCCAGCATCAGCTCCACCCAGGGCGAGGACGTCTCGTCGCTTGCCGTCAAGGAGAGGATCAAGAAGGTCGTCGGAGAGGAGGACGCGAAGCGCCCCCTGTCCGACGCCGCCATCGTGAAGATCCTGAGCGACGAGGGCCTGCGGATCGCCCGGCGCACGGTCGCCAAGTACCGCGAGGAGCTACGCATCCCCTCCTCGAACGAGCGTCGGCAGGGATTCCGCTGAGAGTTCGCAGCGCCCGCGCCCCCCGCCGGCGCGGAGCGGAGGGCACCGAAATATGAACATCCTGTTCACCGGACGGAAGGCCCACCTGACGGACGACCTGAAGGGATTCGTCGAGCAGAAGCTCGCCAAGCTCGAACGCATCCTCCACGAGGATCCGGACGCGCACGTCATCCTGAGCCTCGAGAAGCACCGCCACCTGGCGGAGATCATCGTCAAGGCGCGCATCGGAAGCATGACCGCCAAGGCCAACGGCGGGGACTTCCTCACCTCCGCCGGCCTGGCCGCCGATCGGGTGCTGGCGCAGGCGCGGCGGCTGCACGAGAAGATCGCCTCCAGCCGCAAGCGCGGCGCGCGGCGCTCTTCATCGCGGCGCGGCCCGGGCCGGATGCTCGCCGGGCCGGACGGCTCGGGCTCCGGGGAGGACAACGCCCGGCGGATCGTGGCGATGAACCGCGTGCCCCTCAAGCCGATGTCGATCGACGAGGCGATCCAGGAGATGGAGACGACGCGCGGTTCCTTCCTGCTGTTCCGCAACGCCTCGTCGCAGCAGGTCTCGGTGGTGTTCCGCCGTGACGACGGCCGTTTTGGTCTCATCGAGCCGGAGGCCTGAGCGTGGCCTTCGACCTGACTCTGAGCCGTGACCACGAGCTGATCCGCGACAGCGTGCGGGCCTTCGCCGAGGAGGTCATCAGGCCGCGCGCCGCGGAGATCGACCGCACCCGCGAGTTCCCCGTCGACAACTGGCGGCGCTGCGCCGAGATGAATCTCACCGGCATGATGGTGCCGGAGGAGCACGGCGGCGCGGGGCTCGATGGGGTGTCCTACTCGATCGCCATCGAGGAAATCTCGCGCGCCTGCGCCACCACCGGCGTCATCCTGTCGGTCAACAACTCCCTGTTCTGCATGCCGCTGCTGCGCTACGGCAGCGACGCGCAGAAGAAGACCTATCTCGTGCCGCACGCGCGCGGCGAGAAGATCGGCGCCTATTGTCTGACCGAAGCCGGATGCGGGTCCGACGCGGCGGCGTTGCAGACCCGGGCGGTGCGCAAGGGTGACCGGTATCTTCTGACCGGCAACAAGGTGTTCGTCACCAGCGGCGAGGCGGCCCACACGTTCCTCGTCTATGCCACCATCGACCCGGCGCTCAAGCACAAGGGGATCTGCGCCTTCCTGGTCGAGCGCGGCTTCCCGGGGGTGGGGCTCGGCAAGCCGGAGCGCAAGATGGGGATCACCGCCTCCGGTTCGGTCGAAGTGGTATTGCAGGGCGCCGAAGTGCCGGCCGCGAACCTGCTGGGGGCGGAAGGAGACGGCTTCAAGATCGCCATGGCGACGCTCGACGGCGGCCGCATCGGCATCGCCTCGCAGGCGCTCGGCATCGGCCGCGCGGCGCTCGAGGAAGCGATCGCCTACAGCCGGGACCGGCAGGCCTTCGGACAGCCGATCGCCTCCTTCCAGGCGATCCAGTGGAAACTGGCCGACATGGCGACGGAGATCGACGCGGCGAGGCTGCTGACCTGGCGGGCCGCCTGGTTGAAGGATCGCGGCGGCCGCGTGTCGCTCTACACTTCGATGGCGAAGCTCTACGCCAGCGAGGCGTGCATGCGGGCGGCGAAGGAGGCGATGCAGATCCACGGCGGCTACGGTTACATCAACGACTACACCGTCGAGCGGTTGTTCCGCGACGCCCGGATCACCGAAATCTACGAGGGTACCTCCGAGATCCAGCGGCTGGTGATCGCCAAGGAGATCCTGAAGGGAGCGGAGGGATGAAGCCCCGCGACGGGCGGGGCGCCGCGGTTCGGCCGCGCGGCCGACGCGACTGGGAGGAGACGACTCTCCGCGCGGCGCTGGCGAAGCGGCCGGAGCGGGCCGATCCGTTCACCACCGTGTCGAGCGTGCCGATCGAGCGGCTGTACACCGCCGAGGACCTCCGCGAGGATTCGGGGGAACGCCTGGGCTACCCCGGCGAGCCGCCCTACACGCGCGGCATCCATCCGACGATGTACCGGGGTCGGCTGTGGACCATGCGTCAGTTCGCCGGCTTCGGCAACGCCGAGGACACCAACCGGCGCTTCCTGTACCTCCTCGAGCACGGCCAGACCGGGCTGTCGGTGGCCTTCGATCTGCCGACGCTGATGGGGCGGGACTCCGACGACCCGCTCGCGGAAGGGGAAGTCGGGCGGGAAGGGGTGGCTATCGACACGCTCGCCGACATGGAGCTGCTGTTCCGCGACATCCCGCTCGACCGCGTGTCGACCTCAATGACGATCAATGCGCCGGCCTGCGTGCTGCTGGCGATGTACCTGGCCGTGGCGGAAAAGCAGGGCGTGGCCCTCGACGGCCTCGAGGGGACGATCCAGAACGACATCCTGAAGGAATACATCGCCCAGAAAGAGTGGATCTATCCCCCCCGGCCTTCCCTGCGCCTGATCGGCGACATGGTGGCGTTCTGCACGGCGCGCGTGCCGAAATGGAACACCATCTCGATCAGCGGCTATCACATCCGCGAAGCGGGCTCGACGGCGGTGCAGGAGCTGGCGTTCACGCTGGCGGACGGCATCGGCTACGTCGAGGCGTTCGCGGCGGCGGGCATGGAGGTCGATGCCTTCGCGCCGCGCCTGTCGTTCTTCTTCAACGCGCACAACGACTTCTTCGAGGAGATCGCCAAGCTGCGGGCGGCGCGGCGGATGTGGGCGTCGATCATGCGCGAGCGCTTCAAGGCGCGCGACCCGCGCTCGTGGATGCTGCGCACCCACGTCCAGACGGCGGGCTGCTCGCTGACGGCGCAGCAGCCGCATAACAATATCGTGCGCGTCACCGTGCAGGCGCTCGCCGCCGTCCTGGGGGGCACCCAGTCGCTGCACACCAATGCCCTCGATGAGACGCTGGCGCTGCCGAGCGAGGACGCCGCCCGCACGGCGCTGCGCACCCAGCAGATCCTGGCGGAGGAGAGCGGCGCCACCAACACCATCGACCCGCTGGGGGGCGCGTATTTCGTGGAGGCCCTGACCGACCGCACCGAAGCGGCGGCGTGGGACTACATCCGGACGATCGACGCCATGGGAGGCATCGTCAAGGCGATCGAAGCCGGCTATCCCCAGCGCGAGATCGCCGAGGCGGCGTACGTCTACCAGCGCCAGGTCGACCGGAAGGAGAAGATCGTCGTCGGGGTGAACCGCTATACCGAGGGGGACACGCAGCGACTGCCCCTCCTGAGGATCGGGCCGGAGGTGGAGCGCGCCCAGGGCGAGCGGCTGGCGCGCGCCCGGGCCGGGCGCGATCGCGGACGCTGGTCGCGCGCCCTGGCGGCGCTCGAGGAGACCGCCGGCTCGCGCGACAACCTGATGCCGGCGATCCTCGAGGCGGTCCGGGCGTACGCTTCGGTCGGGGAGATCTGCGAAACCATGCGCACCGTGTTCGGCACCTACAGCGAAACGCGCGAGGCGATCTGAGATGGCGACGGCGCGCGTCCGCCTGCTGATCGGCAAGGTCGGGCTGGACGGCCACGACCGGGGGGCCAAGATCATCGCCCGTGCCCTGCGCGACGCCGGCTTCGAGGTGATCTACACCGGCCTGCACCAGACGCCCGAGGCGGTGGTGGCCACCGCCGTGCAGGAAGACGTTGATGGCATCGGCCTGTCGCTCCTGTCGGGCGCGCACAACACCATTTTCCCCAAGATCCTCCGCCTGCTCGCCGAGCGGGGAGCCGCCGACATCGTGGTGTTCGGCGGCGGCATCATTCCCGACGAGGACATTCCGACCCTGCAGCAGACCGGCGTCAAGGTCCTGTTCACTCCGGGGACCACGACCTTTCAGGTTATTGACTGGGTCAAGGCGAACGTCCCGCCCCGCAAGCGCTGAAGCCCCGCGCCTCGACGCGCACGAACCCCTCTCTGCCGATGGGGCGGCGGCCTGCGCCTCGCGGGGCACGCTCCGCTCGGCGGGCTCGGCTACAAGGCGCTCGCTCCGCCGTGCT
>JAGYID010000077.1 GCA_018606725.1 Acidobacteriota bacterium
CCGTCGCCGATCCCTTCCTGCAGGTGGCAGACCGCCAGCGGGTAGTCGTGCAGGGGCGGCACGGCAGGCGGCGGGCAGAAGCGCGAGAACAACTGCTTGCAGACCAGCGGGCTGGCGTCCGGCTCGACGGCGATCAACCGCGTGCGCGGGTGCTCCGCCTTGATGGCGCCGCCGGCGCCGACGATGGTGCCGCCGGTGCCGATGCCGGCCACCACCGCGTCGAACGGCAGGGCGTTCTCCCGCCTGCCCTGCGCCAGCGCCTCGCGGCCGAGCAGCGCCTGCGCCTGCACCCCCGCCTCATCGTCGAACTGGTCGAACAACATCCGTCCCGGGTGCGCCTCGGCGTAGGCGCGCGCCTGGCGGATGGAACCGACGACGCCGTCCTTCTCGGGCGTCAGCACCAGCCGCGCGCCGTGGCCCCGTATCATCGTTTTGCGTTCCTCGGTCATGTTCTCCGGCATGAACACGACAGCCTGAAGCCCGAGCCGCCTCGCCCAATAGGCGAGCGCGATGCCGGCGTTGCCGGAGGTCGGCTCGATGACCTCGTCGCCGCGCTTCAGCCTGCCGGCGTGCATGCCGCTCTCGAGCACGTGATGCGCGACGCGGTCCTTGACGCTGCCGCTCGGGTTCAGGTACTCGCACTTGAGCCAGACGCCGTCAATGCGCACCAGCGGCGTCTCGGCGAGCGCGCCGAACGCCAGCCTTTCACGGTCCGGCGACGAGTCGGTCGTGTGTGTCGGGATCTTGTCCTGCATTGGGGAAAGCCTAGCCGCACGCCGCCGCCCGGGTCAAGCGGAGGACGGCGTCGTTTCAGGATACGGGCCAGGAGCCGGTCTCCGCGACCGCGGCGATCAGGGCTCGGTCTCGGTCAGGCCGGTCCCGACCTCGACCAGCCACCCACCGGTGGGTGCGGCCGGGTAGGTCGACACCCCCAGCACGATGCCGGCACCGGCGGGGGCGCGCAGCGTCTCGACGACCTCCCCATAGGCGTCGGTGATGGTGCCGAGGGCGCTCCCTTCCTTGACCTGATCGCCGGGCTTGACGGCGGCGTCCCAGAATCCGCCGCGCGCGTTGGTGATGACCTCGAGGCCGCTGACGACGGCCGTGCGCGCCGGGCGTGGGGGCGCTCCGGCCAGCACGCCGGCGGCGCGCAGGAAGTTGCGGACGGCCTCCGACTGCAGCTTGATGTCGGCCGGGTCGAGCGGCTGGCCGCCGCCGACCTCGAGGAGAAACGCCGGGATTCCGGCCGCGCCGAGGACCGCGACCGCGTCGCTCGGGAACACCTTCACGGTGTCGCGCCACAACGTCGGCAGGCCGAAGCCGCGCGCCAGCGCGTCGACCCGCTCCGGCGGCACCGTGCCGGTGACGGTGTAGAGGACGAACGGGTGCTGGCGGAAGCGATCGCCGCCGGTGTGCAGGTCGACGAAGAACGCCGACGAGCGGGTCACCGCATCGTGGAGCGCCGCCGCCATCCGCTCGGTGGCGAAGCGCGGCTGCCCGGGCCAGGCGTCGCCGGTATCCAGCTGGTCGTCGAGGTTCGGGTTGCTGCGCTGCAGGGCCTCGAACGCGGCGGGATTGGAGATCATCGCGGCGACGACGGCGCCCGACATCGTCCCGGGATCGAGCCCCGCCACCACCTGCTGCAGGGCCCGCGCACCGCCGTACTCGTCGCCGTGCGCGCAGGCGTTGATCCAGACGACCGGACCGGGCCTGCGCCCGGCGACAATGCTGACCGGCACCGTCCGCGGGCCCCCGGTGGACGTCTCGCCGACCTTGATCCCCCCGCGGACTTTGCGGCCGGGGACCGCCTGCGCCGAGCCGACAGTAAGCCTTCGCCCGGGCTCGTACCGGCCGGTCCCGCCCACGGCGTTCGGCTGGACGGGCGCCGCCTCGGCCGGAGCAGCCGCCAGGGTCGTGCCTCGACCCGGGTGGAGCAGGAGCAGGATAGCGATCGCCGCTGCGGCGTGCGGGCGCACGTTGCACCTCTTTAAGGTTCGGCCGTCATTATATAGAGCCGCGGTTCAAAACCTCGGATCGCGCTCAGTCCCAGATCAAAACCATACTCCGTCGTCCTCGTCAGGACGCTCGGCCCAGCCGACGACTGACACCGACTTCAGATGTCTCCGCCAGCGGACCCAGCTCTGTGCCGCGGTCTCCCAGAAGCGCTGGCAGACCATGTCGATCGCCTCCTGCTCCGTCTTCGCCGGCACGCCCGCATAGACGAACTCATACTCCGGCGGCGCGTGAGGATTGCGGCGCCGGAACTCCGGCTCGGCATAGACGATTCGCACGATGTAACCCGGCGTGGGGCGGGTTGCGGTGGCCATCGTTCCCCCTCCCTGTATCGATTGCCGGGAAGATAGCGCCCCCGATCGGCGCGCGCCAGCGCCGCGGGGGGCAGTTCTTCGGGAACCAGTGCCCCTGCCTCTGGTCACACTCGGTCGACGGCCCGGCGGCCGCGTCGGCCCCGCGCCAAGACAGGGAGGTGTTCGATGGACTCTTCACCCAGCCGTGAGAGCGTCAGACCATTCCCGATCATCGCGATGGTGTTCACCCTGGGGATCGCCTGGGCGGTCGCCGGAGGCGGGCCGATCTTCGGCGGTTCGCGGCAGGACGGCGGCCCGGGCGGGCCGTTCATCCTGGTCGCGGGGGGCTATTCCTGCTCGATCGGGCCGTCCCCCTATTACCCGTACCCCCAGGTTCCCGGACCGGAGCTCCCGGTGCTGTTGTCACACAATATCAGTGTCTCGGCGACCGGAGGCGTTACCGGCGGCTGCGCCGGCCCGACTTCCGGGCCGGGGATCGGCGGCCGGTTCCCCGTGTTGACTCCTCCTTCGGTGCCGAGCGGTTTCGGGGTCGGAAACACCTTCGACGGCGGCACCGTCGGCGACTGCCTGCGGTTCGCAAATGCGATTGACACCGTGGCCCGGAGGCTCGGGTGCGTCACGTCGGACGTGGGAGAGATCACCCTCTATCCCACCGGCCGGTTGGTCCAGTTCAGCTTCGTCTGCGAGGGCCCGGCGGGCGAGCAGCTGCACACCATCGGCGATCTCAGCCGCGCCGTCGTCGAACTGCGCCTGTAGCGCGGTCATCCGGACCCGGCGCGCGCCCGGCGGCGCGCGTCGGCCGCCGGCGTGCCGGCGCGGCTCCCGTGATAACATCACGAACACGCCCGCGAAGCCCTGTTCCGTCAATCGTCCCGGGCGTGCGGCCCACCGACGCGGAGAGGTGCTGGAGTGGCCGAACAGGGCTGCCTGCTAAGCAGTTACACTGGCTAAAACCGGTGTCGGGGGTTCGAATCCCCCCCTCTCCGCCAGCCTTCCCTATCGTGCCCGGGCACACGGGGCGCGGATCCTCAGACCATCGATTCCTGAATCGGCTGCCGGCGTTTCGGGGCATCAGCTCGCGCTGGGGCGAGTCGTGCCGACCATTCGGAACAGGAGAGTCAGGCCGAAGGTCCGCCAGCCTTGAACCAAATGGACCAGAGAATTGAACCATTTGGGTGATTGATTCGACGAGCCCGGAGGTGTACGAATCGCGCGGGAGGTGCCGTCATGAAGCGGATCTGGTGGCTCAGTCTGTGTCTTTTCGTCGCCGTCCCGGGGGTGGGGATGGCGATCAGCAACGGCCAGCCGGATGGCAACGACCACCCGGCGGTCGGGTCCCTGTTCGTCGATCTCAACCGGGACGGCAAGATCATCGCCTGGGACGACCAGTTCGGCTGCGGGTCGCTGATTTCGCCCACGGTCTTCCTGGTCGCCGCCCACCAGGTCGCGCCGGTCGTTGCCGCAGGGTTCACGCCTTTCTACGTCTCGTTCAACACGAACATCGGCATCTTCGACCCGGTGCCCGACCTGATCGAGGCCACAGGGTACGATTGGACCCGCCGCGAAGCGAACCCGCATGGCGACGATCTCGGCATCATCATCCTGCCGGAGGGATCGACGGCCGGGATCACGCCTGTTGATTTGCCCCCGGCAAACCTTCTGGGTGTCCTCAAGGCGGATGGCGCCCTCAAGGGGCAGGAATTCACCAGCGTCGGTTACGGCATCGCTTCGGCCGGGATTGGCGTGCCATTCCGGGCGCCCTTGGAGAACTGGTCCTTCGACGGCCTGCGCAACCAGGCGCTCTCGCCTTTCGCGGCGCTGGACAAGGGCTTTCTTTACCTCCTGGCCAACGAAGACGCGACTGGCGAGGGCGGCGCCTGCTATGGTGATTCCGGGGGACCGCAGTTCATCGGTGACACGAACACGATCGTGTCCCTGACGAGCAGCGGCGACCGCGTCTGTCGGGCGATCAACGTCAACACTCGTGTGGATACGGTGAATGCCCGGGAGTTCCTCGGCCGGTACGTGACGCTGCCGTAGGTTCCAGTGCCCGGGGCACGCCAAAGACCGGGGCGGGCGGGCCACCTTGCGCGCCGCTTCAGACCGGGTGGCCGCAGTGTGTTACTGGTGGCGCAAGGCGGCGTAGATCGATCGTCACTTCCAGATGTCGGCGATCGGGTGGGCCGAGGCGGCCTCCCCGAGGTATTGTCGGATCGCGAAGCCGTTCTCGAGGGTCCGCAACAGGCTGTAGTGGTCGCGCACGTACGTATTGAACTCGCCTGTCTTCGCCAGGTTGCTGATCACCAGGAACGGCACATTGCCCCCGCCGTCGAAGAAGTTGGGACAGTCGACCCAGGCGTTGCACGGCGTCGAGCCGTTCGCGCCGCCGCCCCCGCCCGTCGACGTGCCCTCGTCGTAGGTGATGATCAGGACACCATCGGCGCCGAAGGCGGGCGATGCGAGGATTTTCGGCACTTCGCGCCGCAGGAACTCGTCGAACTGGCCGGTCGCCGACGGCGGGTTGGGCGGGCAGGTGTCGTGCCCGTTCTCGCACTCGTTGGGGATGATCAGGTTGAACCGCGGCACCCGCCCCTTAGCGAGCGTGGTGTCGAAGTGACGCATGTCGTTGGGCCCGGTCGTGCCGGCGGGCACCACCCGCGCCCTGCACAGATCCGAGGTCGACGTCGCCGACCACACGCCGTACATGCCCTCGATATTGTCGTAATACACGGCGGGGTTGTGCTTCACGTCGTAGCCGTTGAGCGTCTTGGACGCGCCCGCATCTTCGATGGCGCAGGGCTCAGGCATCGACTCCATCCAGCTCTTCCATGAGATGCCGGCCGCATTGAGCTGGCTGAACAGGTTGTCGATGTCCTGGTGACAATCCCCAGGGCCGTAGTCACCCTGCTGGCAGACGGTGTACTGGCCCGAGGTCATGGCGATGTAGTTCGCGAGAGAGAAGTGGGTGACCCCGTAATAGTGGGTCAGCCATGCCGAGCGAGGCATCAGCTCGGTGGCGAGGTAGGGCGTGTTCTGCGCGTTGACCTGCGTGATCTCGGTGTTCTCGCCAACGATGATGAAGACGTTGCCGAAACGCGGCACACCTTCGATTTTCGCCGGCTGCTTGGCGGCGATCGCCGGCAGCGCGGCTGTCCATATCAGCACCAGAGTGATGAGAAGCGCCAAGCGGTTGCGGCGGTTGTTCATGGAGGCCTCCTGACTTCGGATCAGATCGCCGGCTTGACGGCCCGGAAGGTGATCGAGCGGACCCGGCCGGCGATGTCTTCGTCGCGCACGCCGGCGCGCGCCATCCGCTGGCGCAGGTCGTCGCTGAACGTGTAGCCGGCGCCGGCAAGGTAGTCGACGTCCTTGAGGATCTCGATGTTGCTGAAGCCGGCGGCGCGCACCTGCCCGAAGTAGGTCTCGCGCAGGGCGGCGCCGGCGACACAGCCGACGTAGGCCAGCAGATCCTTCTCCAGGACCTCGGGCAGCTTGCCGTTCAGGACGATGTCGGAAATGACGACGCGGCCACGGGGTCGGAGCACGCGGGCGATCTCGCGGAACACCTTCTCCTTGTCGGGGACCAGGTTGATCACGCAATTGCTGGTCACCGCGTCGACCGAGGCGTCCTCGACCGGCAGCGCCTCCAGGCGGCCGGCGCGGAACTCGACCTGCGTCGCTCCGGCGGCCGCGGCGTTGGCGCGCGCCTTGTCGAGCATCGAGGGGGTCATGTCGACGCCGATCACCCGTCCGGTCGGCCCGACCCGGCGCGCCGCCAGCAGGACGTCGACGCCCGCCCCCGAGCCGAGGTCGAGCGCCGTCTCGCCGGCCTGGAGCTCGAGCGCTTCGATCGGCGCGCCACAGCCGAGGCCGAGGTTGGCGCCCTCCGGGAGGACGGCCAGCTCCTGGGGCTTGTAGCCGACGGCCAGCGCCGCGTCGCCGGGCGCCGGGCTGCAAGTGCCGGCGCCGGGCCCGCAGCAGCCCGACTCGACTCCTTCGGCAATGCGGCCGTAGCGCTCCTGGACCTTCTTGACGATTCTTTCGGGGTCGTCGGGGATCGTTTGCGGTTCGCGCTCGGTCACCATCGTGGGCTCCTTTTCCCTGCCTCATCGGCCGGACGGCCATTGTAGCGCGAACGCCCGCGGGCGGCCGCCGCGACTCTGGCGACAGGCCGGCCGGCGATCGGGCCGCCGGCCGGCGTCCTGTGGGCGCCTCGGGCGATAAGCTATAATGCTGCGCGTCAACGAGAACTCATCGAAGCCATGACCGAGCGCCTCTGGCCCCTCAAAGATCTCGCCCGCTTCCTTCGTTACGAGGATCCCGAAGTCCGCTACTGGGCGGCGGACCGGCTGGTCCGCCACCATCACGACGAGGCGACGCCGCTCCTCGCTCCGTACCTGTTCGACGAGCACGACCTGACGCCGGAGCTCGTCGCCGTCCATCTCGGAACGCACGGCGACCCCGAGCACGCGGCGCACTTGGCGCGCGGCGCGCGCACGCTGCGCGGGCCGTCGGCGGCGCGGGCGCTGGAGGCGCTGGTCCGCCTGCGGGCCAAGGAGTCGGTCGAGCTGGTGCGCGACGCCTTCGACCGCCGGGACTTCAACGAGGAATCCTGGTCGTGGATCCTGGGGGCGCTGGCGGAGCGCGCCGACGAGCCGGCGCATGACGCGCTGCGGGCTTTCCTCGACAAGCGCGCCGACTGGTTCGGCTCGCCGTCGATGCTGCGCTCGGCGCTGCACATCGCCCGGCCGGGCGCCTACCGGCCGCTGCTGCAGGCGTGGGTCCGCTCGCTGCAGTGGCGCGGCGCCGGCAGCGCCGGCGCCGGCGGTGGCGACGCCGGCGAGGCATTCCGCGTCCTGATGGATCATCTGCAGATCGACGACTGCGGCTGGTGCTTCCGCACGACGCTGAGCGGCCGCATCGATTTCCACCGGACGCTCAAGGCGGTCGAGTCGGCCTACGACGCCGAGCTGCGCGCGGCGCTGGGCGAGACGACCTGCGCCCGGATCGCGGCGGCGCTCGAGGCAGGGGCCTACGAGGCCAGCGCCGCGGCCCTCGCCGGCGAAGTCCAGACGCGCGCCCGGGCGGTGAGCCGCGCCCCCGGCGACGATCTGGTCGACCGCATCGTCGAGGTGGCCTCGTTCTGGGCCGATCCCGAGGTGGCGCGCGGCGTCGAGGGGCTCGGCCCGCACCTGCAGGAGTGGGTGATCGGCTTCCTGCTGGCGGCGGTGATCAAGATGGCCCGCTACCGCAACGACGAGCTGGAAGTGCGCCGCGCCGGCACCGACCTGGCGGCGCTGCTGCCGATGCTGGAGATCGAGAGCGCCCATCTGATCGACGCGCTGCCGGAGGCGATCGGGCGCGCCGTCGAGGCGGCAGGCCCGGAGGACAGCCCGCGGCGCTCGGCGGCTCGCCGCGCCGTCGAGGAGCGCTGTCTGTCGATCCTCGCCATGCGCGGACCGTTCTTCCCGCAGGTGATGGCGCTGGAGACCCTCGGCATCCTGCGCTCGACCGGAGCGATCAGCGAGATCATCGACTTCCTGTCCGAGGACAACTCCTACCTTTACGAGTCCGCCGAGCACGCCCTGTCGCTGATGGGCAGCGCCGTCATCGCGCCGGTGGCCGCCCGCCTGGAGGCCGGCAACCTCGAGGAGGACTCGCTGCACAGCCTGCTGGTGATCCTGTCGGAGCTCGGCACGCCCGAGGCGCTGCGGCTGGTCCTGGAGAACTTCGACGCGATCGTCGACGCGGCCGGCGCCGGCGACGCGGCCCGCTGGGCCAGCCTGTTCGGCGCCCGCGAGCTGATTCCGGCTCTGCGAAGGCATTTGAAGTCCGACGTGCCGATGGTCGGGCAGGCGATGCTGCTGCTCGCCGCGATCCACAACGTGCGCCTCCCGGAGGAAGCCGAGATCCGCAGCGCCATCGACGCCTACTGGAAGGAGAGCCCGGAAGGCGACGAGGGGAGCGGCGAGTCCGGCTCGGGCGACGACTCCGGGAAATATTTGATGTGAGCGCCGCCCCGTTCGACCCCACGCCGGCCGCGGCTGGCCAGCGCCGCCTCGCGATCGCGGCGGTCGTCGCGCTGTTCGCCGCCGGCTTCGTCGCCAGTTTCGGGGCCGATCCCGTGGCCGCGGCGCCGAAGCCTCCCGCCACCGGCCCGAAGGCGGAGTCCACGCCCGCGGCGCCGGCGACCATCCGCTTCGCGCCGCGCGCGCACCCGCTGTCGAAATACGAAGTGAACGCGCGCTACGAGATGCACTTCAAGGACGTCACCTATGAAGTCCCGGAGGCCTATCGCGACTCGTTCGCCTTCTGGACCGGCCGGATGAAGGGGAAGAGCAAGTTCGAGGTGTACCAGTTCAACATCCAGACTCTCGACGCCGCCGAAAACGGCTCGGTGCCGTTCACCCGCCGGTTGCCGCACTTCAACTTGGAGGTCGCCGAGGAGGGCCGGACCAGGGTGCCGTTCGACCCGTTGGAGCAGAAGCTGCGCACCTGGATCTGGGACGGGACGCTCGACCCGCTCGGCAACATCACGGAGATCCACAAGACCGCCGGCCGGGACGACGAGGAGTTCAAGAACCTCGCGCTGCCGTTCGTCGAGTCCGCCTTCCCGGTGATCAAGAGCGCCATCGACGTGTCGCCCGGGGGCGGTTTCGACGAGGAGAGGATCGTCCCGCTCCCCGAGCCGCCGCCGAAGATCAACGGTCTGGAGAACGTGCGGCTGAAGGTGACCCGGACGTACCGCCTGAAGGAAGTGACCGGCGACCTGGCCGTCTTCGACGTCACGGTGACCTATGCCATGGACCCGGCGACCCTGATCACGGTCCCCGACACCACCTGCGCCATCAGCGGCGGCGGCAGCGGTGCGATGACCTTCGACGTGCGCCGGGGATTGTTCGTGTCGACCCACCTGCCCACGATCATGACCCTGGACATCTCGGCGCCGCTGCGGACGCTGCCGGATCGACCCGAGACCGCCAACCCGGGGAACGGCAAGACGCACGTTGTGATGAACATGACGCTCGACAGCTCGCAGATCGTCAGCCGCCCCTGGGGCAGCGACCCGGACTGAGGCGATGGCCGTGGACCCCACGCGCCGGGGCCGCGGCGCCCCCGGCAATCCACCCAACCGCTTCGAGACCCGACGGATCGACCCGTTCGACGACGGCTGGCCGCGCGACGAGGAGCCGGCGCGCGCCGAGCCGACGACGGTGACCCCCGAGATCACCCGCACGATCCTGACGCGCAACGACTCGCCCGACATCCCCTTCGACCGCTCGATCAACCCGTACAAGGGGTGCGAGCACGGCTGCGTCTATTGCTTCGCCCGGCCGACGCACTCCTATCTGGGCCTGTCGCCCGGGCTCGACTTCGAGACCAAAATCTTCTCCAAGCCGGATGCCGCCCGCCTGCTGCGCGACGAGCTGCGCCGTCCCGGCTACCGATGCGAAGTCATCGCCCTCGGCGCCAACACCGATCCGTATCAGCCGGTCGAACGCGAGCACCGGATCACGCGCGGCGTCCTGGAGGTCCTGGCCGAGCATCGCCACCCGGTCGCCATCGTCACCAAGTCGGCGCTGGTGCTGCGGGATCTCGATCTGCTGACACCGATGGCCCGGCGGCGCCTGGCGGCGGTGTTCGTGTCGATCACCACCCTCGATCGGGATCTGGCGCGGCGGCTGGAGCCGCGCGCCGCCGCCCCGCAGCGGCGTCTGGAGACGATCCGCGCCCTGACCGACGCGGGCGTCCCGGCCGGAGTGCTGGCGTCGCCGATGATCCCGGGGCTGAACGACGCCGAGCTGGAAAATATTCTTGAGGCTGCGGCCGCCGCCGGCGCGGTGGCGGCCGGGACCATCCTGCTGCGCCTGCCGCACGAGCTGCGGGACCTGTTCGCCGGCTGGCTGCGGGAGCACCGGCCGCTGCGGGCGGCGCACATCCTCAGCCTGATCCGGCAGACGCGCGATGGCCGCATGAACGATCCGGAGTTCGGGAGCCGCATGCGCGGCAGCGGCCCCTATGCCGAGCTGCTGCAGCGCCGCTTCCGGACCGCCACCCGCCGGTTGGGGCTGGACGGGCGCGAGCCGCATCTCGACACGACGCAGTTTCGCCCGCCGCCGCGATCCGGCGATCAGGGAAGCTTGTTCTGACGAGCGGCAGGACCCCCTGCCGCGGCTACTTGTTGCCGCGCAGGAGCGCGCCGAGATCCCAGGCGACCAGGCTGAAGCCGCCACCGGTGCCGGCGTCAACCAGCAGGACGAGGTCGTTGACTCCGTCGGCGGTGAGGTCGGCGAGAACCGGGTTCGAGGCGGCGGCCCAGCCGGTGACGTCGAACGGGAAACCTTTCAGCGCCTGGCCGCCGGCGCGCAGGGCGACGAGGCGCAGCGTATTGCCGCCGTTATAGAGATTGCTGCGCGCCTGCACCAGGTCGGGCCAGCTGTCGCCGTCGGCGTCGCCCGCCACCCAGCACGAGGCATACAGCCCCTGCGATTTCACGAAGTCCCGATGCACCGGGTAAGGGAATCCCGGCAGCACGGTTCCCAGCGGGTCGAACCCGTACAGCAGATCGCCATCCTGCTGGAGGATTTCCGGCCGGCCGTCGCGGTCGAGGTCGGTGAGCAGGGCCCCCCACGGCGCCCCGGTCTGCAGCGTCATCGGCCACCCCGGCAGCGCCGAGCCGTCGACCCGCATGACGTGCAGGCTCGCCGGCACCAATCCACCGGTCCCGTCGAGGCTGCCGTCGAACGGCACCGTCGCCTGGATGAGCTCCGGCCGGCCGTCGCCATCGAGGTCGCCCACCGCCGTCGATTGGTGGTCGACCACTTCGGCGAGCTGAACCGGATATCCCCGGGCCGCGCGCCCGGATCCCTCGATGGCGGCCAGCCGGGCCGTCGCTCCCGACTCCACCAGGACGACTTCCTCGCGACCGTCGCCGTCGAGGTCGGCGACCGTCGGGTCGGGGTTGATCGGGCGGGTCCGGCCGAAGCCGTCCGGCCCCATGCTGTACGGCCAGCCGGGCATCTTGCGGCCATCGCCATACCATGCCATCACCGCCCCGCCGCTCATCGCCCGGATGATCTCCCGCCGGCCGTCGCCGTTCAGATCGGCCAGCACCGTCGCCGCCTCGGAGCAGCCGGTCGAGGCGTCGCCGGCGTCGCGGATCTCCAGCGGCCAGCCGGTCTCGTCCCGCCCGTCGGCGCGGAAGGCGTACATGAAGCTGCGCGCCGGGGCAGGGCCGGCGGTGATGCAGCCGACGATCTCCGCCAGGCCGTCGCCGTCCAGGTCGCCGACGGCGGGGGCGCCGACGGGATAGGCCGGCTGGGGGAACGCCTCGAAGTTGCGCGGCCAGCCGGCTGGGCGGGAGCCGTCCGATCTGATCACGCTGACCAGGCCGGTCGGCACTGCAACCACCAGCTCGATCGAGCCGTCCCGGTCGATATCGGCGGCCGCGACCGACCCCTGCCGGGTGCGATAGTCCGTGGTCCGATAAAAGGGGATCGGGAAGCCGCTGATGTACGGCGGCGCGTGCGGGATGGTGCCTGGCATGCCGTCCTTGATTGGCGCGGCGCCGGCCCGACCGGCGGTGATCCAGAGGCAGAGCCCCGCCACGCCAAGGACGATGAGGGCGATCGGCTGTGCCGGGCGAACAAAGGTCCTGCGCGGCGTTCGGGCCATGGCGGATGCCCCTGGGAGCCTGAAGCGGAAGCAGATGAATGAGGTTCTCTGGGCCGGCTCGCGGCTGTTATACGGCCGAATGGCCTCGTGCGCAAGGCCCAATCCGGCTCCAACCCCACCCCGATCCGGCCTCGCCCGCTTCGGCGTCGCCTTGCGGGCGGTGGCCGAGATCGGCTTAAATCGCCCTCCCATGACCACTTCCACGCTTCCCCGGACTGCCCCTTGAGCGCCAGCGCGCCGGTCCGGGTTCGCTTCGCCCCCAGCCCGACCGGCTTCCTGCACGTCGGCGGCGCCAGGACGGCGCTGTTCAACTGGCTGTTCGCCCGCCGCCAGGGCGGCACGCTAATCCTCAGAATTGAGGACACCGACCAGAACCGTTCGACTGAGGCGAGCGTCAGGACCATCCTCGACGGGCTGGAATGGCTGCAGATCGCCTGGGACGAGGGGCCGTTCTTCCAATCGCGCTCCCTCGATGCCCACCGCGCCCTGGCCCGCCGGCTTCTCGAAGCGGGGAAGGCGTATCACTGCTTCTGCGCCCCGGCGGAGCTCGACCGCAAGCGGGAGGCGGCCGAGAAAGCGGGGACCGCCTGGAAATACGACCGGACCTGTCTGCGCCTGCCGCCCGAAGAAGTGCGGCGCCGGCTGGCCGCCGGGCCGGCGGCCGTCCGCTTCGAGGTGCCGGAGGGGACGATCGCCTGGGACGACCTGGTCCATGGCCCGACTGCCTTTGAAGGTGCGGTCATCGAGGACATCGTCCTGCTGCGCTCCGACGGCTCGCCGACCTACAACCTGTCGGTGGTCTCGGACGACATCGACATGCGGGTCACCCACGTCATCCGCGGCGACGACCACATCAGCAACACGCCGAAGCAGATCCTCCTGTACCGCGCCGCCGGCATCGAGCCGCCGCGCTTCGGGCACCTGCCGCTGATCCTCGGCACCGACAAGAAGCGGCTCTCCAAGCGGCACGGGGCGGTGTCGGTCACCGAGTACCGCGACAAGGGGTACCTGCCCGAAGCGCTGTTCAACTTCCTGGCGCTGCTCGGCTGGTCGCCCGGCGACGGCCGCGAGAAGATGACCCGGCAGGAGCTGACCGACGCCTTCAGCCTCGAGGCGGTCAACAAGAAGGGGGCGGTGTTCGACGAGCAGAAGCTCGAGTGGCTCAACAGCCAGTACATCAACGACCTGCCGGCGGCGCGCATCGCCGCGCTGGTCCGCGACGATCTGGTCGCCGCCGGGCTGCACAGCCCCGATCTCGACGAGGGGGGCGCCCGGCGCGACTGGTATCTTCGCGTGATCGAGGCGCTGAAGGCGCGCGCCAAGCTGCTGGGCGATTTCCCGCGCGACCTGCGACCGTTCCTGTCGGACGAGTTCGATTACCGGCCGGAGGCGGTCGAGAAACACCTGGCCGGCAGCCCCCAGTCTGGTGGCGCGAAGACAAGCGACCCGAAGACGGGAGGCCCGAAGGCCGGCGGGCCCGAGGCGATCGCCGCCCGGATGGCGGCGCTGCGCGATGCCTTGGCCGGCACCGCCGACTTCACCGAGGCCGGGACCGAGCAGGTGCTGCGCGCTTTGGCGGAAGCGCGCGGCGAGGCGGCCGCGGCGTTCATCCACCCGCTGCGCGTGGCGCTCCTCGGCACGGCGGTCAGCCCCGGGGTCTTCGTGATCCTGGTCCTGATCGGCCGGGACCGCGCGCTCCGCCGGCTCGACCGGCTGATTGCGTTTCTGCGGAAGTGAGCCGGGGCGCCGCGCCGGGCGGCCAGCTCCGACGTTGACAGTTTTCCGGCCGGTTCGTTAGAATCCCGGCTCGTTCCGGGATCGTCCAATGGTAGGACACGTGGCTCTGGACCACGGTATCGGGGTTCGAATCCCTGTCCCGGAACCAGCCCGACGGAAGCGTGGCGCTATCGTCTAGGGGTTAGGACGGATGGTTCTCAGCCATCAGACCGGGGTTCGAATCCCCGTAGCGCTACCACTTTTCTTCCTCTGAATCTCTTGCCCACTCGACCGGTCCTGTTCCGTCGTTTGGCGGTCGCCTGCGTCCTGGCGGCGGCGCCGGGATGCGCCGCCCCCTCGGCCGAGCGCGCCACGGGCGATGTGGCCCGGGCGGTGGAGACGGCGCTCGCGGGCGGGACGGAGAGGTTCGAGAACGCGGCGTGGGGAGACCTCCTGCCGCGCGGCACGCGGGACGGCCAGGTC
>JAGYID010000078.1 GCA_018606725.1 Acidobacteriota bacterium
TGTCCGGGGCGCGGCTCGACCGGGACGACGGGCTGCGGTTGATCCGCCACCCGGACCTGCTGGCGGTCGGGGCGCTGGCGAACCACGTGCGCGAGTCGAGGCACGGCGACGCCGCCTACTTCATCGTCAACCAGCACATCAACCACACGAACGTCTGCATCGCCGGCTGCAAGTTCTGCGCCTTTTACCGCACCGCGAAACAGCCCGACGCTTACACGCTGTCGCCGGCCGACGTGGAGCGGCGGATGAACGAGCACATCGAGGAGCCGATCCGGGAGATCCACATGGTCGGCGGCATCAACCCGGATCTCCCGTTCAGCTATTACACCGACATCATCCGCACCATGAAGCGCGTGCGGCCGGAGGTGCACGTCAAGGCGTTCACCATGGTCGAGATCGCCGCCATGGCCGAACAGTTCGAGATGCCGGTCGCGGCCGTCCTGTCGGAGCTCAAGGCCGCCGGGCTCGGATCGATCCCCGGCGGTGGCGCCGAGATCCTGACCGACCATGCGCACCAGGTCCTGTTCAAGGGGAAGATCGACCACCGCGCCTGGATCGACATCGCCAAGACGGCGCACCGTCTCGGGTTGCGCAGCAACGCCACTATGATGTTCGGGCACGTCGAATCGATCGAGGAGCGCATCGATCATATGCTCCTGCTGCGCCAAGCGCAGGACGACACGGGCGGCTTCATGGCGTTCATCCCGCTGGCCTTCCATCCGGAAAACACCCGGCTGTCGCACCTGCCGAAGCCGTCAGCGGCGGAGGAGCTGCGGATGCTGGCGGTCGGCAGGCTGATGCTCGACAACTTCCCCCATATCAAGGCCTACTGGGTGATGATGACGCCCCGCGTCGCCCAGGCCGGGCTGCATTTCGGCGCCGACGACCTCGACGGCACCGTCGTCACCGAGGAGATCTACCACCGCGCCGGCTCGACCTCGCCGCAGATGATCGCCCGGAACCGGCTGATCGAGATGATCGAGGAGGCCGGGCGCGTGCCGGTCGAGCGCGATTCCTTCTACAACCCCGTCGAGACGGCGCCGCCCGGCGGCGCCCCGGCGCCCCGGCGCGACGACGCGGCGGGGACGCTGCCCGCGGGCCAGCCCGGGAGCTCCGGGGCGGGGCTCGGCCTCTCCACTTGACCCTGCTGGTCCACGTCAACGGCCGCCTCGTGCCCGAGGACGAGGCGGCGCTGTCGGTCTTCGACCGCGGATTCCTGTTTGGCGACGGCCTGTTCGAGTCGATGCGGTCGCTCGGCGGGACGGTTTTCCGCCTCGACCGCCACCAGGCCCGCCTGCGCCATGCCGCCGCGCTGGTCGGCTTTGAGGCGGAGGCGGCTCTGGCCGGCATCCCGGACGCGATTGCCGGGTTGCTGCGCGCCAACCGGCTCGGCGACGCGCGCATCCGCGTCACCGTCACGCGCGGCCCGGGTCTCCCGGGCGACTACGCCGCGGCCCCGGGGCCGCCGACCGTGGTCATCGCCGCGGCGCCGTTCGCCGGCATCGATCCGGAGCTGCGACGGCGCGGCGTGGCCGTGGCGATCCCGCGGCGCCGCCAGTTGCCGGCGGCGACGCTCGATCCCTCGATCAAGACGACCAGCCGATTGCACGCCGTGCTGGCGCGGCGGGAGGCGCAGGCGGCCGGCGCGTTCGAGGCGGTCCTGCTGGACGAGTCCGGGCACCTGACCGAAGGCACCGTCAGCAACCTGTTCCTGGTCGCAGGGGGCGCGCTGCTCACGCCCCCTGCGCCGGGGGCGGGCCTGCCGGGGGTGACCCGCGGGGCCGTGCTGGAGATCGCGCCGGCGATGGGGCTGCCGGCCCGCGAAGAGCCTCTGCGCACCGATCGGCTGCGCGACGCGAGCGAAGCGTTCCTGACCAACACCTCCTGGGAGGTGCTGCCGGCGGTGCGCTTCGATGGGAGACCGGTCGGAACCGGCGTCCCCGGCCCGATCACCCTCGATCTGGCCGCGCGATTCGCGGCCCTGATGCGCCGGGAGTGTCTCGGTGACTGAGCCGCTCATCCCGGTCACTCCTCCCCCCACGCCCCTGATCGAGGAGTTGCCAGGGTGGATCGACCCATGCCGCGGACTGGCGGCGCTGGGAGGCGCCCGCCACCCGGTGCTGCTGCTGTCAGGGCAGGACGAGCATCCGGAGGCGCGCTACTCGATCCTGTCGGCCGACCCGCTCCTGGTCGCTTCGATCCGCGATGGTGAGGCGACGTTGCGGCGCGCCGAGGCGGCCGGCGCCGCCCCCGAAACGGTGCGTTGCCCCGACCCGTTCGAGTTCCTCCGCACGCTGGCGCCCGACGGCGCGGTGCGCCCCGTCCCGGGTCTGCCGTTCGCCGGCGGCGCCATCGGCTACCTCGGCTACGGCCTGCGCCACGCGGTGGAGGACATCGGGCCGCGACCGCCCGATGGGCTGCGGCAGCCGGATGCCTGGTTCGGGTTGTACGACACTGCCGCCGTGTTCGATCACCGCGCGCGCCGAATCCGTCTCGTATCCGCCGGGCTCGGCGCGGCCGACGAAGGGCGGCGCCGCGATCTTGCGTCGACCCGGCTGCGCCGCCTGCGCGAGCTCCTGGATCGGGTCGCCGGAGGGGCGTCCGATGTCCGGGCGGAGGGCATCGCGGCCCACGGACAGCCTGCCCCGGGGTGGCGCCGCCCGGAACTTCAGGAGACCGCCCTCCTGGCGGCGCGCGCAGCGGTGCCGCGCGGCGACTACCTGGCGCGCGTCGAGCGCGCCCTCGGATACATCGCCGCGGGGGACATCTATCAGGTCAACCTGTCGCACCGGATCGAGGTCCCGTTCGAGGACGACCCGATCGGCCTGTTCGCGGCATTGGCCCGCCACAACCCTGCGCCGTTCGCGGCGTACCTCGACGCTTCGCCGCTGCGTATCGTGTCGGCCTCGCCGGAACGCTTCCTGTCGGTCGACGGGCGCCGGGTCGTGAGCGGGCCGATCAAGGGGACCCGTCCCCGTGGCCGCGATGCGGCGGAGGACGCCCGGCTGGCCGCCGAGCTGCGCGGTAGCGCCAAGGATCGGGCGGAGAACGTCATGATCGCCGATCTGGTGCGCAACGATCTGGGTCGGGTCTGCGCCGCCGGCAGCGTGGTCGTCGAGAAGTTGTGCGCCCTCGAGACCTTTGCGACCGTGCATCACCTGGTGTCCACCGTGGCGGGCGACCTGCGGCGCGACCGCGATCGCGTCGACGCGCTGCGCGCCCTGTTCCCCGGCGGCTCGATGACCGGCGCCCCCAAGGTTCGGGCGATGCAAATCATCGACGAGCTGGAGGCGGAGGAACGGGGCGTCTATTCCGGCAGCATCGGCTACCTGTCGCTGGACGGGCGGATCGATTTCAATATCGTCATCCGCACGCTCGTCCTGGTCGCGGGCCGGGCCCACCTGCGGGTCGGCGGCGGCATCGTGGCGGACTCGGATCCGGAGGCTGAATACCGTGAGACTCTCGACAAGGCGAAGGCGCTCCTCGAGGCGCTGAGAGCGCGCCTGGAGGACTGAGTTCCGGGCCTGACCGCGTCTCAGAAGCCGAAGGAGAAGGTCAGGCTCGTCGTGTCGGGACCGCCCGGCTGCAACCCGGCCGAGAGGATGGCGCGGCCGCGCGCCCCGATGGAGCGCTCGAACGACAGGCGCACCGGCTCGTCGCGCAGCGGCAGCTCGATCCGTCCCCGCCCCCCGAGGAAGCGCGTGTCCAGGACCAGGCGCGGGTGGGCGTCCAGGCGGAGGCGCAGGCTCGACCCGGAGGCGCCACGCGGAGTCCGACCTGCCTCGCGACCCGGCGCGCCCGGGTCGTCCCGCCCCCGGCCGGTGCCCGCCGATGCCGAATCGCCGCGTCCGCCGAAATCCCAGGAGCGATCGAGCAGACTCCCGAGCGCGTCGGAAGAGCGCAGCGCCCGCTCGAGGTGCTGCCGCGCCGTCCGCTTGAATGACCGGGTAAGAATCCTGCCGGCCTGCCGGGAGCGTTCGGCCGCGAGAAACGTGTCCGCGTCCTCGTCGGCATCGTACGACGGCAAGGCGCTCTGCCGCCGGTAACGGAGCGCCTCACGCTCCATGGACCCGATCAAGTCGTCCGACAGGCTCGTCCCGAAGCGCGGGGAGGTCATGGCCGCGGCGATTCCGGCGCTCAGCGCGACTTGAATGGAGAATCCGGCCGCGGTCCCGGCGCCATCGCCCAGGCGGAAGCCGTGGCGCAGCGCGAGGGCCGGCGGGGCGACCGACGGGCAGGGACGCACCGGCGCGGCCTGCGGGACGAGGGCTGGCGCCGCCGGTTGCCCGGTCGGGAAATCCGCCGCCGCGACGGTGCCAAGGGTTCCGCAGAGCCAGAGGAGCCCCGCCGCGGGCCACGGGCGGAGCAGTCCGCGACCTCGCGGCTGCCGGTGGGGAGGGTGGATTCGGGGCACGGTGGAATCTACCGCCATTCCAATAGAAGTCAAGCCCATCAACGGTTTGCGGCGTATGCGTGCTGCTGGTGCGCAGCGGTCCGGCCGGCCCGAAAGCGGCGAACGCGCCGGGCTCCGCCGGCAGCCAGTCCGGGGGCGATCGGCGGCTGCGATATAATCCGCGCCCGCTGACGCGAAGGGGCCCCGGCTGGCCATTCGCCGGAGGATGTCGTGACGAGCACGGCCGTCCTGCTGTTCCTCTCCGCCTGCGGAACCGCCACCCTGCACGCCATGATCCCCGACCACTGGCTGCCCTTCGTGGTCATGGCGCGGGCCCAGCGCTGGAGTTCACGGCGAACGGTGATCCTGACCGGGTCGGCGGGCCTGCTTCATGTGACGCTGTCGATCCTGCTCGCGGTCGCGGCGATCGCCCTGGGGGCGCCGTCGGCGCGCGAGCTGGCCGCGCGGGCCGGCAGGCCGCTGGAATCGATCACCGGGGCGCTGCTGCTGCTCTTCGGTCTCGCTTACGGCGCCTGGGCCTATCAGCGGGAGGGCCGCGCCCACGCGCACGCGACGGCGGCCGATCGGACCCCGCCGCACGTCCACGCTCACGGCCACCTTCTGGAGCGCTGGTTCCGCCGGGTGGTGAGCGGGGGGGCCCTGGTCGTCCTGATCGGCATCAGCCCGTGCGCCGTGCTGGCGCCGATCCTGTTCGTGGCATCGACGGAGGGGCACGCCGCCGTCCTGGCCGCCGCGCTCGGCTTTGCGGTGTGCACCATTCTCACGATGATCGTCGTCACCCTCGTCGCATTGCGGAGCATCCGCCGCCTCGATTCGCCGTTTCTGTCGCGCTACGGCGATTTGATCAGCGGCGCGCTCCTCGCCCTCGTCGGCATCGTGCTGATGGCGCTGCACTGACCCGCGCCGCGCCGGTTTACAGTTCAGGGTTGATCTGATATAAAACAGCGCTGCTCGTGGAGAACGCGTCCGCATCTCCGGGCGCAAAGCGAAGCGTGAGGGATGCGGTAGACCGATGGCGCACCTGACGATCCGCGAGGCGTCCAGGCTCATCGAACGTTCGCCGGCCACCATCCGCCGTTATATCCGCTCGGGCCGCCTGAGGGCCGAGAAGGAGATCGGTCGCTTCGGCGAGGAGTACAAGATCCGCCGCGAGGATCTCCTCGCCCTCGGTTTTTCCGCCGCCCCGCCGTCCGACGCCATGGCATTGCAGCGCGAGCCGGTGCAGGTGGAAGTCCAGAGACCCGCCGCCCAGGAGACCATGGTGCCGGCCTCGTTGTTCAACGACCTCCTCATGAAACACGAGCAGCTCCTGGTGCAGTACGGAATGATCCGCGCCGGCGGCCAGAAGTTGCTGGAGTACAAGGCGGACGCCGAGTCGAAGGACGAAGCGCTGGCCGGCGCGGAGGAGCGCTATCAGGCGCTGCGGGCCCGGGCGATCAAGGAGATCCGCTTCCTCCGCAAGCACCTGCGGCAGGCCGAAATCGAGGTCCAGGATCGCAACATCGAAATCGTCCTCCTGCAGGAGAAGATCAAGCGGCTCGATCGCGCCGCCGCCGGTGCGGCGGTGCCGGAGGGCCTCGACAAGCAGGTCGGCGATATCCGCAGCAAGGAGCGCGCCATCGCCCGGATGGAAGCCGCGGCGGGGACGGCGGCCGCCGACGGCGGCGCGCCGGCGTCCTACGAGGCGTCCGAGTCTTGGCTCGAGAGCTATCCGAAGGCGGACAGGGGAGAGGACAACTGAAGCACGGACGCGCTCAGCGGCGGCCGCGGGAGCGGCGGTCCGCGGCGCGCACGCGCTCGCCGGTCTGCGGATCGCGCGGGCCGGGTCCTGACTGGTCGCGCCGCGGCACCCGCCCGGCTGCGATCCCGCCGCCTGCGAAAGGCGAGCGTCGCGCGGCTCGAACCGCAAGGCCGTCGCGATCGAGACGCGTCTTGCAGGTTTCCAGGATGGTTCGAATCAGCTTCGCTTTGTGCATCGGCTCCCGCGCCCATCGCCCGGCGGCCCCGCCCTCTGGCGCGCTCGATCGAATATAGGGGCGCGACGGCGCGGAGCAAGCGGGAGGGTCGGCATGACAGGATTGAAATCCGACCTGCGTCCGCCGGCGCGTTGCGCGGCGTGGGCCCTCCTGCTCATCCTGCCGGCGACGGGACCGGCGCTCGGCGCCATGCAGGCGATCGGCGGCGATGAGCGGCTGTTCCTCGGTTTCGTCGAGGACGCTGCCATCGTTCGCAAGGGATGGCTGGAGACGGCGGCACGCTACGAGGATTGGGACGACGGGCGCGATCTGGCGGTTGACATCACCACCGCCTTCCGGCTCGGACGCGACGTCGAGGTCGGCGTGCTGGTCGGAGTTCTCGACCGCTCGAGGGACGCCGGATCCGAGCTCGAGGGCGTCGTCCTCCCATCGGACCTGCACGCAAGCGGGCTTCAGGATGCGCGGCTCTACGGCAAGTTCCGCTTCCTGCGCGGCCCTCTTGAGATGGCCGCTGGCGCTGGCGTTTCGCTGCCGGTGGCCGACGAGGACCGCGGCCTCGGGCCCGGTGTCGCGCGCTACGGGGCGTTCCTCGGCCTGCGCCGTAGCTTCACGCAGGCCGCCATCGTCGGCAGCCTCGGCATGACGAATCAGGAGGATGACGCGGAGCCGGGTCGTGCCGAGGGCCGGCGGGCCGGCCTGGCGGGCGCAGGGGTGCTGGTGCCGATGCGCGGTGACTGGATGTTCGTTGGTGAACTGCGGTATGTCGGCGCGCACTACGAGGGCGGCGACGACGACGCCCGGCTTCTCGCCGGGCTCGATTGGCGGCCGACGGACCGGATGATCATCCGGGGCGCGGTCGCCGCGGGGTTGCGAGACGGCGCGCCGCCATTCGGGGCGGTGTTCGCGGGCGTGTTTCATTTCTGAACGGAGGATGGGAGAGTGGCGATGAAATGGTCGGGGGTCGTCGGCATCATCCTGGCGAGCGTGGCGATGCGGGCCGCACCCGGACAGGCCGGGGCCGGCGACTTGCTGCTGCTCGATGCGCCGCGCGGCGCGTGGCTGGCGAGCGTCCGCGGCGACACGCCGGTGACGGTCCTGGAGGAGCGTGACGGATGGCGCCGGGTCAGGCTGGAGGGCTGGCTGGCTCCCGACGCCGCCTGGCGGAACGCGCAGGCGCTGCCGAACGACAGGTCGGCGGGACCCGTCCCGCCAGGGGAAGGCGCAGCGGCAGCCCCCCCCGCGATCCCCCCGCTGGCGGTGGCGCCTGCCACGCACGGCAACCTCCCGGGCGCAACCATCCGAGGTGTGCTGGCGCCGCCACCAGGGAGCGGCGCCGGTCCGGGTGGCAACGCCGTGGTGCTTCTCTTGGGAGGTATCGAGGCGCTCGACACCGAGCACGCGCGCACCGGCGCCGACTGTCGCCAGAAGGTCAACGCCGCCGACGCGCGGGTCGACGAATTGCGCGCCGCAAGCCAGAGGGCCCTCAACTCCATGGACAATTTTCGGGACGCCTCCAACCGGTCCGACGCGATCAAGAAGGAGGCGCTGGCGGCGGAGGCGCAGCGCCGGACGATCATCCAGGATTGCCGCCGGGCCGCCGACGCGCTGTTCGAGAACCACGCGCTGCAGAGGACGATCGCGGACGGATCGGGGCGCTTCGAATTCAACGGCCTGGCGCCGGGGCTGTACCGGACGGTGGCGACCGCGGCCGGCGAATCGTCACCGCGCACCTGGTCGTTTGACTGTCGCGTCGATGGGTCCGGACCGATCAGTCTAGACCCGAACGCCAATGCGTCGCGGGTCGGCCCTTATTGGGACCTGCGCTGACGAATCAGATCCGCAACGAGACGACCGTCACGCCCTGGCCGCCCGCCTCCTGTGCCGCGCTGGTGAACGCATCGACGTGGGGATGGTGGGCCAGCAGGTTGGCGATGGCCCGCTTCAGACGTCCCGAGCCGAGGCCGTGCACGATGCGCACCGGCGTCACGCCCGCGAGATAGGCATCATCGAGGTGCTTGTCGACGAGCGGCAGCGCCTCCTCCACCGTGCGCCCGAGCAGGCGCAGTTCGTCGAGCGCATGCGGCTCCTCGGGTCGTCTCTGCAGGGTCACGCCGCGCGGCAGCCGCGGCTCGCGCGCCGCGACCAGCTCGACCGCGCCGGCGGCGCGGCAATCGTCGCGTGCCACGGTGAGCCTCACCCCGCGCGCGAGCACGACGACGCGGTTACCGCGGATCGACTCGACCGTGCCGCGCGCGCCCATGCCGGGCAGACTCACCTGCATTCCCGGGCGGATCGCCGCCGGCGCCGCGTCCGCGGCGGGGGCACTCCGACGCGTCAGCGCGCGCGCCGCCTCGCGCAGCGCGGCGGCCGCCTTGGTCTCCTGGCGCCGCAGGCGCGTCGCCACCTCCCGGTCTTTCAGGTCGCTGATGTAGCGGTCACCCTCCGCGCGGATGGCCTTGAGCGCCAGCTCGATCTCGGAGGCCACCGCCCGCCGCAGCCCTTCTTCGCGCCCGGCGAATGACGATTCCAGGGAGGCTCGTTCCCGTTCAAGAGCCTCCCGGTCGCGGTGGACCTCGCGCAGGCGCTGCTCCAGATCGGTCGACAGGGTGTGCAGGCGGGCGAGATATTCGGCGATCAGGGCGTCGGATCGGCCGCGCCGCCGTCGCGCCGCCTCCAGCATGTCGGACGGCAGCCCGAGTTGCCCGGCGATTTCCAGGGCGCCGCTGCGGCCGGGAACGCCGGGCAGCAGCCGGTAGGTGGGCCTGAACGTCGACTCGTCGAACTCCATGGCAGCGTTGGCGCAGCCGGGGGTGGTGGCGGCGTAGGCCTTGAGCGCCTCGAGGTGCGTCGTCGCCATGACCACGGCGCCGCGGCTGCGGAATCCGTCGAGGATGGCGATGCCCAGCGCCGCGCCCTCCTCCGGGTCGGTGCCGCTACCGATCTCGTCGAGCAGCACCAGCGCCGGCGGCGCCAGGCGGGTGGCGATCGCCGCCACCGTCTTCATGCGTGCCGAGAACGTGCTCAGATGGTTGGCGATCGACTGCCGGTCGCCGATGTCGATGAAGATGCCGCGAAAGACCGGCAGGGCGGCATCCGCCGCCGGCAACGCCAGCCCCGACTGGTGCATCACGGACAGCAGCCCGACGGTCTTCAGCGCGACGGTCTTGCCGCCGGTGTTCGGTCCGCTGATCAACAGCGCCGTCGAATCGGCGGGCATGTCGAGATCGAGCGGCACCATGCCGCCCCCCTGGGCCCGCAGGCTCGCCTCGACGAGCGGGTGGCGCGCCCCGCGCAGGCGTAGCGCGTTCGACGAGGAGGTCATCGCCGGGCGGGCGTCCATCCGTCGCGCCAGCCGGGCGCGCGCGCAGGCCAGATCGAGGATCCCCAGCGCCAGGCACAGCGCGCGGATCTCCGGGAGGCGGCCGCGCAACAGGTCGCTGTATTCCAGCAGAAGCCGCCGCACCTCGACGCTTTCCGTTTCGCGAAGCGTCACGATCTCATTGTTGAGGTCGACGGTTTCGAGCGGTTCGATGAACACGGTGGCGCCGCTTCCCGACACGCCATGCACGATCCCGGGAACCGCGGTCTGCGCCTCGGCGCGGATCGGCACGACGTGGCGGTCGCTGCGGATCGACACGAACGTGTCCTGCAGCGCCCGGGCGACTTCGGGTCGGGCGACGATGGCATCCAGGGCGCCCTGCAGCCGCTCGCCATGCTGCCGGATCTCCTGACGGACACGCCGCAGCTCGTCGCTGGCCGTGTCTTCGAGCTCGCCGGCGGTGGCGATCTTGCCGTCGAGGAAGCGAATCAAATTGCCGAGATCCGGCAGATCGCGCGCCTTCTGGTGCAACAGTGGGAACTCGGCGCGCGTCTCGGTCAGGGCGGCCTTGACGGCCCGCCCGGCCTTCATGACGACCAGCAGGTCGAGGATCTCCAGCGGTGCGAGCGTGCTGCCCGCGACCGACAGCCGGGTCAGGCCGGGAGAGGGGTCCGGGACGACTCCGAAGGGAAGCTGTCCACGTCGCTCGAGGTAGGCGATCGATTCGCGCGTCAACGCATTCGCGCCTTCGACCGATGGTGCGTCGAAGGATGGCGCCAGGGATGCGGCGAGGACGGCCCCCGGCGGCGTGGCGGTCTCGGCGCGCAGTTGAGCCAGGACCTCGGGAAATTCGAGCGCGGTCAGGATCGAGTCATCCACCTGACCGTCCTACAATAAATGGTACTTTTCTCTTGACAGGGCCCCACCTATTGCGTAGAGTCCGCCCATTCGGCTTCAAAGGAGAACGCGTGAGATTCCCGGAACTGCCCGCCTTCCTGATGTTGACCACGCTGTGGAGGCTTTTCCCACACCTTCCCCACGCACCTGCTGGAAGCGTCAACTTCCAGCTCTGCTCTCGTCAACCTCGGTAACCGGAACACGGGCAGTTCCGGGAAGCGCCCCGCGCCTCTCGCGGCGGCGCCGCGTGGCGAAAGGCCATCCCCCGCAGTATAATCCCCGCCCTCAAGCGCGAGACTCTCCGGGCGGAGGCGCAATCTACCACAGCCCGGCGGGCGGCGCGCCTCACGCTGGCCGGAGGCATTCAAGGTGGAACAGATGCGCGGTGACTTGGCGCGACCAGCGGTCGGCGCCGCGTGCCGGTGCACCCTGCTCGTCCTGACCATGATCGCCGGCGGCGCCGAACCCTGCGTCGCGGTCGTATCGGCACCGGCGCCCGCCCAGGACGCCTCGACCGTCCCGCCGCCGCGGCCACCGGTCATCGTGGTCCCGGTCATGCCCGGGGTGCCTGCCCCCGACAAGGGCCGGCTATCGCTGCAATTCTCCGGCAATCTGAAGTGGTGCACGTTCCCCGACGATCGGGCGGTGGTGCCTCCGGATCAAGTGCTGCGACCCGGCGCCCGGAAAGACAAGGACCAGGTCTTCACCTTTGGCTACACGTTCACGGTGGCGGCGATTCGCCGGGGCGCCGCCGAAGGGCCGATCATGCTGTTCGAATCGCCCGTCTTCCGCACCGCCAGCCTGAGGCCGGCGGCCAAGCTCGGCGTCTCCCACAAGCAGGAGACCATCGGCCCGGGCATCGGATCCGCGGGTGCGCCCGGGCGGCCGCAGCCCGGCAAGCAACCCGCCGGCCCCGATACTCTCATCCCGCTCTGGATGGAACAGAACCGCTGCGTGACGCTGCCCGAGCTGCTGGATTTCGATCTCGATGCCGGCGTGTACGACGTCTACATGGCGTTCGACCTGATGGGCAAGGAGGGCGGCTGGGTACACCGCTCGACCGGCTTCCTCACCGACATCGCCGTCGCGGATGCGCGTCGCACCCTCGTCGAGGGGGTCATCGATCTCCAGGGCGGGCGGCAGAGACGGGTCGCGCTGCTGTCCGCCTCCGAGCCGCAGGCCACCGGAGCCCAAGGAGCCGGGGGCCCTTGAGTGGGCGGCGCTGGGCGCTCATCGGCTGCCCGCTCGTCGCGCTCCTGCTGTTTCTCCCGACGCTCCGCAATGATTTCGTCTTCGACGACCGAGCGATCATCGTCGGGAATCCACTCCTTTCGAGCCTGCGCGACCTGCCGCACCTGCTCGCGGCGCCATACTGGAACGTTCCGGGTCACAGCCGCACCCTGTACCGGCCGGTGACCAGCACCAGTTTCTCCCTCAACCGATCGGTCGGCGGCCTGGCACCGCGCTGGTTCCACCTCGTCAACGTCTGCGCGCATGCGGCTGCGACCCTCCTGGTGGTGCTGCTGGCGCTGAGGCTACTGCCGGGCGCCCTCGGCCCGGCCACGGCCGGCCTGTTGTTCGCCGTTCATCCGGCGCACGTCGAGGCCGTCGCGGGGATCGTCGGTCGTGCCGAGATCCTGGCGGCGTGCGGAGCGATCGCCATGATCCTGGCGCACCGGCGCGCCCTCCTGGCGGGTCACCGCGCGACGCGGGCCTGGATCGCGGTCGCATGGGGCGCCTTCCTGTTCGCGGTCGGATCGAAGGAATCGGCCCTCATCGCGCCGGGGCTCGCGTGGCTGGCAGAGCGCGTCCCGGATGCGACTGCGCCGGACGACGTTCCAGGGATGGGCCGGCGACGGCTCATCCTGTGGTCGGGATACGCGGCCATCGCCGCGGGCTACCTTCTGGCACGCGCCGCCGTTCTCGGAGCGCTGGGAATCGGTGCGCCGATCCCGTTCGTCGACAACCCGGCCGCTTCCGCCGGCCCCCTCGCGGGTCGCCTCACGGCACTGGGCTGCCTCGTGCGCTATGCGGGACTGCTGCTGTGGCCGGCCCGTCTCGCGGCGGATTATTCCTACGACCAGATCCCGGTCATTCGTTCGGCTCTCGATCCGATGGCCCTGGGCGGCCTGGCCCTCCTGCTGGCCACGGTCGCAGGAGGACCCAGGCTTTTGCGCCGGCGGCCGGCGACGGGTTTCGCTCTGCTTTGGATCGCGATCAGCGGCGCCCTCACCGCCAATTTGATCCTGTTCATCGGCACCCTGCTGGCGGAGCGCCTGTTGTACCTGCCGAGCGTCGGCTTCTGCCTCCTGATCGGGGCTGCCGTCGGGTCGGCGGCCGACCGCCGACCCACGGGCCTGGCGCCGCTCGCGCTCCGGATGGCCGTGCTGGGCCTGTGCGCCGCTGCGGCCTGGCGCTCCTGGAGCTACCTGCCGGCTTGGGTCGATGACTTCGCGCTGTACAGCAGCGCCGCACGCGTTTCCCCCCGCAGCGCCCGCATCCGCTATAACCTGGGCAACGCCCACCTGCGCGCGGCCGACTACCCGGCGGCTGCGGCGCATTACCGCGCCGCCTTGGAGATCTATCCGGAATTCAATGACGCGCGCGTCAACCTCGGCATGGCGCTTCTTCAAGAGAGGCGCCCGGCCGAGGCGCTCGGACTCCTCGTGGCGGCCGCGGCGCGCGAGCCGCGCAGCGCCGAGATCGCCGTCGATCTGGGCAATGCGCACCGCGCGCTGGGGCACAACGACGCGGCCGAGGAGCAGTTCCGCCGGGCCCTGCATCTCGATCCGGGCTCGGCCCAGGCCTGGAACAATCTGGGCTCCCTCGCGCTGCTGCGGGGTGAGGCGGACTCCGCCGTCGATCAACTGCGTCGGGCGGTGGAGCTCGATCCAGACGCCGCGATCTACCGCGTCAACCTGGCCGACGCGTTGAACGCGGCGGGCTTCGCAGCAGAGGCCGACCGGGAGTTCGTCGCGGCGGCGTCGATCGCCCCGGATTTCGCCGAGGCGCACCGCGGTCTTGGAGAGGTGGCGCTGCGCCAGGGCCGGATCGCCGATGCAGAGGCAGAGTTTCGCCGGGCCGCGTCGCCTTCGAACCCGTCGGCGCGGGCCTGCAATTTCCTCGGTTACCTGCTGGCGCAGCGCGGCGACACCAAGGGGGCCGCCGGGGAGTACGAACGGGCCTTGGCGATCGACCCGGGACTGGCGGACGCGCACGCGAGCCTCGGGCTGCTGTACGCCGGGCCGCTCGGCGACCCGGACAAGGCGGTGCGACACCTGGAAGCATCGCTGCGGATTGATCCCGCCCAGCCGGATGCCGAGCGACTGCGGGCGACGCTCAAGCACCTGCGCCACTGATCGCGGGTTGAGAGGGGCCGGGGCACCCGGAACGGATGCCCGGGCTAGTGTCGCGTCCCCGAAGTCTTGTTACGTTCGGCGGTCGCTGCATCCCGGCCCGCTGCGTTGCTCCTCGGTTGAATATGCCCGATATTCGCCCT
>JAGYID010000176.1 GCA_018606725.1 Acidobacteriota bacterium
GATGTGCGGTCAGTGCACGCTGCACGAGACCGGCCTCACCTGCCCGATGGGGTGCCCGAAGACGCTGCGCAACGGCCCCTGCGGCGGGGTGCGCTTGAACGGCCACTGCGAGGTCGTCCCCGGGATGATGTGCGTCTGGGTGAAGGCGGAGCGCCGGTCGCGCTGGCTGCCGGGCGGCGATCACATCCTGCGCATCCAGCCGGCCCTCGACTGGACGCTCAAGGGAAGTTCGTCCTGGGTCAATCTGCTCGTCGGCCGCACCACCTGGGATGCGTCCAGGAAGGATGCCCGGTGAGCCCCGGTACGAACTTCGAACGCCCGATGACCCCTCCCCTCGAGAAGGGAGCCTGATGGCCCGCAGTGAGGAGATCGCCCGCCTGTCGGAGGCGCTCGCCAGCGGTCGGCCCGTCGTGACCTGCGAGATCGGCACCGGCGACAGCGCCGACCCCGAGGACCTGCGCCGGCGCGCGCACCTGGTGCGCGACCACGTCGACGCGGTCAACGTGCCGGATAACACCGCCGGCGTCGTCCACATGTCGTCGTGGGCCGCGGCATCGCTGCTGGTGCGCGAGGGGATCGACCCGATCATGCACGTCACCTGCCGCGACCGGAACCGCCTGGCGCTGCAGAGCGACATCCTGGGCGCCGCCGCCCACGGGGTGCGCAACATCCTCTGCCTGACCGGCGATCACATGATTCACGGCGACCACCCGGAGGCCAAACCGGTCTTCGACCTCGACTCGATCCAGCTCGTCGGGCTGGCGACCCGCCTGAGCCGCGGCGCCTACCTCAGCGGCCGGCCGATCAAGCCGGCGCCGGCGATCGTCCCGGGCGCCGTCGAGAATCCATTCGCCCCGCCGTACGAATTCCGCCCGCACCGGCTGGTGAAGAAGATCGAAGCGGGGGCGCGCTTCATCCAGACGCAGATCATCTTCAACATCGACCGCTTCGCGGCGTTCATGACGAAGGTCCGCGACCTTGGGCTCGATCGGCGGGTGCCGATCCTCGCCGGCGTCGCCCCGGTGCGCTCGGCCAAGGCGGCGATTTACATGCGCGACAGCGTGCCGGGGATGGATGTCCCCGAGTGGGTCGTCCGGCGCATCGAGCAGGCGGGCTCCGAGAAGTCCCGGCGCGAGGAGGAGGGCCTCCGGATGTGCGTCGAGATCATCGAGCGGATCAGGGAGATCCCCGGCGTCGCCGGCTTTCACCTGATGCCGATCAACTGGGAAGACGCGGTGGGCGAGATCTGCCGCCGCGCCCGGCTGCAGCCGGCCAGGGCCGCCGCCGTCGTCGGCGCCCGCAACCAACCTTCGACCCTCGTCCCCTCTCGGGAGCACAGAGCATGAGAACCGTCCTCCAGTCGGCCACCAAGACCGTCGTCATCAGCCCGGAGGATCCGTTCGTCATCATCGGCGAGCGGATCAACCCGACCAACCGCAAGAAGCTCGCCGAGGAGATCAAGCGTTTCGACTTCTCGCGCGTGCGCGCCGACGCCCTGACGCAGGTCGAGGCCGGGGCGCACGTGCTGGACGTCAACTGCGGCATCCCCGGCGCCGACGAGCCCGGCATGCTCAAGGCCGCGGTGCTGACGATCATGGAGACGACCGATGTGCCGATCTCGATCGATTCGTCCACGCCCGAGGCGGTCGAAGCGGCGCTTCCCGCGTACAAGGGAAAGGCGCTGGTCAACTCGGTCACCGGCGAGGACGAGGCGCTCGAACGCCTGCTGCCACTGATCAAGAAATACGGCGCCGCGGTGATCGGCATCGCCAACGACGAATCGGGGATCTCCAACGATCCCCGGGTCCGATTCGAGGTGGCGAAGAAGATCGTCCGACGCGCCGCCGACCACGGCATCCCGCCCGAGGACGTCATCATCGACCCGCTGTGCATGCCGATCGGCGCCAACCACGAGTTCGGGCGGATCACCTATGAGACGATGCGGCTGGTGCGCGAGGGTCTGGGGGTGAACATGTCGGTCGGCGCCGGCAACGTGGGTTTCGGCCTGCCCGATCGGCCGCCGCTGACCGCGTGTTTCATGCTGCTGGGGATGCAGGTCGGGTTGACGGCGGCGATCACCAACCCGCTCGAGCCGGAGATCGCCCGATCGATCCTGGCCGGTGACCTGATGCTCGGCAGGGACCCGTTCGGCAAGCGGTGGAACCAGGCGTATCGCAAGCGACAGGCGGCCGCGACCGCCGCCGGCGCCGAGCCGCGACCGGCGACGCCGGCGCCGGGTCCGTCCGCGCCGGCGCGAAACTGACGCCGGGCCCCCGCTCAGGGGCCCGGCTTTTCCCCGGGTGATTCGGTCCGCTCGACGCGACGGACTGCGCCCGATCCGGAACGGTTCCTGACATGGATCAGACCGCGACCAGGACGGACAAGCTCAAGGTCACTTTCAAGCCGAAGGACGGCGACCGCCGCGAACCGGCTGTCACCCGCGTCCCGGCCGGCACCACGCTGTTCCACGCCGCCGCCTGGACCGGGCAGCCGATCGAGTCGACCTGCGGCGGCCGCGGCACCTGCGGCAAGTGCCGGGTGAAGGTCATCGAGGGGGCCTGCCCAATCACCCCCGCCGACCAGGACCATCTGGGGGAGGCCGACCTGGCGGCCGGGTGGCGGCTCTCCTGCCAGGCCGAGGTGCGGCACGAGACCGTCTGCGAGATCCCGCGCCTGCTGAAGACGCCCAAGACCGCGGCCTTCGGCGTCGGCCGGCAGGTGCTGCTCGATCCGAATGTCCACAAGGTCCATCTCAGATTCCCCGAGCCCGACCTGCACGATCAGCAGCCGGATTTCGAGCGCCTGCGCGACATCCTCCGCCGTGAAGGGTTTGCCATGACCGCGACGCTCCCGGTCCTGCGGACGCTGCCGAAGGCGCTGCGCGACGCCGAATTCGACTTCACCGCCGTCCTGTGCGGCGACGCGCTGCTCGCCATCGAGAAGGGCGACACGACGCGCGTCTGCTATGGTGCGGCGTTCGATCTGGGGACCACGACGATCGTCGGGACCCTGATGGACCTGGGCACCGGCGAGCCGAAGGCGGTCGCGTCGCAGCTGAACGCCCAGGCGATCCACGGCGGCGACGTGCTGTCGCGCATCTCGCACACCATGGGCCGCGCCCAGGGGCTCGGCGAGCTGCAGCAGCTGGCGGCCACGACCATCAACCAGCTGCTCGAACAGCTCGCCGCCAGGGCCGGGGTGCCGCTCGATCGGATCTACGAGATCACCGTCGCCGGTAACGCCACCATGACCCACCTGCTGCTCGGGATCGACCCGGAGCCGATCTCGGTCACGCCGTTCATCCCGGCGATCGGCAGGGGCGTGGAGGTGCGGGCCGCGGATATCGGTCTCGCCGTCCATCCGGAGGGCCGCGTCTACCTGTTCCCGTCGATCGGCGCCTACGTCGGAGGCGACATCGTGGCCGGCCTCCTGGCCACGGCGCTGCCGCGCGGCGACGCGCTGCGTCTGTTCGTCGACGTCGGCACCAACGGCGAGATCGCCCTCGGCTCCGAGCCCCGCACCGTCGCGACCGCGGCCCCCGCCGGTCCGGCGTTCGAGGGCGCGGAGATCTCCTGCGGCATGCGCGCCACGACGGGCGCCATCGAGGGCGTGACCATCACCGCCGACGCCGTCGCCCTGCAGACCATCGAGGACGCCCGGCCGGTCGGTCTGTGCGGCTCGGGGCTGATCGACGCGGTGGCGCAGCTCTACCGGCGCGGGTTGATGGACGCCACCGGCAGGATGCTCGGACAAGACGATCTACGCGACCGGCTGCCGGAGTCGCTCCTGTCGCGCGTCGTCACCGTCGACGGCGTGCGCGCCTTCGTGCTGGCCACCGAGGAGGAGACTGGCGGCCGGCGGATCCTCTTCAGCCAGAAAGACGTGCGCCAGCTGCAATTCGCCAAGGGCTCGATCGCCGCCGGCATCCGCATCCTCATGAAAGTGATGGGGGTGAAGCCGGAGGACCTCCGGGAGATTCTGCTGGCCGGTGCCTTCGGTTCCTACATCAATCCTGCCTCGGCACGCACCATCGGCCTGGTGCCGGCCGTGCCCCTCGACCGCATCCGCGCCATCGGCAACGCCGCCGGTGAGGGGGCCAAGATCGGCCTCCTGTCCTACCGCGAGCGCGAGGCCGCGGAGGCGATGCCGGCGCGCGTCGAGTACATCGAGCTCTCCGGCCGGGAGGATTTCAACGACATTTTCATGGACGTCTTGGGTTTCCCGCCGCTCGACTCCCTGCCCTGAGCCTCCCGCCGGGTCGACCGCGGCGGCACCGTCGACGGCGGCCGCGCCGGTCACCCGCCCGGGTCGATCGATCGGTCGAAGTGGATCCAGATGATTCGGGACCAGCGGAAGACCACCGGCACCAGCGGCAGGAATGCCGCGACTGCGGGGAGCACGACCCTGGACATCGGCCAGCCGGGCAGCAGCAGGAGCCAGAGGACCGCCGTCAGGGCGCCGACGATGAGGACCGCCAGGGCGTAGCTGACGTACATCGCCCCCACGAAATAACCGGGCTCGCGTTCGAACCGCAGACCGCAGGATGGGCAGGTCTCGTTCATC
>JAGYID010000021.1 GCA_018606725.1 Acidobacteriota bacterium
GCGGCCGTCGGCGGCCTGGCCGACGACATCGAACTTCTCGCGCTCCAGGAGACCCTTCATGCCCTGGAGAAAGATCGGGTGGTCGTCGGCGAGGAGGACTCGAGTTGACATGATCAATCCTCCAGAGATCTGAGCATCAACAATTCCGTACCCTCTTCTTGACTTCCAGACTCAGTGAATTAAGTTCCTGCGGCAGTGCGAGAAGATTCTCGGGGCGCCGATCGGTCGTCGACGCCATGCCACGGAACGCGCTCATTGCAATGGGTTTGATGATAACACCGCGATGTCGCGAATCGATGGCGGACACGGCGCCGGGGCGATGATTGGAATCCCTCGGGGATTTCGGCAATCGAGGGGCGGAAAATCCTTACAGCCTGTCAGGATGTCCCTGACAGGAGACGCAGTGACGCCAGAGTGGCACGATCGGTCCAGCCGCGATCGTCCACCTAAAAATTCCGGTTGTTCTTGAGGCAATTGACTGCACCCTCCCTCCCAACATCTGGCGCGGAAGTCCCTGTTTCGCATAGAGATCCGGACACCGGCACGGCACGTCTCCCCGAATGGCACATCACTTGCTGCTATAGGCCACTTCCCCTGGCGGTTCGTCTCTCCAAAGAGCAGGAGAGCCCCGCCGGAAGTCGCGGCCTCGAGCCGCGATTCCGTGGGGACAGCGGAGGAACTTGATGACGTGGTTCAGCCTCGGCCCGACCACCGCACACAGGCCCCGTTTCGTTCGCAGTGCAATTCTGATCACCGTCTTCGCGACCATCGCCTTCGGTTCACCCCGGCCTCAGTTTGCCCAGAGCGCCACCGATCCGGGGCTGCCGAACTCTCCGGGCGGCTTCATCGAGAAGACCAACAGCACGGCTGTGCGGCCGCTTCTGACCTCGACGCAGATCCTGTCCCTGCTCCCCGCGCGCGGGGCCTTCGTCTTCCCGCCCCCTTACAACACCCAGGCGGTGCGGATCACCAATGGCACGGACTGCGGCGGGTCGGATTGCGTGGTTTCCGTCGGGTACTCGTACTGGCGCAACATGAACAACTCGGCCGGGAGCGAAACCCTGCTGATGTTCCTCGGGCTGGACCGTGCCCGCGGCGGAGGCGGTCCCACGCTGTTCAGCTATAACAAGGTCACTGACGCAGTCAGCGTGGTGGGACCGCTGTTCGATGCCGCGAGTCCCTTCTCCTGGTCCGCGGGGGAAGGCTGGTACTTCAGCGCGACCCTGCCCACGGCCCTGTATCTGAACAGCGGAGCGTCGCTGATGCGCTACGACGTCGTGTCCCATCAGATGCAGACGGTCTTTGACGCCGCCCCCCAGTACGGGAGCGACAAGTACATCTGGCAGGTCCACTCCAGCAACGACGACCGGGTCCACTCCGCCACGCTCCGGTCATCGGCCACCTACGAAATGCTGGGATGCCTGGCGTACCGCGAGGACACCAGGCAATTCTCTTTCTTTCCCAAGCAGGGCGACTTCGACGAGTGCCAGATCGACAAAAGCGGTCGCTGGCTGGTGATCAAGGAAAACGTCGACGGTCTCTACGGCGAGGACAACCGGATCATCGATCTGCAGACGGGAGTGGAGACGGTCCTGCTCGACCAGAACGGCGCCGCCGGTCATTCGGACAGCGGCTATGGAGTCATGGTCTATTCGGACAACTGGAACAGCCTGCCTGGCGCGATCCGCGTCTTCGAATTCGGCACGGACCAGCTCCGGGCGCCGCTGGTCTACAACAACACGGACTGGTCGGTGGCGGCGCCGGGCCACGTCAGCTACGCCAACGCGAAGGCCACAACACCGCTCGGGCAGCAGTACGCGTGCGGCAGCGGCGCCAACAGGATCAACTCCAACCGCGCCAACGAAATCCTCTGCTTCCGCCTGGACACGTCCCTGGACGTCCTGGTGGTGGCGCCGGTGATGACCAACCTCGATGCCTCCGGTGGAGGCGACGACTACGCGAAGCTGCCCAAGGGGAACCTCGACCCGACGGGCCGGTACTTCATCTGGACGACCAACATGGGCGGCAGCCGGCAGGACGCCTTCGTCGTCAAGGTCCCCTCGCAGCTACTCGTCAGTTCGTCCGCCGCCGACACGACCCCACCCGTTCTCTCCTCGGTCAGCGTCTCGCAGGTGACCTCCGGCGGCGCTTCGATCAGCTGGACCACCGGCGAAGCGAGCGACTCGCAGGTCGAGTACGGCACCACCACCGCCTACGGAAGCGTCACCTCGCTCGATCCGACGCCCGTTCTCTCGCACACGCAGACGCCGAGCGGCCTGACGGCGGGCACGCTGTACCACGGCCGGGCCCGATCGCGCGATGCGGCGGGCAACCTGGCCGTCTCGGGGGATTTCACCTTCACGACCGCCGCCCTGGCGGCGCCGCCGCCGTCCGCCGGCCCGGTCGGCTACTGGATGCTCGATGAGTCGTCGGGTTCGCTCGCCGCCGACTCGTCAGGCAACGGCGGCACCGGCACGCTCCTGAACGACCCGCTCCACGTTCCCGGCCGCCTGGGCGCAGCCCTGTCCTTCAACGGCGTGGACGAAAGCGTCAACGTGCCCCACGCGGCCGTGCTCGATGCGTATCCGCTCACGGTTTCGCTCTGGGTGAACACGACGGCCGGCACTCTGAGCGGCCTGGTCAACAAGTACCTCCCGGGTTCGCGCAGCGGCTACCAGGTGTTCACCAGCGGGGGCAGCCTGTGCGCGTGGTATTTCAGGGACGCAGCGAACTACGTCTGGGACGGCAGCGGCTGCACGCTCGCGACGCCCGGGTTCAACGATGGCCAGTGGCATCACGTGGCCTTCCTCGTGGATGCCTCCGGCGGGGGCTTGTTCGTCGACGGCACGCTGCGGGCATCACAGCCCTGGACCGGGACGCCCGGCGCAACGACCACGACGCAGAACCTGAGCCTCGCGCAGTATCCGGGGACTGCGTCCCCCTGTCTCCCGGGCCAGCTTGATGACGTCCGCATCTACAACCGGGCCCTCAGCGCGAGCGACGTGTCGTCTCTGTTCAACATCGCGCCCGTTCTCGATACGACGCCCCCGATCATCTCGCTGGTGTCGGCCGCGGGGCTGTCGTCCACCGGCGCGATCATCACGTGGACGACGAGCGAGCCGGGCGACTCGCAGGTCGAGTACGGCACCACCACCGCCTACGGAAGCGTCACCTCGCCCGATCCGGCACTCGTGCTTTCGCACGCGCAGACGCCGAGCGGCCTGGCGGCGGGGACCCTGTACCACTACCGCGTTCGATCGCGCGATGCGGCGGGCAATCTCGCCGTCTCGGGGGATCTCACCTTCACGACCGTCGCGCCGGCGCCCGTCCTCGACACGACGCCCCCGGTCATCTCGCTGGTGTCGGCCGCGATCGCGACGGGCGGCGATGAGATCATCAAATGGACGACGAATGAGCCAAGCGACACTCAGGTCGAGTACGGCACCACCACCGCCTACGGCTCCATCACGACGACGAACGCGACCCTGGTGGTGTCCCATTCGCGAATTCTCACCGGCCTGACGCGGTACACCATCTACCACTACAGGGTCCGATCCCGTGACCAGGCCGGCAACCTCGCCGTCTCAAGGGATTTCACCTTCACGAAGCTGTGGTAAGGCGCCCGACCTGCACTGTCGTTCTCGCGAACGCGGCCGCCCCGCGGCGCGGGCACGCCGTTCATGCCGACGCCTTGTCCCAGGTCACCCGCTGACGTGAAGCGAGGAATCTGAAAGCCCCGGCAAGAGCGGCGCCGTTCACCAGACAGAATGTGTACGGCAGGCTGAACAGCGGGAGGACCCTCCCCCTGCCGCGCAGCAGCCCTCCGAGGAAGGCGCTGGCGTAGAAGGTCACCTGCGCCAGGAGGGCCAGGAGATAGCCGGGCCGGCCGATCAGGAACACGTTCGAGGCAAACGCCGCGAGGAGCAGGGCGGGTCCCAGCAGACGCAGGCCCTTGTGTGAAACCGTCTGAAGCCACAGTGGGTTGCCCAGCGGGTTCAACAGCCACTTCTCCCGGAAGAGAAGCTGAAAATTCCCCGCCAGGGTGCGCGCCTTCCGACCGAACTCCTCCCTCGCCGTCGCCGGGGCGCGATCGAAGGCGCGCGCCGCCGGCTCGAAGAGCACGCGGTACCCGCGCCGGGCGATCAGCATGGGGATCAGGACGTCGTCCAGGATGGTGTCTTCGGGCAGCGGCGGAAAGAGAGTGCGGCGAATCGCGTAGATCGCCCCGGTCGCGCCCACCGTGGAGCCGACCCGGCTTTCGCAATGGCGCACGAAGCTTTCGTATCGCCGGTAGGCGCCCACGCCCTGGCCCACGGCCGTGCCCCGTCCGTCGTCGGTCAGGATCAAGTCCCCGCTCACCGCGCCCGCCTCGGGGTCGGCGAAGTGGGCGACGAGCGCCCGAACGGCTCCGGGATCGAAGCGCTGCCTGGCGTCCGCCAGCACCACGATGTCGCCCCGCGATCGCGGCACGATCTCGTTGAGGACCGCCGGTTTCCCTCGCCGCGCCGCGAACGCGATCACCCGCATACCCGCCTGCGCGCCGGCCCGCGCCCTCACCGCGGTGCCGTCGGTCGATCCGTCGGAGACGATCAGGATCTCCAGGGATTCCTTGGGGTAGTCGAGGGACCTCAGATTTTCGATCCGCGCCCCGATTCGCTCCGCCTCATTGTGGGCCACGATGACGATCGTCACCGTCGGCAGGATCGCGCGCCGGACATTCGGACGCGGTCGGAGCAGGGCCCACGCGCCGATCAGGGCCGGGTACCCCGCGTAGGCATACACCAGCAGGATGAGCGAGGTCCAGAAGATCACCGCGGTGGTCATGATGGAGAGCCCGACATCGCGTCCTGCCCTCGGGAGATGTGCCGCTCGATTTCCGCCACCCTCGTCTCCCAGCTCTCGGATTCCATCGCCAGGGCGCGCGTCCGGTCCAGATCCGGGGACCGCTCGCCGAGGGCCGTCGTGAGGGCCCGGATGAAGTCGGTCGCGCCGTCGGCGAGGTGCACGAACGGTCGGTAGCGCGCCACTTCGGGCATGGGAGTGGACACGACCGGGAGACCGGCGGCCAGGTACTCGCGCAGCTTGAGGGGATTGGCCCGCAGAGTCAGATCGCTGGTCCGGAAAGGAATGATCCCCACGTCGAATCCGCGGCAGTATGCCGGCAGGAGACCATAAGGCTTTTGTCCGAGCAGGTGGACGTTTGGCAGACCGCGGACGGCGCCGACGCCGGTCGCCTGCTTCCCCACGAGGACGAACGACCAGCGCGGACGCGCCAAGGCGATGGCGCGCACCAGATCGAGATCCACCCAGTCCGCCAGAAGACCGAAGAACCCGATGACGGGGCGCGGGAGATCGCGCAGATCGGCGGGCGTCTCGAGCCCCGCGTGCAGCGCCCTGGCGAAATGGCCGACATCCACGCCGTGCGTCACGAAGCGGGTGTTCGGGTTGATCGCGCGCCGATCGGCGCACAGACTCTCGGACGAGGTCAGCACCAGGTCGGCGCGCCGGACCAGGTCGCGCTCCATGCGGGCGATCGTCTCGCGCGACACTCCGGAAAAGGCAGAGTACTCGTCCACGCAGTGATAGATCACCAGGCGCTCCTTGAGGCGGCCCAGCAGCCGGCCGACGTTCGGCAGGAAGCTCCAGAGAATCGGATCCTGAAGCGCGTGCTGCCGGCACAGGCGGCGCAGCGTGGCGGCCAGGATGACCGCATTGATGCGGTCGGCCAGGCCCCATCCGGGCAGCGGGACCACCAGCGGGTTGGCGACGAAGATGTTCGGCTCGACCTCCCGGCAACCCCGCAGGCCCTTCGCCAGCTTGTCGAGAATCCTCCGGAGGTCCCGGCCCGAAGCGGCCGGCCGGCGCATGCCGATCGAGTTCACCCACAGGACGCGGTTTCTCCGGGCGAGGATCCTCATGATGTGCGTCTTGCTGGTCGGATCGCCGCCCCAGTCGTGGGCAAAGCAGATGATCGACGCGCCCTCGAGGACCGGCTGCTCCTCGGGGGGCCGCAGGGCCGCGTGGGTGCCGGCGGTCGTCATTGGCCCTGCGCGATCTTCGCCGCCGAGGCGTCCGTGCCGTCGCCGCGCAGTCCGGCGTAGACCCTGGCCGGGTTGCTGGGGTCTATCGCCAGGGCGACCGGCAACAGCAGGCCGAGCCCGGCGGTCGTCGCCGTCCATGACTTGCCGCCGTCGGTGCTCTTGAAAACCCCCTGACCGGCGGCGGCGGAATAGATCGTCGACGGGCTCCTGGGATCGATCGCCAGGGCGCCCACCGAGACGCTGCCCAGGCCGGCGTTCGCCGCCGTCCAGGTCGATCCGCCGTCGGCGCTCCTGAAGACGCCTCCCCCGCTCGTGCCGGCGTAGACGACCGAGGTCCCCGAGGGATCGATGGCGAGAGAGCTCACGTCGTAATACCGACCCGTGGGACTGATGATGCTTCCACTGACGAAGTTCCAATTGAGACCGCCATCGACGCTCTTGTAGACCCCGCCGCCCCGGGGCGTGGCGTGGAAGACGCCGGCGTAGAGCGTGGTGGGGGTCGCCGGGTCGACGGCCAGCGACGTCACGTAGTCACCGCCGACGGTGGAATAGGTCCAGGTGTCACCGCCATCGACGCTCTTGGCGACCCAGACGGCGTCGGCCGCGTAGTGCGTGGTGGAGACGACGGGGTCGATGATCACGGAGCGGAACACGGGGTCGGGCAGTCTGGGGCCGACCGCGCTCCAACTTGCCCCGCCATTGCTGCTCTTGAACAGACCGCCCGCCGTCGCGGCATGGAGCATGGACGGCGCCGACCGGTTGATCCCGAGCGCGTTGATGGCAAGGCTCCTCAGTCCGGCGTTCCTGGCCGACCAGGTTTCTCCCCGGTCCGTGCTCTTGAAGATGCCGCTGGCTTCCGTCCCGGCATAGAGGGTGGACGGGTCCGCCGGATCGATGGCAAGAGCGCTGACCCCGAGCGAGCCCAGGCCGATGGCCTTCCAGGTCGTCCCGCCGTCATCGCTCCGGTACAGACTGGCATGGCCCGGGATGGCTTGCAGGCTCATGACGAGCGCGGGCCGGTCGTCGATCACTGGCGGAGGACCGCCCGCGCCTGCTGCCTGCAGCGCGAGGACGACGACAATCCCGGACTTCCATTGATGCAGCATCACTGCCTTTCTAGGCGCGGAGGAAATCAGGCGCCGGGGCTCACTGTGATGGACTGCGGCTCCTGACCATCGAGGAAGATCCGCTGCCAGATCTCGAGATTCACCAGGAGCCACAGGCGGCTGCCATGGTCGGCGGCACCGGCGTGGTGCTCCAGGGCCAGGCTCCTGAGGATGGCGGGGTCGAACAGGTTGCGCCGGAGCGTCCGCGGGGAGAGCACGAACTCCTGGACCACGGACCACCATCCTTCCCGGATCCATTTGCCGAACGGCACCGGGAATCCCATCTTGCGGCGCTCGAGGATCGCACGCGGCACGACATCTTTCAGCGCCGCCCGCAGCACCGCCTTGGTTCGCCAGCCGCGCAGCTTGAAGCGCGCCGGCAGCGCCGTGACCTGCTCCACCAGCGGGTGGTCCAGGTACGGCACCCTGCTTTCGAGGGACGTCGCCATGCTCATCTGGTCCTGCTTCATCAGCAGCTCGACGAGGTAGGTCTGCATGTCGGCGCGCCCGATCCGGTCGAGCGTCTCGCCCCCGGCCTCGTCGAACAAGCGCAGGACGTCACCGTACGGATCCCGGGCGGCGGGTTGCGTCCCGTTCAACAGGAGGTGGCTCTGCAGGAACTGCGGGAAGACGGCGAAGTTCTCGCAGAACAGCTCGCGGGGACCGGGATCGAGCCCAAGGAAGGTGCGCTCGGCGTAACGGCGCACCATCCGGGGCAGCCCCTTCACGATCCGGCTGGTGTGCCCCCGCAGGGACGAGGGGACCAGGCGCCAGTAGATCTCTCCGAGCCGCTCGTTCCACGCGGTGACTCGATAGCGGTTGTATCCGAGGAAGAGCTCGTCCGCCCCTTCGCCGCTCAGCACCACCTTGACGTGCCGGCTGGCGAGCCGGGACACGGCGTGCAGCGGCACGCTCGAGTCGAAGGCGATCGGCTCGTCCTCGTGCCAGACGAGCCGCGGCAGGTCGGCGAAGAACTCTCCCGCGCCGAGCACAATCTCGCGGTGCACGGCGCCCGCCGCCCGCGCCGCCAGGCGCGCGAAGGCGAGCTCGTTCGCCTCCACCTCGTCGAAGCCGACCGCGAAGGTCTGGATCGGCTCCTGGACCATGCGCGCCATGAGGACGGCCAGCCCGGTCGAGTCGAGCCCGCCCGACAGGAACAGTCCCAGCGGGACGTCGCTCATGAGGTGGCTGCGCACGGCGTCCTCCAGCCCGGCGCGCACTTTCACGGCCTGCTGCTCGAGGGTGCTGCCGACGGGCTCGGCGGGATCCGGCAGGCGCCACCAGCGCCGCTGCTTGATCCCGGACCCCGGCGACCACGACAGCAGCCGACCCGGCAGAAGCTTGCGCACGCCGCGGAAGAAGGTCTCTTCGCCGGCGACGAAGCGCGAGGCGAGGAACTCCGGGAGAATCTCCTGGTTGAGGACCGGCTTGATCGGACCCGCGGCCAGGATCGCCTTGATCTCCGAGGCGAAAATCAGCTCGTCTTCGGTCAGCGCGTAGTACAGCGGCTTGATGCCCAGCCGATCGCGCGCCAGCAGGAGCCGGCCCCGCTTGCGGTCCCACAGGGCGAAGGCGAACATGCCGCGCAGCGACTCGACGCAGCGGTCCTCGTCCTCTTCGTAGAGATGAAGGATCGTCTCGTTGTCGCTGCGCGTCCTGTACCGATGCCCCAGGCTTTCGAGCTTCGGCCGGAGCTCCGGGTGGTTGTAAATCTCGCCGTTGCAGACGATCCAGGCGCTCTGGTCCTCGTTCGCCATCGGCTGCTGGCCGCCCTTCGGGTCGACGATCGCGAGCCGCCGATGACCGAGGCCGATCGGACCCTCGACGAGCAGTCCTTCCCCGTCCGGGCCGCGGTGGCGGAGCGCCTCCCGCATCCGCTTGAGGCGTTCCTCTTCCACGCCCTTGCCAGGATGGAGCTTCAGGATGCCGACGATGCCGCACATGAATGGTCTCGAGAGATTGGAGGTGCCGGACGGCGTGACTGTGGCCTGCGGCGTTATCGAACTTAACCGCAGCAGCCATGGCCGCTCTTCGGCGGCTTCGCGGACTTGCCCAGGTATTGCTCCGGACTAAGATCGAACTGGGTTTTGCACTTGGAGCCACAGAAATAGAGCGTCTGCCCTTTGTACTCGGTTCGTCCAGCGGCGGCGGCCGTCTCGATATCCATGCCGCACACCGGGTCTGTCACAACTGTGGTGCTCTTCATGATCACCCCTCCTTGAATTACTTCTTGAACTGCTTGTTGATGACCACGACGAGCAGGATCACGACCACGACAACGACCACAGTCCAAAGCCACATACTGCCGCCCATCCATCCGTCCATTTGGTTCATCATGGAAATCCTTACGGTGACGCTGCGGCCGGTCCACCACCGGCCAATTCAGCGCGAGAGAGGCCCGGTCTTGAGGGACCGGACGCGGTTAGCTGCCCGTGACCACGATGTAACCGTCGAGGTAGGGGGGAGGGAGGGGGCAGGTCGCCCCCGTCGTGCCGTCCGGGTCGAGCAGCGTGACCTGATCGCAGTGCCCGGCCGCCATCTCCCCGCCGGCCGTCCGGGTGGGTGGATGAAAGGTGGTGAAGCACTCGTACAGGGCGTTCGTGTCGTGATCCAGATACGTCCAGAAGATGTGGCAGGTGACGTCCGCGACCTCGGCCGTGAGTCCCGTGATCGTTTGTCCCGTGGCCGTGAGTCCCGTGGCGGTGATCCTGAAACCTGGCAGAGACTCGTCCCTGAGGACGGTCACGGGGGCGAAACTGTCGACCATTGCGGATGTCTGCAGCGAGGTTCCCGTCGGACAGTCCAGAGTCGCGGCGACGTGATGGATGTTCCAGGTCCCCTGCAGATCGACCGCGGTCACCGCGCAGCCTTCGGGAATGATGATCTGCTCCCCGCCGACTCCGCCACCGCAGGCCGCCAGCAGTCCGAGGCAGAGAGCCAGCACGGGGACAGTGACGGCAGCCAGCGCCTTACGACGAGACAAAGACATGCGTATCTCCCTCTTTTTGTTGATCACGGAAAACTCCTGCCGTTGACGACGACCCCGTCGTCTTCGAATCTCAGCGTGTCCCTGCCCCCGTCGAGGACCAACCCGGCCGGCCGCCGATCTCCCGGTGAGAGGAGCGAAACGTCCGGAGGCAGGCCGGGCTCGCTTGCTGTCGGGACGAGGAGCGTGATGATGCGGAGGGGGAGACTCGACTCGGCGGTCACGATCATGACGGGCGCCGGCCGGCGCTGCCCGTAGTCGGGAGACACCCAGCCCTGCGCGGGAACCTCGCGGCCCTCGGCGATCTGCGTCGTCAGGGGGACGTTCGCGAAGGAGCGGATCAGCAGCCCGTGTCCCCGGGGCCCGGTGGCGCGTACCCAGCCGTTCCGCTGCTCCGCCCGCAGCGGGGCGAACTGGAACCGCGTCTCGATGCGGTGCGTGGCCATTCCCTCCAGGTCATCCACGATGACGAGGAAGCGGGGCTTCAGGAACAGGAGCCGGCGACGGTGAACGACCGGGTCGGGAAGACGGCGATAGGCCCCGTGTTCGGCATCGGCATAGCTGAGGGCGTCGTCGGAGGCGAACCGCCGCAGCCGCGCGCGGGGCGCGGCGTGCCAGGCGAACGGGCCGGCGGGTATGGCCTGCCCGACGCCGTCCACCGTCACGGTGCTGTGCGCCGCCGTGCCGCGGAACATGTCCCGCCACGAGGGGTCGGCCGCGTATCGGAAGGTGCCGGGGTCCACGACGCACGGCTCGCCGAAAGCGGCGCACTGGACGCTCAGCAGATCGGCGTGCGCGTGGCCTGCGGCGGCAGGGGGCCCCAGCGGCCCGACATCGAAGATGAACTGGTGGTCGCGGGGCTCCCAGCCGCTCCGCATCACGACATACCCGCCTGCGCCGAACAGCCCATGGGACGACGGTTTCGGGGGGGCCGGCGCGATGGCGCGGAAGGCGGCCTCGCCCGCCCGGCCGAGGAGCCACTGCGTCTCGGGGGCCAGACCGCCGGCAGCCCTGGCATACTCGGGCCGCCCGAACAGCGCCGCCGCGGTCGAGAAGATGCCGCGCACGTCGCTCGGATGCCGGCGGCGCAGTGCCAGGAGCCAGCCGCCGTCGCCGTCTCCCATGCTCGGCATCGTGCCGGCGGGCGTCGCGATCGCCAGCAGGAAGTCGAGCGCCTTGCGAATCCTCGCCGGCACCGCCTCCGGGATGCGACGGCCGCAACGCGACGCCAGGATCAGGAAATGCAGGTAGATCTCGATCGTGTAGCGCTGGTAGCAGGTCGACTGCTCGAAGTAGACCCCGTCGTGCAGCACCTGGCGTGCGACCTGCTCCACCAGGATCCGCTCGCCCGTGCTTTTCCAGCGCCCGGCCTGGGCGAACCCGGGGAACTGGGTGCCCGCGTAGAACAGGCCGAGGGCTTCTCCCGTGAGATGGGTGTTCGGGGACGTGTAGTGCGACAGGTAGCGCTCGATGTGGGTCGCGTGGCTGCCGATGCCCGCCCGCATCTCCGCGAACAGGACCGGCGTGAGCGCGCGCGAGCCCCGGAACAGGTGCAGGGCCCAGCACCAGGAGATCAGCCGCAGCGCGACCTCCAGGCTGCTGGCCCAGTTGATCCCCCAGCCCACCGGGTTGGCGGCGATCCATTCCCGGACCGAGGACGCGAACATCTCGGCATATCGCTCGTCCCGGCTCAGGCGATAGGCCTGCCCCAGCGTCACCAGCCACTGGTGCCGGTTCAGCTCCCAGATGACCTTGGGGTCGCCCATCAGTTCCGAGTTCAGGAGATCGATCCGGCTCCAGTGGGCGAAGCGGCTCCGCCGTCCCGAGACCGGGTCAAGATGCCAATCGATCGGGTCGCCGAAAAAGAGGCCGCGGTAGCCGAGCAGGTCGAACCGCTTGCGACCGATCGACTCGGCCGTCGCCAGCAGCCGGGGGCGCGCCAGCGGCAGCGACCCGTCGAGGAAGCGCTCTGTCGCGTCGCTCGCGGCGCCGGCGAAGAACCGGCCCGGCGCGTCCTCGTTGAAGCGCTGCTGCGCCCACGCGAGCGCCCAGTCCACCTCGTCCCCCGGCGGCCTGTGCGCGATCGCGCCCGCCTTGGCCGGAAGGAGCGCGCGCCGCGCGCCGTCCTCGGGGACGATCGCCGCGCCGAGGCGCTCCAGCCACTTCGCGGCCTCCTGCCGGCCACGACTGGCAAGCTCCTGAAATCCCATCCCCGACAAGCGCTCCAGCCTCATGATGGTTGACCGGCATACACCGCGAGCCAGGAGCTGCGCACGTTCTCCCAGCGGTACTTCTCCGCCTCCTGCCTGGCGCATCGCGCGATGAGCTGGGCGCGGTTCGGGTTCCCCAGGAGATAGGACGCGGCGTCGGCCATCGCCTCCGGGTCCTCGCGCGGCACGAGCAGGCCGGTGGTGCGGTGGCGGATGAGGTTGGCCAGGTCGCCGGTCGGGGTGGAGACGACGGGGAGCCCGGCGGCGAAGGCCTCCAGGACCGACACCGGCTGGTTGTCGACCACCGATGAGTTCAGCAGGATGTCGGCCTCTTCGTACAGTCTTGGCATCTGTCGCGGATCGACCGCCCCGGCGAAGCGCACCCCTCCCGCCCCGAGTGCTTCGGCCAGGCCCCGGAGGCGCTTCTCCTCGCTTCCCGACCCGGCGACCGTCAGGGTGGCCTCCGGGTAGCTCTTCTTCAGGCGCGAGAAGGCGCGGATCGTCACATCCACGCGGTAGTGGGGCTCGAGGCCGCGGGCGGACAGAAAGCGCGGCTTCAGGGGAGGCCGGTCACGGTAGCGGAAGCGCGCCGTGTCCACGATGTTGCGGATGACGCGCGCCCGGTAGCCATGACGCGCGAAGACCTCTTTCAAGTATTCCGACGGCACGACGATCTCGTCGACCCGGCGCAGGAAGGGGTGCACCAGCAGACCCCAGCCAGCCAGGTGCGCCTCCGCCTCGCCACTGTGGTAGTGCAGCACGACCCGCTTCCCGTAATACCGCGAGGCCGCGATGGCCGGCGCCGGGGCGAGGAGGAACGACCAGAACGACGCGGAAAAGATATGAGCGACATCGACCTCGCGCAGTTGCGCGAGGGACGGCAGGTAAAGTGACTGGTTGAGCAGGGTGCGGGCGTAAGGCCACCGACGCACCCATGACAGTGCCCGGGGAAATGCCGGATCGATGGGGATCCGGGTGACCTGGTGCCCCTCCTCCCGCAGGCGGTCCTGGAGCGCCGCCGCCTGGACCTCCTGCCCCCCCGTGGATCCGGGGCCGGACGCGATCAGAGCGACGCGCATGCGACCTCCCTTTGGCGAGCGGGGCGGGCGTCGACGAAGGCGCGGCACCACAGCTCGAATGAGAGGAGCGTCCAGATTTCCAGGTCGAGCGGACGGCCCGCCTCGTGATTCCGCACCAGAGTTTCGATCGCGGCCGGGTTGAAGATGCCCCGCTCGCGGCTGCGTTTCGTCAGGAGCAGATCGCGGACGAAGCTGCCGAGCTTCCCGCGGAACCAGCGGCCGAGCGGGATGGCGAAGCCGTGCTTGCGCCTGTCGATGATGTCGTCGGGCAGGATGCCCCGCATCGCTTCCTTGAAAATCCACTTCGTCGTGCCGCCGCGCAGCAGCATCCCGGGCGGCAGCGTCGCCGCGAACTCGACCAGCCGATGGTCCAGAAGCGGCTCACGCGCTTCCAGCGAGTGCGCCATGCTCATCCGGTCCACCTTGGTGAGGATGTCCTGGGGCAGATAGGCCTTCATGTCCATGTAGCGCGCCGCCGACAGCCAGTGGCCGCCCGCCCGCGCCAGGTATCCCAGCTCCTCGCCCCCGGGGTCGCCATCCCCCATGCGCCCGAGGACCTCGGGCAGGAACAGGCGCTGCATGTCGTCGCGACGGAAGAGCATCGATTCGTCCAGGTAGCGGTGCGGCCCGTCGAGCGCCATGTTGCGCAGGAAATTCCGTCCCTTCATTCCCGGAGGAAGGAGCGCAGCCACCGCCCCGGCGATCCGGCGCGCCGACCCGGGCAGCCGGAGGGCGCGCCTGCGCGCCTCGACGGCGTACCTGTCGTAGCCGGCGAACAGCTCGTCTCCGCCATCGCCGGAAAGCACCACCTTCACGTGCCCTGCCGCCAGCTTCGACACCACGTAGGTGGGGATGGCGGAGGCGTCGCCGAACGGCTCGTCGAGGTGCCAGGCGATGTCCTCGACGATGTCGATCACCTCGGGCTCGACGACGAGCTCGTGGTGCTCGGTCCCGAACTCCCGGGCGACCCGCCGGGCGTGCGCGCTCTCGTCGAACGCCTGGTCCTTGAAGCCGATGGTGAAAGTCTTGACAGGGCCGGGCAGGTGGCGCGCCATGCTGGCCACCACCGCGCTCGAGTCGAGCCCGCCGCTCAGGAAGGCCCCCAGCGGCACGTCGCTCACCAGCCGCAGGCGCACCGACTCGTCCACCAGAGCGCGCAGCTCCTCGGCGAGGTCGCCGGCGCTCCGGCCGTTGACCGGCTCGAAGCGCGCGTCCCAATAGGGGAGGACCCGCGCCCCGCCTCCGGGCGTGGCGATCAACAGGTGCCCGGCGGGGAGCTTGTGGACCCCCTGGACGATGCTGTCGGACGCGGGGGTCGTGAGAAACGTGAACAGGTGCGACGCGGCCCGCCAGTTGATCTCCGGCTCGATGTACGGCAGCTCGAGGAGGGCCTTGAGCTCGGAAGCGAACGCGAGCCGTCCGGCGAACTCGGCGTAGTACAGCGGCTTCACGCCGAGACGGTCGCGGGCCAGGAGGAGCCGCCGCCGTCGTTCGTCCCACAGGGCGAATGCGAACATGCCGCGCAGGTGATCGACGCACTGATCGCCGTACTCCTCGTACAGGTGGACGATGGTCTCCGTGTCGGTGAGCGTATAGAACGCATGTCCTCTCGACTTCAGGTCCTGTCGGAGATCCCGGAAGTTGTAGATCTCGCCGTTCAGCACCACCCAGACCGTCCTGTCCTCGTTGTGGATCGGCTGCCGGCCGGTTTCGAGATCGATGATGCTCAGCCGCCGCATTCCCAATCCGGCGCAGCCGCCCAGGTACAGGCCCTCGTCGTCCGGCCCGCGGTGGCGCATCACGTTGCACATGCGCCGAAGGAGGTCCGGATCGACCTGCGCGCTGTAGGGATTGAGGATGCCGGCGATGCCGCACATGGGCGGGATTACCCTCCCTCGGCGCGCATGGCCTGCAGCGCTCCGACCACTCCACCGCCGGCGCCCCGCCGCCAATAGAACCCGGCGAGCACCGCCAGGTAGATCGACGTGTAGGTCATCCCCGCGGCCACCAGCCCCGCCAGCGGATGGTCGGCCAGCGCCCTCATGACCAACCACGCCGGGGCCGCGGCGGCGGCGGACAGGCCGGCCGTCGCCGTGAGGCCGGTCCAGGGAAGCAGGCCGCGCAGGCCCACCTTCAACAGTCGACTCGTGTCGAAGAGCATCAGAGCTTTGGCGAGGACCATGCCTGAGAGGGTGACCAGGACGGCACCCATGAGCCCGAACCTCGAGAGGAACCAGGAGATCGATCCCAGGATCAACAGGAGCCTGGCGACATTCACCAGGAGCAGGAAGCGCGTTCTGGCGAACACCCGCAGGACGCCGTCGGTCTGCAGCACCGGGAACAGGATCGACAGGCTCCAGACCAGGAATATCGGCACGCTCGCCGCGTACGCGGGGGTGAACAGGACGACGATCAGGTCGCGCCCCAGCACCAGGAGCAGCGCCGTCAGGGGGAAGAAGATCAGCGCGAGGCGAAGCGTCGTCTGGTGCCACAGCGCCACGACGGAGGCCCGATCCTCGGCGACGAGCCTCTCGCTCATGCGGACCATCATCACGTTGCCGGCCGGTCCGGCCACGAAGTCCACGAACGGGATCTGCAGGCAGCCGACGGCGTACAGGGCGAAGGTCGCCGCGTCGAAGCGCGCGGACACCACGTACTGGTGCAGGTTCGCCTGGATCGTCTCGATCAGGACCGCCGCCCCGAACGGCAGCGCGTACGCGAGCTGCTCCTTGAGCGCTCCGCGGGCCGGGCGCAAGGCGCCCCTGAATTCCCCCACGAAATAGCCGAGCGTCACCAGCACGCGCAGGGCCGCGAACGCCACCGCGCCGATCAGCACCCACTCGACGCGGCGCATGACCAGCGCGGGGACGATGAACAGCGCCGCGCGCAGCAGATCCGACAGTCCATACGACGCCGCCGCCCAGGCAAAGCGGCCGTGCGCGATCAGGACGATCTCGAGGCCCGCCGAGACGAGCATCAGCAGCAGGAACGCGCCGATCCACGGCAGGTACGCCGCCAGGGCGGGGTTGTTCAACCGGGCGGCGATCGCCGGCGCTCCCGCCCACACCAGGCCGCCGGATGCCAGGCCCAGGGCCCCGAGGCCGATCGCGGCGTTCGCGACGTAGGCCCCTCGGCGAGCCTGCGCCCGCGGCACGAAGTAGAAGAGGCTCTCGGCCAGGCCGACCTGCGCGATGTAGTACAGGGTCGCGAAGACCAGGAAGAGCTGCTTGTAGGTGCCGAACGTGGCCTGGTCGAACACCCGCACCAGCGCCACCGGGATGAGGAAGGTCACCGCGAAGCCGACGCTGCGGCCGAGCGTCAGCACGAGCTCGGGCCCGAACGGAACGCCGGGTGATTCGGCGGGCCGGCTCACTGTGTCGTGCCGCTCCAGGCCGCGCGCAGGTGCGGCCTGCCGTCGATCATGGGCCCGTGTTCCTGGCGGCACGGGGACAGGATGTCGAAGACGCCGCCGACCAGGCAGGCCAGGACCGGCCCGGAGAAGGCGCCGCGCGCGTCGACGCAGGCGCGTTCCCACAGGATCCGGCGCGACAGCGTCAGGAGCGGGAATGTCGGATCACGGTGCCCGCAGGCGGTGTAGGCGAAGCGGTAGCCCGCCCCGGCGGTGGCGATCAGGGTGCGGGAGTCGAACCGGCCGTCGGGGTAGGCGAAATGGTCGACGTGGGTCTTCAGCCGGGTTTCCAGCATCCGGCGCGATCCGGAGATCTCGTCGCGCAGGTGCTTCTGGCTCTCGCGGGTCAGCAGTGCGTGGGTCCTGCTGTGGGAACCGATCGTCACCCCGGCGGAGCGCATCTCGTCGATCATCTTCCAGGTGAGCGCCAGACCGCCGTCGGTGCCGGGCGTGCCGAAGCGGGACTCGAGCTTGGCGATGACGGCCAGAAGGGCCGGCCGGGGGAGAGTTTCGAGGAGCAGTCGCAGCGCCGTGAACGTCGTCCGGCCCGCGCGGCCGATGGTTCGAGGCTCCGGTGGGCGCAGCCGACAGTCCAGGTACAGGTCGGAGAGCATGTCCGAGGCGGCCGTCGCCCCCGACCGAGCCCGGCCAAGGAGGGCGTACAGCTTGTCGTGATTCATCGGCTGAGACGTGCCGATCAGTCCGGTCACGACGAAGATCGTCGCGGGGATCCCCTTGCGCTTCAGGATCGAGAAGGCGTTCTCGTACACGTCGCCGTAGCCGTCGTCGAAGGTGACGGCGGCGGTCCCGGTCGTGGGGCGCCCTTCCTCCAGGCGCTTCGCCATGTCCTCCAGCGTGACCAGGCGGTAGTGCGCGCCCAGCCAGTCGAGCTGTTGCTCCAGCATCCGCGCGCTGATCAGCATCGACGGTATGGAGGTCCTGGCGCTGCGGTCGAAGTCCTGGACCACCCTGTGGTACCCGACGATGAGCGGCATGTCCCTCGCTCTCCGCCCGGAGGCGAGCAGCCCGACGGTGCCGGACTTGTCCAGACCCAGCGCCAGACCCCACTTCAGTAGATTTCGAAGCACGTGCCTGTCTCTCCCGGACTGTTCTTCAGGGTGGCGGCGATCCGGTCGGCCAAAGAGCGGGGGAGGGCCCTGCGCGCCAGCCGCCGGGCGCCGCGGCCGAAGCCGTTCACGCTCCGCTGGAATGCGCCGCGGGCGTGGGGCGGGTAGATCTCCAGCCGTCCGATCTCCCGCTGTTGCCGCGCCCAGAGGGACTTGTACCGCTCATCGCCGTGCAGAAGGTCGAACTCCGCCGCCTGTTCCTCGACAGCCTTCCGGATGGTCAGGCCCATGACGACGAGGCCGACGCTGCGCTTGCCGTACGCCGGGTCGAAGCCGGACTGATAGAAGTAGAAGGTGCGACCGTAGCGGAACCCATAGAGCGCCGCGACGGGCACTCCATCCAGGCGCAGGAGGTACAGGCGCAGCCAGCCGCGCCGAAGGGCCAGCGCGCTGAATTCCTCGTGAAAGGCGAGCGTAGCCGGCGTGTGGAAGGCATCTGATCCTCCCATCGTCCGTCGTCGCTGCGTGTGCAGATCGATCAGGCGTGCGAGGAACTCGTGCCGTTCCTCCTCGCTCTTTGCCTCGGTGAACTGCAGCTCGGACGATCGGGTCAGGTTCCGCAGCCGTCGGTTCAGATTGGCCCGGTGGGCCGGGCCGAGTCCGGCGAGGTACGACGTCCACGTCCGGCCCGAAAGATCGATGTAGGGACAGACGGCGGTTGCGGCTTCGGACAGACCCCAGCCGCGCCCCTCGATCCGCCCCGCGAGATCGAGGACCAGGGAGGATCCCCTTCTGATCTGGGCCAGCTCCAGCATCATCGTTCCCCGCGCCAGGTGGTCGGCCAGGGCCGGCAGGGCGTGCTGCTCCTGACCGGCCCGGACGATCAGGTCCAGATAGTCGGATCCGACGGTGCCCGTCGCCAGGAACTCCAGGGAGGAGAACGGCGCCAGGCGGCCGTAGTCGGGGGGGCGGAGCGCCAGGGGCGCGATGGCGATCAGCTGTCCATCCGAAGAACGGACTGCCAGGATCGACAACCGCCGCCGGCCGCCCAGGTGCTTCCACCAGGTGAACATCCACTCCCAGGTCAGGAAGAGAGAGTCGGACCGGCTCGTGGAGAGCAGCTCGTCCCACTCGGGGCGCAGCCGCCGGAACCCCTCCGCCTCCGCGATCAGTTCGATCGCGCAGGGGAGGGGCTGGCTGGCCATCAGGGAAGTGGATGTGGTGGGCACGGTGCGAAAAATCCGGGAGCCGATCCGGGTATTCGGCCGGGGCGTGCGTTTAACGGTGCGCCGCCTGGTCGTTGACCTCCAGGCTGCTGATCATGCGATCGAACGTCTTGCGCAACTGGTCGTAGTCCTGACCGGGGGCGATGAACAGCGCGTAGATGACGTCCTCATCGGGGAGCTCGCGGGTGAATAAGGTGACACGCTCCTCCTGAGCCGTCACATCCGAGCGGCCGGCCAGGACCAGGGAGAGAGCCGGGGACCCGCTGACCGTGTCGGTCCGCTGTGAGTTCGAGGCCATCTTCAAGTTGGGGTTGGACCGGAGAATCTGCGCCACGAGATCGTTCGTGGCCTGGGCGAGGTTGGTGCGGCTGATGGAGCGACCGCTGCCGTCGACGAAGCCGGCGCTGTAGCCCGTGGAGTCACCGGTGGGGAACCGCTCGCTGACGTCCCGATCAATCGGATCGTAATGGTTGATGATCACTCCGTAGACGAGGTTCCTTTCCTCGCCTCCCGTGTCGACGTAGCCGCCCGGCGGAGCGAGGGTGGCCCCGAGCCCGTTCGCCGGCTCGTAGACGCTCCAGTTCTCCGGGTAGTCGACGCGGAAGAATCCGCCTCGCTGCTGAAACGAACGGAAGTTCGCGGACGGACGGTCGACATTGACCTCGGCGACGCGGCCGCCGCCGGCGGTGAATCCACTCGTTGCTGGCGTGCTGGGCTTCGCCTGCGCGATCTGCTGCGACGACTTCGCCGCAGGCATCCCCTGGAGCGTGGACTTGGCCTGCTTGAAGCCGCCGACCGGCTGCGTCGTTCGGACGTTCAACGACTTCATCTCATTCCTGATGCGGGTGGCGCGGTCCTTGGGAGCCGGGTGGCTGCTGAAGAACTGCTCCACCTTGCCCGGATCGCGCGCCTGCAGGCTTCGCAACATCTCGAAGAAGTCCACCATGTCCTGCGGGTTGTAGCCCGCCCTGGCCATCGTCTGGGCGCCCACGACGTCCGCCTGCTCCTCGTCCGTGCGGCTGAACTTCAGGAACATCGTGTTCAGCCCGAATCCACCGACGGCATTGATCGTCTTGGTGGTCGAGCTGTTGTCCTTGCCGATGAGCCCGCTCATCACCCCGAGCCCCATCTGGCTGAGGTAGGCCTTCGAGGCCTGATTGGTCCCGTGCCGCAGCGCCACGTGCGCGATCTCGTGCGCCATGACGCCCGCGAGCTGCCCCTCGGTCTTGGCCGCCTCGATGAGGCCGCGGTTGAAGTACAGGTATCCGCCGGGCAGCGCGAACGCATTGACGTCGGAGGCGTTCACGACCTTGAACTGGTACGCGTAGTCCGCCCCCGGGGCGGACGCCGCGAGACGCTTCCCGACCGCGGTGACGAAGGCCTCGACCTTGCGGTCATGCAGGATCGGCAGCTGGGTCTCCGCTTCGGCCGCGGATTTCTGCCCGATTTCCTTGTCCTGGTCCACGGAGAAAAGATTGAAGCCCGGCTTGATCTTGGTCTGGGCGGAGGAGATCCCCCCGACCGCGACCATCACAGCCAGGACACAGCCGATCACGAGGGCGATTCGAACGTGCCTTGCGTTCATGTCATTCACCTCTTTCGATGGCGTTCTGAACGGATCTATTGACCTTTCGGGCGTACGAACAGCAGCACCGCGCCGGCCACGACGGCGCCGGCGCCCATCCAGACGGGGACGTTGAACGTCTCCTTGTCCTTGACCGACAGCTCCAGCTTGCCCAGCTTGAGATCGTGGGATTCCTTCGTGTAGCTGAAACCGCCATAGACCAGCCCGAAAATGCCGGCCACGATCAACACGATTGCCAGAATCCTGAGTGCGCTCATGTCACGTTCTCCTAGGCGACGCGTCGGCCGCGAATGAGGCGGAGCAGCAGTATCACGACGGCGAGGACGAGGAGGACGTGGATGAATCCCCCCATCGTGTACGACGAAACCAACCCGAGCAGCCACAGGATGACAAAGAGAACGATCAAGGTCTCGAGCATGTGCGTGCCTCCTTTACAGGGTGACGGGGTTCACTGAAGATTCAGGTCGAGAATCTGCCGGGCGGCATAATCGACCTGGTTGAATCCGATGTCCTGATGGATCGGGATCTCCAGGACGTGGTCGCGCAGGTATCTCGCGTCCGGCCCTTCCTGGGGGGCGGCCTCGGGGTCGCCATGATTCCAGAACTGCACCGCCTCGATGCCGCGCGCCCACAGGGCGGCGGCGGCCGTCTCTTTGTCGTTCACCAGGATCGGGAAGAACAGCGGGCACACGCCCGGTTCCAGATCGTCGCGAAGCATGGTGACGCTGCCCTGGAGCCGGTCGCGCAGCCTCAGGAAATTCGCCCGGCGGCGCGCCCGGATCCCCTCGTAGTCAAAGTGCTTCAGGAGATGCCGGGACAGGCCCGAGATCCGCGTGTTGACGTCGGCGAGGCTGAAGCCGATGTCGCCCACGGTGACCCGCTTCGCCGGCAGGACGCGCAGCGCCCGGCCGACCCCGCCTTTGGCGGCGGAGAGCGCTCCGCCCACTGTCGCCCAGCGCCCGCGGATCCTCCGCACCACGAGCTCGGCGGTCTGGCCCCCGACCGAGGCCATGCCGCAGCCCTCCCATTCGAGCCGGTCGAGACCGCGCAGCGGCCCGGCGTTCTGGAGCAGCAGGCCGCCGTTGGGAACGGGGAGCGTCTTGTACAGGCAGAAGATGGCGAAATCGCCGAACGCGCCGAGCGGCCGTCCCTCCGTCCCGCTCAGGAGCGCCAGCGCGCAGTCTTCGATCAGGAGCATGCCGCGCTCCCGGCACAGCGCCACGAGCTCCCGCATCGGCTGGGGCCAGCCGAGGTAATGGATCACGAAGAGAGCACGCGCGCCCGAGCGGCTCAGCTTGTCCAGCTGCTCCAGATCCGGCTCCAGCCGGCGATTGATCCGGTAGAAGCGAAGCTGGGCGCCGGAAGCGCGCATCGCTCCCACCTCGTTGCCGCTGTGGTAATCGGGGGCGAGGATGGTATCTCGAGGACCGAAGCCGAGGGCCCGGAACAGATGGTAGATGCCGTGGCGCGCCCGATAGAAGTAGGTCCCGTCCGGGACGCCGAACGGGAAGGGCGTCTCCTTCCGGCTGAGCTGTCTCGCCAGCACCTCGAACCCCAGCCCCTGCCATGCCGGCACACAGACGCGCCGTCCCCGCGGTGCCGGGCCCCGACCCGGAGCGGGCCGCGGCGGGGCCTGCGTCTGCGAGGCCTGCATCATGTCAGCGCTCATGAGTTTCAAGGATCGCCTGTCGTTCCGTCTCCGGAGGCCCGCCGGGTCGGGGGGGGCGCGGCTGGCGGCCGCGCGCGATCCAGGTCGCCGCCAGCGTCCGGGCGGCGTCGCGCGCGACGACGAGGGCGCGGTGCCGCCTGAGGCGCGGGGCGATCCGAAACTTTGCGAAGCGCAGCAGCCGCATGCGCGGGGAATCCGGCATCACATAGAGCCACTCCTGGGGCCGTGTCCGGGTGGCCCAGTCGAACTTCCATGCATCTTCCTGGCCCAGAAAATCGAATTCCTTCGCGCCCCGATCGAAATGGTCCTGAAGGATGCGGACCAGCAGCTGGCTGTAAGGGGAGCAGGTTGCAAATTCCGGGTCGTAGGCCGGCTTCAACAAGTACGCCTTGTCGGCATAGAAGAGAGAGAAGTCGAACGCAATCCTCCGGCCGCCGACCCGCAGAAAGTGCAGGCGCAACCAGCCGCGCTGCGCCGCCCGCCGCGCCAGCAGCGAATAGAAGCGATGCGTCGCCTCATCGTCGGCGATGGCCGTGCCGGCCCGTCCCTTCCAGCCGGCGGCCTCGATCCGCAGCCCTTCTTCGAGCGCCTCCACGACGTCCTGCCCGGAGCCGACGACCTCCATCCGGACGTCCCCGGACTGCTGCAGTCGCCTCCCCCGGCGGCGGAGGTTGGCGCGGAGCTTGGGGGACAGATGATTGAAGTACGCCTCCCAGCCTCCCTCGATCGGGATGTAGGGCGCCTCCGCCGATCGCCACATCCCCGTGAGGTAACCGTCCTCCTGCGCCAGGGAGGTGAACATCGTGAGGGTCGGCGAGCCTGCCGGCAGGTGGCTGAGGACCAGGACGTCCCAGAGCGCCTTCTGCCGCATCAGGGCCTTCCAGATCGCCCGGTACGCCTCGGGGCGCCGGTGCTTTGAGATAACGTCGAAGCGCTGGGTATGGACGTTGCCGATGATTTCCAGCCGGCGCACCCGCAACCCGTAGAGCCGTCCTTCGCCCCGCATCAGCGGGACGATGGCGATCGGTCGTTGTCCATCCCTCACCACAAGGATGTGAAGCTCGTGGCCGGCGCCGAAGCACTCCCACCAGGTCCGCACCCACTCGTGGCTCAGGAACGGATGGTCCACCCCCGCCTCCTCGAGCAGCGTGTTCCAGGCCGGCTGCAATTCGAGCAGCCCCTGCGCATCGGCGATCGTGTCGACCCGGAGCGCTGGCTCGGCCGTCGGCCGAGGCTCGGGCGCGACCTGGGCCAGGCGCATGGTGCTCAAGACGGCGCCCGCTGGCGGGAAGGAACCCGCGTATCCCTGCGGCGACGGGCCGACACAGCAGGCTGAGGAGAGAGGTTCATGGGCGCCCCGGACAAAATGTCCTCGTCCATGGTCGGGCTTCTTTCTCCCCGGAGGAGCGCCCGGTAGAGGCCCTCGGTCTGGCGCACCATGTGATCCATCGAGAAGCCGTTGACCATCCGCGCCCGGGCCGCCTGGCCCAGTCGCTGCGCCAGTGCCGGATTCTCCAGGAGGCGTCCGATGGCGACGGCCAGCGCCGGCGCGTCACCCGGCGACACCAGGAGTCCGGTGACGCCGTCGTCGAGAATCTCGGGCGTTCCGCCGACGCGCGTCGCCACGACCGGCACGCCGGCCGCCATCGATTCGAGCACGACGTTGGACAGCCCCTCGCTCAGCGACGGGGCGACCGAGACGGCCGCCTGCGAGAGGATCGCCGCGACATCCAGTTTCGTCCCGGTGAAGGCGACCCGTTCCGCAAGCCCGAGCTGGCGCGCCTGTTCCTCGAGCTCCCTCCGGCTGCCCCCGTCTCCCACGATCACGAAGCGCGCCTCCGGGAACCGACCTGCCAGGATCGCCATCGCCTTCAGGTAGTCGTCGATGCCTTTCATCGGGTTCAGCCGGGACACCGCCACCACCAGGGGAGCGCGCGGCGGCAGGCCCAGGGCCGACCGCAGCGTCTCGTCGGGCGGCCGGGGCGCGAACCGGTCGACATCCACGCCGTTCCGGATCACGGCGATCGCGCGGCGCGCGTACCCCTCCGACCTGAGCTGCGCCCGGACGGCGGCGGCGTTCACCAGAATGCAGTGGGCCAGCCGGCTGGCGTACTTCTGGACCAGTCTCTGCGCGCGAGTCCAGGGGTCGCCGCTGTCGCGGATGGACGCCAGAACGACCCGCGAGCCGGCGAGCCGGGCGACCGGCACCGCGAACACGATGGGGTAGAAGCCGTAGGCATGAACGATGTCGATGGCTTCGCGTTTCAGATAGGCCACGAACCGCCACTGCTGCCGGAGGGTCCCCGGACGCAGGAACCCCTTGATCGGGTAGGAGGTCAGGGGGAGCCCGCACGATGCCATCTCGCCGTACAGCGGCCCTGCCTGCTGCAGGCAGGCGACGTGAACGTCGAAGCGGGAGGGATCCAGGCGCGTGGCAAGGTGGGCCATCTGCCCCTCGGTGCCCCCGACATGGAATCCAGTGATGAACTGGAGAACCCTAATCCGCGACAGGGTGCACCTCCCTTGTTGCAAGCGTTCCGAGGGCCAGCGCGAGTCCGGCGATGATGTAGAAGTAGAAGTGGTACCCGACCGGATGGAACATCCCGGACACCGCGAAGGCGGCGAGGCTGACCTCCACGGCCACGCCGTAGTGGTAAAGGTTCGCCGCCCCCGGCACCCCCGCCGCGGCGCGCTGCGTCCCGCGCGCGCGTCTGACGCAGGACCAGAATAGCGCCAGGAACAGGGCCAGCCCGGGAAGCCCGAGGTCGGCGGCATATTCCAGGTAGACGTTGTGCACTTCCTTCCAGAGCGGACCGCGCGCTTCGTTGAGCGCCAGGATGTTCATCCCCGCGCCGACGCCGAAGAACGGGTGCTTGAGAGCCAGGCCGGTGGCCGCCACCATGCCGCCCCAGCGTGCCTGGGACGAGCCGCTCTGGTCGGAGCGCATGTCGGTGATCGTTCCCATGCGACCGAGATACGACCCGGGTAGAAGCGGCAGGGCCACCAGCGCGAGGAGGACCACGGCGATCGCCCAGTGGCGCTGCGTGCTCCTGGAGAGCTTCCAGAGATACAGGGCGAGCATCGCCATCAGCGCCAGGAACCCGGCCCGCGAAAAAGTCAGGACGACGGCCGTCGCGACCAGGACGATCACGCCCAGCAGGACCGCCCGCGTGACCGCGCCGCGGGCCCGGATCAGGTGCGCCACCGAGAACGGCAGGAGAAGGTTGAGCGTCAGGGCGAGGTCGTTGGGATTCTGGGTGAGCGGCGCGTTGTAACCGACGATCCTGCCGAAGCCCACGTCATTCCCGCCGGGCGCGATCTCACCCGACGCAAAGTGCACGAGCGCGACCGCGGCCAGCGGAACGCTGGCGATCACCAGGGTCAGGGTCACGACCCGGAAGCGGGCCGGCGTGCTGACGATGTTCGCGATCAGCCAGAAAATCGCCAGCGCCTTGATGAACAGGTTCAGCAGCAGGGAGATGCTCCCACCCGGCCAGTACGAAAAAGGCACGCCGAGAGCGGCCCAGGCCGCCAGGCATGCGGCGAGGATGATCTCGGGCGTCACGATGGAGATCGGCCGGTGCGCGAGGAAGCGGTCCAGCGTGTGCGCGCCGATGCCGCCGACCGCGGCCAGCAGCGCCAGGCGGAAGGGAGCCAGGACCGGGAACAGCGCCTGCGGCGCGAGCAGCAGGATGAGGATGAATCCCAGAAGCGCGACGAAGGGCGCGGTCCCGCCGCTCGTCTCGCCCGCGTCGGTCGACGCGGCGCTCCGCACCCTGACCCGTGCGCCCGGTGGCGGGGCGGGTCGCCACCACTCCGCACCGGGCCGGGAAACGCCGGTCGGGGCAGTGCCGAAGGAGGTCGCTTCTCCGTTCATCCGGATCATCGAGCCGGCGCGGGAGCCGAGGTCCCGGCCCTGACCCCGCGCATGCGGATCGGCTCCTTCGCGATCTCGATGTCGACACAGCCGTTCTCGCGGAACCACTCGAAGACCTCCGGGTGCGAGAGCTTCCACTGGTACTTCGGCGTGTACCAGTCGAAGGTGTCGAGCCAGCGGGTGCGCCAGTCAGGGTGCAGAGAGATCGGGCCGACGAACATCAGCACCTTGCCGAGCAGCGGGAGGCGGTACGGGTAATACAGCGGCACGGCCACGGTCGACAGCGCCCGCACCACGCGGAGCGGCAGCCGGGTCGTGACCTTGCGGATCAGGTCGGGGCCGTAGCGGCCCGGCCCGGGATTCCGATAGAGATACACCGCCAGGCTCCCGCCCGGCTTCACGCTGGCCGCGACGCGCGCGAACGCGGCGCGCGGGTCGGGAGTGTGGTGCAGGACGCCGATCGAGTAGGCCCGATCGAACGTTCCCTCGCGGAACGGCATGGCGAAGATGTCCGCCTGGGCCAGGTGGACCCCGGCGCGCTCGCCGATATTTTCGTAGGCGGCGTCCACCGCTTCGGTGAGATCGATGCCGAAGACCTCCCCGCCCGCCGTCGCGACGATCTCGGCGTACCTGCCGGCGCCGACGCCCGCGTCCAGCACCCGGCTGCCGCGCAGGTCCTCGGCGGTCCACCCGGTCGTCGCCCGGAAGCTCCGGTCGGACTCGTCGCGCCCGTTGAGCGAGTCGAGCTGGACGCTCCGGAAGTGTCTCCACTGGTAGGCGAAGGACCCGGCGTAGCCGCCGGCGGAGACGAACCTCGGAACGCCCCGCCGGACGGGATAGGCGGCGGAGCAGCCGCGACACTCGAGATGGCCTTCCAGGACCTCGTCACCGCGGTACGTTGCCTCGCGCAATTCGAGACCGCCCTTGCAGGCGGGGCAGACCAGGACCTTCAAGGCCGACGGCTTCATGCCGCCCGGACCCCGCTCGTCCGGGGAGACGCGGTGCTCCTTGCGGCCACCTTCCTCTCGGGACGAAGACCCAGCAGCAGGACGCGTGCCGTGCGGGCAAGAATGCGCAGGTCGAGCCACAGCGACCGGTGCTTGATGTAATAGAGGTCGTAACGCATCTTCTCCGATTCTTCCTGGAGGGTGTTGGCGTAACGGTAGCGGACCTGCGCCCAGCCGGTGACGCCCGGACGTATCAAGGCGCGCAGGGAGTAGAACGGGATGCGGGCGCTGAACAGCTCGAAGTTGGAGACCGGATGCGGCCGGGGGCCGACCAGGTTCATGTCGCCCCGGAGGACATTGATGAGCTGCGGCAGCTCATCCAGATGGGACCAACGGAGGAAGCGGCCGGCGCGCGTGATTCGGGCCGTGTTGTCACGGACCCACGACGACCCGTTCTGTCCCTCGGCATGCATGCTGCGGAACTTCAGCAGCCCGAACTTCCGCCCACCCCGCCCCACGCGCTCCTGCCTGAAGACCGCCGGCCCGGGCGAATCGAGGCGGATCGCGAGGGCGATCAGGGGCCACAGCGGGGCCGTCACGGCGATTCCGATCGCCGACAGGACGAGGCTCATGCCCCGTCCCACGACCCCGGCGATGCGCCGCCGCTGGAACCCTCCGGAGAAAATGAGCGCGCTCGGGGTGAGCGCGTCGATGGCCAGCCGCCTGGTCAGGCGCTCGTAGAACTCCACGCCCTCCTCCACCGCCACCCCCCGCACGCGCGATTCCAGCAGCGGTCCGACCGGCAGCCGCCCGCGGCGCTCGTCGAGCGCGACGACGATCCGATGCGGACGCACCTTCCCGACGATGAGGTCCAGATCCTCGAGCGAACCCAGGACCGGATAGGGCGGCGCCGGCTCGAGGGAGCGCACGTCGGGGATGACCCCGACGATCGTCCAGCGCGAGCCGCGGGCCTCCATCTCCTGGATCAACTCGCGGGCGAGACTCCCGGAACCCAGGATGAGAACGCGCTCGCCCGCGCCAGGAGTCCGCACCACCCCGCCTGCGGCGGAGGACCGGGTTCTCAGAGTCCGGGAGGCGAACAGCCCCATCCCGATGACGGCGGTGCACGCCGCCCACAGGGCGAAATTCGACTCGATGACAGTCCACAGGAAATACATGGCCGATGGTTTCCGATCGCTAAGGTGGTGAAGCGCGGCCGCGGTCGCTCTTCAGCGCGCCGGGGGCGCGCCGTAACCGCGGTAATACGCGTAGGGCCCCGGCCGCGGCGGATCGACGCAGTTGAACACCAGCCCGGCGACCTTGCCCGGATCGAGGGCGTTCAGCGCCTCCTCCAGGAACTTGCGCGGCGTCCGGTGTGCGGCCACGACCAGGAGAAGACTGTCCACCCAGCGCGCGATGACCCGGCAGTCGGGCACCGGCAGTACCGGCGGCGTGTCGACGATGATGTAGTCGTACGCCCGGCGCGCCTGCTGGAGAAGATCACCCAGGCGCGGCGACCGGAGGGCTTCGTAGGGGGCGGCGAGATGGCGGCCGGCGGTCATGAGCGACAGGCTGAAGGGCGGGCGGCGGAACACCACCGCCTCAATGGGAAGATTCGCGTCGGAGATCGCATCGGCCAGGCCCGGCTGCCCGGTATCGCGAATCCCGAGCTGCGCGGCCACATCCGGCAGGCGCAGGTCGGCGTCCACCAGCAGCACCCGCGTTCCCTTCGACTGCGCCAGGGTGCCCGCGAGATTGATGGCGGTGGTGGTCTTCCCTTCGCCGGCCCCCGGGCTGGTCACGGCGATCACGCCGCGCCCGCCGTTGGGACGCGTCTCCTCGAGGCGGTGCCTCAGGACCCTGTACTTGTTGGCCTCGAACGACTCGGACGCGAGGAGGCTGACGAGCTGTTCGCCGGGGTCGTCCGCGATCGTCCTGACCGGCGCCAGGGTCGTTTCTCTCGCCGGCTCCCGGCGCTCGTTCTGATCGAAGATGTTGAGAATCGATTCCATCAGGCGCGCCCCCCGACGATCATGAGGACCAACGATCCGCCCCAGCGCGCGACGAAGTAGGAAACCCCGACGACCAGCGGGAGACCCAGCGCCGCCAGGGACGCACCCAGTAAGAGACGGTTCCTGCGTTGCCGCTTCCCCGTCGTCGTGGCGATACGCGGGATACTCGCCAGGACCGGCACCCGCGTGAACTCGCGCAGATCGTCCACCGCGTGGAACGAGGTGTCGAGGCGCTCCGCCAGGGCGATGGTCCCGAGCGCCAATCCGACCGCGATCACCAGGCCGACGAGCAGGATACGGAAGCGGCTGGGCGATGCCGGCTCGTCCGGCACGACCGCCGGATCCAGGATCGCGAACTGAACGCCCTGCTGCCCCTGCTCCATGCTTTCGTTGAGCCTCGCCTCCTCGTACCACTTCATCAAGGACAGGTATCGGTCCTTCGCCGTCGCGTAGTCGCTCGACATGAGGCCGGCGTTTGCCTGGGCCAGGCTCTCCCTGAGTTGCCGGGCCGCCTCGCTGTTTGCGGGTCCGGCACCGGCGTCCGGCGTGGCGCCGGCGTCCGGCGCGGCGCCGGCGAGTTGCGACTCGATCGCCTGGATTTCACTCCGCGTCTGGACGATCTCGGGATGGTTGTCATGGTAGCGCGAGCGCAGCTCGGTCAGGTCCTGCCTGAGCTTCGCCAGGCGCGTGACGTCGGGCGCCTTGGGGCCGCTGGCGGGCACCATCGAAGTCAGCTGCTTGATCAGGCCGTCGCGGCGTCCGGCGAGGCGTGCCTGCTCCGCGCTGCTCTGGTCCAGGCGCGCTTTCGCCTCGTCGAGCTGCACTTTCAGGAATTTGGCCGAAGACGTGGCCTGGTGCTCGCGGCTCTTGAGGTTGTCCTCGACGTAGCTGGTCGCGAGCGTGTTGGCGACCTCGGCGGCGGTCCGCGGGTCATCGCTCCAGTAGCTCAGGGCGAAGGCGACGGTCGTGCCATGCCCGCTGATCGGGTCGACGCCCTTCGCCTCCAGGAGGATGTCCCGGCGCATCTGCTCGATGATCGCCTCCGTGGAGGCCCCTTTCGTCCTCTGTCCGCTGTACAGATTGAACCGCTGAATCACGCCCCCGAGCCGGGCGCGGCTCATGAGTTTCTCGCGGATGGTCTGCAGGCGCGTCTCCAGCTCGTCGGCTCCGCCGGGTCGCAGCAGGGAGTCCGTCACGTCCGGGCGCTCGACGAGGACCGTGGCGGTGCCGCGGTACAGGTCGGGAAGAAAGGCCGCCACACTGGCCGCGGCCAGGACGATGGCCGCGAACGTCGACAGGGCCAGCCACTTCCGCCGGCGCCAGACGGCCATGAAAGCATCCGCCCCGCCTCGGTGTCGTGTCGCCTCGGGCATGGTCATCCCTCAGAGGGCCGTCAGGGACATCGGTGCCGCCGCGATCCGCGGAGCGCCCGCGCCGGTCTCCCGCCAGGATGCCGGCACCGGCTCGACCGCGGTGCAGTCCACTTCCACGGCCACGCTGCGCTGCAGCAGATTCACCGACAGCACCAGCAGGCCCTGGTTCATCTTGAGCTGCACCAGAATCCCTTCGAGTCCGGCGAGGGCCCCGCGCGTGATGCGGACGCGCCAGCCCTCTCTCAGATACGGATGCGCCACGGCCGGAACCTTGGCCCCCACCAGCCGGCGGATGGCCTCGATCTCGGAGTCGGGGAGCAACGCCGGCCGGTCCCAGCGTTCTCCCAGGATCGCCACCAGCCCACGCGCCTTGCGCACCTCGATGTAGCTCTCCTTGTCCAGGGCATGGCGCAGGAACAGGTAGCCGGGGAACAGCGGCGTGCCGGTGAGACACCGCGTCCCGGCACGCCTTGCCCACGCCTCGAACTTCGGCAGAAACAGCTCGAACTGCTTGCCCGCGAGCTGGTCGTACACCAACTGCTCGCAGTGACTGCGCGTCCACAGGACATGCCAGCGGGCGCCCGCGTCAGGTGTCAAAGTTTCAAGCATGGCTCTACTTGTGCGCCTGCTGGTTGCCGTAGGTCAGGAGGTTGGAGACCTGCAGCACCAGGTTACCGGCGGGATCGGTGATGGCGATCGTCGCCCGGTCCTTCTTCCCCGGCTCGCCGGCGTCGGTGAAGGTGAACTCGATGGTCACGCCATCCTCGCCGTTGTATCGCCCGCTGCCGATCGCATGGTAGGTGTCGAACGACGCGGCTGGCGGGGGAGGCTTGATCGTCGGGTCGTCGCTGCACTCAGCGAACGTCAGGCTCTCGAGGTGGAACTGGTTCCCCAGCCAGTTCACCTCGAGGTTGTTCGGGTGCTGGCTGACGTCGCAGTGCAGCTCGAAGCCGTGCGTCACCCGCATGCCGCTCGTCGTGAAGATGCTCCCGCCGCCGGTCATGCGGCCGCGGGCGGTCACCGCCGTGGGCGGCTTCTTCACCACCACGCCCTTGACGGTGAAGTAGGGTGTCCCGGTATTGAAGCTGTTGAGGATGGCGCCGGTCGCCAAATCAATCTTGTAGATGTTGGACGAACCGTAATTGGCCAGCCAGAAGGCGCCGTCTCCCGTCAGGTCCAGGCTGAGCCAGAGATCCGGCTGACCGGGGATATCGTAGGTCTGCACGACCCCGCCGCCGGAATCCAGCCGGACGACGACCGAGTTGTCCGCCACCAGGAAGCCGCCGTCCGGCATGGCCTTGACCGCGAAGGCGACGTCGGGGAGCGTCGCGAAGTCGGGAAGCTGCGCGCCGGCGCAGACGTTGAAGCGCTTCACATGGGTGCCGGACGACGTGTAGAAGACCGTGCAGCCGTCCGGGGCAAGGTCGATCCAGATGGTGCCGCGGGTCTCCACGGCCGCGTGGTAAGAGGCGATCTTGGCCCCCGCGGTGTTGATCGCCAGGATGTCACCCGTACAATCGGCCTGGCCGACGTAGCAGGTTCCGCCGGCGTTGAACGAAATCGAGGTCGGGTTGCAGTTGTAGCCTCTTCCAAACGCCCCCATCGAGGCGCCCATCGTGTTGAAACGTTCCACGGAGTTCCCGGTCAGGCAGGTGGGGTCCGCGCAGTGATGCGTGACGTAGAGGTTCATGGCGGCGTCGAACGCCATCCCTTCGGCCTTGCCCGGGACGACGCCTTTGAGCGTCTTGACGAAGGTTCCGTCCGAGCGCCACCACTGAACTTCACCCGATTGCAGGGAGACGAACACGTCGCCGGCCTGGAACTTGCCGCCACTCGACGCGGCCATGCTGTCCCGGCCGAGAAGGGCAACAAGAATGACGCCAAGCAGAAGACTCAACCGCCGCCCTGCAACCAGCATTCTCGATGTGCCTGTCATTGGAGAGGCCCCCCCCCATCCTGAAGATCGCCCGCATTCGCGGCAGGCTTCGCCCCCTTCGTCCCCGCCTCGACTCCCGGGGCGGAACGACCAGGGTTGTTCGGTGACACTCCGCCTGGACTGAACGTCTGCGTCCTCCCGGCTTGAGCCGCCCCGCCGTCGTGCGGGAGAGCCCGGCCACGACGTAGAATTCGTCCGTGGACACGGCGGAATTACATGACGGTGTGTTTTACCGCGGTGAGCAAGAAGGGACAATTCGGCAGCCCCTGAATACGCGGCGCTTGATTTCCGACACGATGTCAGGAGCGTCCTGACAGCGTATCGCCGTCAGCTGGCGCGGGATGCGAAGGTCCACCACTCGCCCGCTTGGTGTAAGCTGAAACTTCGTCTCAGGAGCGTGCGGTCATGGCGAGAAAGCCGTACAGGAAACGAGCCCGCGGGGCCGTCCGAAAATCCCCCACACGCCCCGCAGCCGGGTCAGGGAGGCGCCGCGTGGCGGCGAACCGTCGGCTCGATTGCGCCGTCGTCGGGGTCGGGGCGTCCGCAGGCGGTCTGGAGGCGTTCTCGGCCGTCCTGGAGAGCCTGCCGGCCGATACCGGGATGTCCTTCGTGTTCGTCTCGCACCTGGATCCGAAGCACGAGAGCATCCTGACCTCGCTCCTCGCCCGGACGACCTCCATGCCGGTCCTGGAGGCCAGGCACGGGATGGTCCTCGAACCGGATCATATCTACGTGATTCCGCGTAACGCGAGAATGACCATCGACAAGTGCGCCTTGTCGCTGTCGCGCCGTCTCCAGGCGCCGGCGGAAAACCTGCCGATCGATCATTTCTTGGAGTCGCTGGCGCGGGATCGGAAGCACAGGGCGATCGGGGTGATCCTCTCCGGAACGGCTTCGGACGGGACGAAGGGCCTGAGGGCGATCAAGAGCGAGGGGGGCATCACCCTCGCGCAGGATCCCGGCACGGCCAAGTACGACGGCATGCCCCGCAGTGCGATCAAGGCGAAGGTCGCGGATTTCGTCCTGCCGCCGGGGGAGATCGCTGCCATGCTGGCAAAGATCGCCCGGAGTCCGGGGTCGATCGCCGGCGCCGCCACGCTGCCGAAGGCTCCGGAGCAAGCGGAAGGAGGGTTGGCGGAAGTCTTCGCCCTCCTGCTCGAGAGAACCGGGGCCGATTTCTCCACCTACAAGGAGGCCACCGTTCGGCGCCGCCTCCACCGCCGCATGACTCTCACCAAGCTGCGGGATGTCGCGGACTACGCCCGCCTTCTGCGCCAGGAGCCGTCCGAAGTGGATGCACTGTACGAGGACCTCCTGATCAAAGTCACCGAGTTCTTCCGGGACCCGAAGACCTTCGAGAAGCTGAGGACCGCGATCCTCCCCTCCATGATCAAGAAGAAGCCGCCGAAAGAGCCGTTCCGGGTGTGGGTGCCCGGCTGCTCCACCGGTGAGGAGGCGTACTCGATCGCCATGCTCCTCTTCGAGGTCATGGGCCGCCTGCGCGTCCATACCCCGATTCAAATATTCGCGACCGACCTGAGCGAGAGGGCCATCGCCACGGCCCGCAAGGGGATCTACCCGGGGAGCATCGTCGGCTCAGTGTCGCCCGCGCGCCGGCGGCGGTTCTTCGTAAGATTGGGTCAGGAGTACAAGATCGTCCAACGTCTCCGGGAGGCCTGTGTGTTTGCCAGGCAGGACATCACCCAAGATCCGCCCTTCTCCAATGTCGATCTGGTGAGCTGCCGCAATGTCCTGATCTACATGGGGAAGAGCCTGCAGGACACGATCCTGCCGATCTTTCATTACGCCCTCAAGTCGGATGGCTGTCTTCTTCTGGGAAAGGCCGAGACGCTCGACAGCTTTGCCGATCTGTTCACCCCGATGGATATGAGGCACCGGATTTACAGGAGGAAATCGATCCCCGCCATGCAGGCGACTGGATTCCCTGTCCGCCCTGCGAGACCTGTCCCGGAACCTCCGGCCCGGGCGGCCGGCAGGGAACAGCCTGCCGCCCGGACCGAGGTGAGCGCACGGGAGGAGGCGAACCGGCTGATCATGGAGAGGTACGCTCCCGCGGGCGTCGTGATCAACCAGAAGATGGACATCGTCGAGATCCTGGGAGACACCCACCCCTATGTGCGGCTGGCGTCCGGAACGGCCGACCTCAGCCTCCTCCGGCTGGTCAGGCGCGACCTCGTCACGCAGTTGTCCGCCGCGGTGGATCTGGCCAGGAGGACGGGCGCTCCCGTCCGGAAGGAGGGGCTGCCGGTCAAGCGTGGCCACGATGGGCACAGGGGGCCCACTCTCGAGGTCATTCCCCTGACAGCCGGTTCCGATCAGGACCGTCGCCTGCTGATCCTTTTCGAAACAGCCGTGCCTCCGTCCGCCGAAGCGCAAGACGCGAGCCGGGCGGCGGGTGTGAAGGCTGAGGCACGAGAGGGCGGAAACGGACGCGACCTGGTCCGGCTGAGAAACGAGCTGGCCGACAGCCAGGAACACTTGAGGTTGCTGATGGACGGCCGGCAGACGGCCGAAGAGGAGCTCAAGTCGGCGAACGAGGAGCTCATGTCGAGCATGGAGGAGCTGCAGAGCGCCAATGAAGAGCTGCAGACCTCGCATGAAGAGCTCGAGTCGACCAACGAAGAACTGACGACGGTCAACGACCAGCTGGCGATTCGGAATCGGGACTTGACGGAGGTCAGCAACGATCTCACCAACCTGGTCACGAGCGTCAATGTGCCGATCGTGATGCTGACGGGCGATCTGCGGTTGCGCCGATCCACCGTCGCCGCGGACCAGGTGATGGGCCTGACGCCCGCGGATATCGGGCGGCACATCTCCGAGATCCGGCACACCCTCAGGCTGCCCAACCTGGAGGAGCAAGCCGCCGAGGTACTCAAGACCCTGGGGGCCAAGCAAATCGAAGTTCAGGATCGGTCAGACGTCTGGTACTCGATGCGCCTGCGCCCTTACCGGACCGAGGACGACCGGATCGACGGGCTCGTCGTGGTGCTGTTCGAGATCGACCGCCTGAAGCGCAGCTTCCAGGAGGTGGAGCGCGCCAGGAATTTCAGCAGGGCGGTCGTGGAAGTCGTGCAGGAGCCTTTGCTGGTTCTGGGTGGAGACCGGCGCGTCCAGATGGCGAACCACGCATTCCTCAAGACGTTCCACATGTCGCGCGCGGCGCTGGAGAATCGGCTCGTCTACGAGCTGGAACCAGGCGGGTTTCACTCCGCGGCATTCAAGAGCATGTTGGAGGAAACGATCGCGGGCCGGGCGCGGACCAGCGACTTCGAGCTCGAGTTCGACATCGGCGGCCCGTCGCCCACGATCATGGCGATCGACGCCCGGCAGTTCGATCTGCACGAGGACACCGGGAAGATCGTTCTGCTCACCATGAAAGACATCACCAGGTTCAGG
>JAGYID010000079.1 GCA_018606725.1 Acidobacteriota bacterium
CCCGATCAGGACCTCGTCGCCTTCTACGATCGTCTGCTGAAAGCGACCAACCGCGATGTCTTCCGAAATGGTGCGTGGGGTCTCTGCGAGCGCAGCGGCTGGCCCGACAACCAGAGCTGCCGGAATGTCCTCGGCTGGTGCTGGGTCAAGGACGACGAGCGCCACCTCATCGTCATCAATCTCGGTCAAGCCCCCGCCCAGGCCCTCGTCCATCTGCCGTGGGATGAGCTGAGAGGACACACGTGGCGCCTCGACGATGCCCTCTCGGGTGAGGTTTACGACCGGAACGGGGACGAGATGCGGGACGTGGGGTTGTACGTCGATCTGGAACCGTGGACATGCCACCTCTTCCGGGTCAGCGCGTCGTGAGCACAGGAACAATGACTGCGAGTGCGAAGGAAGGTGCCCCGATGAGCAACGGTTGGCTTAACAGACTACCCCTGGGTGTTCTCCTGCCGGGCGTGATTGCTCTGCAGGGCTGTGACGGTCCCGGCATACACGACACGGCGAGCCTGCTCGTCCCCTCCTTTCAAAGGTCCGAGATCGTTGGTTTTGTCGCGGGGTTCGGAACCACCTTCGCCGCCCTGCCGGACTTGATCGGCATGCTCAAGCGGCGCTCCAGCGCGGGCATGAATCCGAGGATGGCGGCGATCATGTGCGTCTTTCAAGTCGCCTGGGTCTACTACGGCCTGTTGATCGCGTCACGACCGGTGATCATATGGAACATCGTAGCGATCGTGATCAACGCGCTGAGCGTGGGCGCCTATCTTTATTTCGTCCGCAGAGAAAGGAGCCGCGTGGGGCGGCAAGTGGCGCCATGACAGCCATCACCCGCGCACCGGTAGTTTCCCGAGGGCAGATCGCTACGAAGCCCGGGTAACCTCCGCTCGAAGTCGGGCGCCACACGCATCGCGACGGACCCGGTCGCAGAGAAGGAATCGCCTCGATGCCCGAGCAGCCTCTCAGTTGCGTACTGCTGGCGGACCGCCACCACGGTCTCACGGAAGGCGTGCGCGGACTGCTCGCGACGGCGTTCGGATCGGTGGTCATGGTTGCCGACGTGGCGTCGTTGCTCGAGGGAGCAGGCCGACTCCAGCCCGACGTGGCGGTCGTGGATCTCTCCCTGGCCCGGGACAGCGGCCTGGGCTGGCTGCGAGCGGTGCGGCAGCGCTGTCCCGACCTCAAGGTGATCGTCCTCAGCGTCCACGACGAGCAGGCCGTGCGCCGCGCGGCGATGGAAGCCGGGGCCGACGCCTTCGTGCTCAAGCGTGCGATCTCCACCGATCTGCTGGCCGCCGTCGAGCTCGTCCGCGGGGCCCCAGCGACCGAGGCGGGCAAGCCATGAAGAGTCCCGGATCAGTGTCCACCGAGCCTAGAATCACACCTGATGAGCGACTGAGGATGCGGTTGAACGAGAATGTGAACGCGGCACCGGCGAACGCCGGGCACGACTCGAAATGAAAGGCAGGATTCCATGAGAGAGAAGAGCCACGGTCTGGTGCGGATGGCGGCTGCCGGTCTGCTGTGCGTTGGTCTCGTCGGCCCGGGGGGCGCGGCCGCACAGGAGCCCCCGAAGGTGAAGATCCCGGAGCCCGGGGTACCGCAGATCATGACGATGGAAGGGCGGTTCGTCCGGGCGGCGTACAACAACGAGGGCTACGCCATCCTCGGTTACCGGATCGCGAACGACTCGGTCGGCGAGCCGTGGATGCTGCTCGAGATCGGCTTCGCCCTGCGCGACCGCGTGCCCGACTACGTCATGACGCGCGATGCGCTGTCCCTCGAGACCCCCGACGGCAAGACGATCCCCCTGGCGACCGTTCTCGAGTTCAGGCAGGCGAACCTCGCCGCCCTGGAGGCCCGGGCGAAGCTGCAGCGCGACTCGATCAACTACTTTCCGCCGAACGCGCACAGCTCCTGCCGTATCGGATTCTTCAGCGAGCTCGCCTCCGGCGCGAAGGCGTGGGACACGGTCGAGTTCACCGACCAGCAGGCCTGCCTCGGCCGGCTCTACTTCCAGGTTCCGGGCGGGATCACGTACGGACAGCACTGGCTGAACGTGAAGTTCGCGAACAGCCTGGTTCGCGTCCCCTTCCGAATCCTGACGAAGGAGGAGTACAAGCTGCTCGACAAGAACTATAAGAGCATCGAGAAGCAGGTTGAGGACGCGTTCAAGCCGCCCAAGAAGAAGTGAAGGAACGCCCGGCCGACCCACGCAGGCGGCGCGGCCTCGCCTGAGGCTACTGACGCGCCGAGAAAGTCTGCGGTCCGCCGACCGGTCGCGCGAGAAGGCCACTCGTGGAAACGAGGATTTCGTGGGCGGCGAGCCCGCGTGCGGCGACGAAGGTCGCCGAACCATATTCCGCGTCGATCAGCATCGACAGGTGGCGGAACCGCTTGGCCACATCGAACAGGTCGAACGGCTTGGGCCGGGCGAGTGAGTACACCGTGCGGGGTGCTGCTCGCTCTTCGGCCACCTCCTCGTAGCGACCCGCCACCCGGTCCAGCTCGTAGACGGTGTGCAGCCCGAGGAGATTCACCCAGGGCTTCCACTTCAGGATGTGCGCATCGACGTAGATCGCATCGCCCCGGATGTCGAAGCTTTCCTCTCGCCCGTCGGGATAGATCATGCTGGCCCGGAAGTGCTGCGTTCCGATCGGGAACGTCCGGACGGTCGCGGCGACCTCCTCATAAGTGAGGGCCCGGTAGCCGCGGATCGAAACGCTGACGGTGGCGAGGAGCGCGGAGCCTGTCAGGAGCAGGAGGCCCGTCAAGCCTCCGGCCACCATCCCCTGCCAGCGTCGCCGGCGCGCGGCGCCCCTGGCGAACAGGAGAGTCACCAACCCCAGCAGGGCGCTGGCACACGCTGCGATCAACAGGACTCGCGACATCAGGGGCCAATGTAGGGTCGGGACGGAGGAAGAGTCAAAGCGGTTCGGCGCACTCCTGCCGGGCGGGGAACTGTCTGCCGGTGAGCCCGCAGTGACTCCATTGCACGATCAGCGATCGCCGAAGAGCTCTCTGGAACAGCGGGCCGGTCTCGCTCTCGGCACGCCCAATTGGATTATTCGGATGCCCACCTGTATGATGACCCCCGTGCCGAGGCTAAGGTTCCGTCGATGGGGTCGATGAGGCAGCTACGACTGCCGATCACGGAACCGCAGCGACTGGATGCCCTGCGCGGGTACAAGATCCTCGATACGCTCCCCGAACAGGCCTACGATGACATCACCAGCATCGCCTCGCTCATCTGCGACGCTCCGATCGCGCTGATCAGCCTCGTCGACAGCGACCGCCAGTGGTTCAAGTCGAAGATCGGCATCGACGCCCCGGAAACTCCCCGTGACACGGCCTTCTGCGCCCACGCGATCCTGAAGCCAGGTGAGCTGCTGATCGTCCCCGACGCGAATCGCGACCCGCGCTTCTCGACCAACCCTCTGGTGACCCACGACCCGAAGATCCGCTTCTACGCAGGGGCGCCCCTCGTGACGTCGGAGGGGCACGCGCTGGGGACCCTGTGCGTCATCGATCGTGTCCCTCGTAAACTGCTCCCCAAACAGCAGGAGGCGCTCCGAGCCCTGTCGCGACAAGTGATGGCGCAGCTCGGTCTCCGGCGGACGATCGATGAGCTCGAGCGGGAGATGGCGGAGCGGCGGCGATTCCAGGACCTGCTGGAAAAATATCAGAGGCGGCTGGAGGCCACGAACGCCCATCTGGAGGCTCAGAGCGGCACCGACGCCCTGACCGGCCTGAGCAATCGCCGGATCTGCGAGGAAAGGCTCGAAGAGGAAATCGAGCGCGCCCGGCGCGGTGGCCATTCTCTCTCCCTGCTGATGCTCGATGTGGACAACTTCAAGATCTACAATGACGCCTGCGGGCACTCGGCGGGAGACGAGGCCCTGCGCCAGATCGCGCGTGTCCTGCAGGAAGGCAGGCGGCGCAATGACATCGTGGCACGTTACGGCGGCGAGGAGTTCATCGTCATTCTCCCCAACAGCGATGCCGAGAGCGCCCTCATCATCGCCGAGCGGTTCCGGAGGCTGGTTGAGGCCGCCCCATGGGAACACTCGCCCATCACGGTCAGCATCGGATTCGCGATCCTGTCGCCTGCTTGGCACACCGTCCGTGATCTGATCGGCGCGGCGGACCAGGCTCTTTACTCTGCCAAGCGCTCCGGCCGCAATCGCGTGGTGGCGGCGGGCCTGGTGCCCCCCGTCGGCCGGCCCTCCCTGCCCCGATCACCCCTCCTGCCAGCGCAGAGTTAAAACAAGCTGCCCGGCGAGTACGAAATCGTCATCGAAGCGCGCGCCCCTTTGACTCGGGATCGAGACAGCCCCATATTCCGCAATCGGAGATGAGTCCTGCCGTCCCTGACAGGGCGGACGGATGCCCGGGGGCCTGGCGCGTCATGAAACTCGGCGAGATCTTCATTCAACAGGGAGTCATCAACGAGAGTCAACTCAAGGACGCTCTGCACGCACAGCTGATCTACGGCGGGCATCTCGGCACCTGTCTGATCGAGATGGGCTACATCGACGAAGACCAGCTCGGACGGGTTCTCGCCGACGTCATGAAGGCGCCGTACGCGGCGTTCGATCGGTTTCAGGACATACCGCAGGCCGTCATCCAGTTGATGTCGGCGCGGGTGGTCGAGAAGCTCAACGCCATTCCCTTCGCGAAGCACGACAAGACGGTTTCCATCGCCATGATCGATCCGAAAGACCTGCCCGCGCTCGATGAGATCTCCTTCGTCACGGGGTGCAAGACGGAACCGTGGGTCGCCCCCGAAGTTCGGATCCTGCAGGCGATGGAACGCTACTACGACATTCCGAGAAGGCAGAGGTACATCACGGTCTCCAGGGAGCTGGACGTCGGCTGGAACAATCGCGAGGCCCGGCTGTCCGGGAACGAGGCGTCACCGGCGCGGACCGCCGGCCCCGCCGTGGAGACTCCGCCGGCCGGGCAGCCGCCGCCTGCCACCCAGCCGCCGCCTGCCACCCAAGTGGCCACTGCCGTGGCGCCGGCGGCGCCGATCAACTGGAAGACCATCAAGGAGGACATGCCGCGAAACCCGGACGATCAGGTCTCGCATCGGCTCTGCTCTGCCGACACCGTCGAGGCGCTGGCGGAGGCGGTGCTCGACTCGACGTCGGGCCGGCTGCAGCGCTGCATCCTGTTCTCCGTAAAATCGACCACGGCCGTCCTCTGGAGTTCCAGAGACCTCGGGCTGGATCGGAGCCTGGCCCAGAGCCTGCGCTTCACGATCACGTCAGAGCCGATCTTCCAGTTGTTCACCGGAGAGGGGCACTTCCTGGGGCCGTTGCCGGACAATCCGGGCTGCCGCGGGTTCTACGAGAAGCTGGATGTGCGGGTCCCCTCCGAGATCATGATGATACCCATCCACCTGGAGGATCGGCTGGTGGCCATCCTTTACGGCGACGGGGGAACCGACTCGAAGATCCAGGGAACGAGCGAGGATTACCGCCGGCTCGGCCGCAAGATTTCCATCGCGCTGAACATCGTCCTCCTGAAACGAAAGCTCCACTCCGTCTAGCCGCGTTTGACTGAACGGCCCTCACCGGACCCAGAATCACACCCTGTGACCGACTGCGGATAAGGAGCGCCCGGCCGCGCGCCGGGGCCTGCCTGTCTTGCGCTTCTCCATATCCTGACCTACCTTGACCGCATGAAGAAGGCAGGCGGTGGCGGTATTGGATTCGTCGTCCTGGTCGTGGCGCTGGCGATCGTGATGCTCCTCTCCGCGCGCGCCTGGAAATCGATCTTCCCCGTCGCCCAACAGGTTCTGATGCCGGGGGCGGCGGGGGCGCCAGGGGCTGTCCCCGATCACGGGCAGACAGGCGCGGGCGAAGCGATCCGCTCCGGGAATCTCCCCAACCTGAAGCAGATGAACCAGAACACCGACCAGCACATCCAGCAGGTCCAGGACGGCGCCAAGGGGCAGGACTGAACCCGGGTTCCGCGCGATCGGATCAGGGCATCCTCGCCCATCGAGTGAACAGCGGGCCGGCGGGGATTCAGTCGGCCTGAACCGTTTGCCCGCTCTTCGCGAAGTCGCCCATGCGGAACCACCTGTCGTGCCCCTATTCTGGAGCTCGAGGGGCCCGAATTGCGCGGCGAGCGGCGAGACTCCACCCCCGTGCTGCCTCTTCGGGGCGTCCAGCGCCGGACGGACTGGGGAGTTCCTGTTCATCGGGACGTCCCGAAATCCACCTCGGATCGCGGAATACCGCAATCTCAGTTCGACCCCTCGACAGAAACGCGCCGGTTGGTGCAGAATGCGCCCAACGCACTGGCATTACCCGCTGGGTCCTTTGGAGAACGCTTCATGGGCTGCAACGCGAATTCGACGCGTCCGCCATGCCCGCGGTCCGATCGGCCGCACTCCATGCACGTCCGTCCCGAACCGTCCCAAAAAGGAGGGAACGCGATGAGCCTCTTCGCGCACCGGAACGTCGTCCAGTCGTGGAAGCTCTGGCCGATGCTGGCCATCTCGGTCGCCCTCGCGGGCTGCGCGCTCTCGGACGCCGACACGGGGAAGGTGAAGAAGGAGCAGCCGGACGAGCCGCGCAAGGTTGGCAGCGGCAGGTCGTTCGCCAGCGAGACGCGGGTGGACGCGGCGCCGGCGCCGGCGGCCGCCCCAGGGTGGTTCTCGGAGGCCGCCGCGAGCGGACAGGACGACTGGGAGCCGGCGGTGGCGGTCGATCCCGGCAACGCCAACTTTGTCTACCATCTGATCACTCGGTACACGGGCCCGAAACCGTGCGGCAACTGCAAGCTGCCCTCGATCATCCTGAGACGATCGAACGACGGCGGCGCCTCCTGGTTGCCCGATCAGTGGCTGAAGCTGACGACCAAGGCGCAATACGATCCGCAGATCAAGGTGGACATCAACGGCAACGTCCACGCCGCCTTCCTGAACGGCACGACCCCCGGCACGACCTACGTGAAGTCCACCGACCACGGAGCCACTTGGTCGGCCAGCATCGACTGGGGGGGCAAGGGACTAAAGCCGCAATGGAACGACCACCCGTGGCTCGGGGTGTCGCGTGACGGCATGCATGTCTACATCGGCTTCAACTCGTCCGATTCCTACGCCGTCGCGTCGCACACCGGCGGCCTGAGCTTCTCGACGCCCGTGAAGATGAACACCGACAGCCGGTACTACTTCCACCAGGGGGTGGCGGTCAGCCCGTCGAACGGCAACGTCGCCTATATCGCGACGAGCGACTTCACCAGCGGCAACACCTACAACGGCGATGCGTTCATCAAGGTCTGGAAAACGACGACCGGCGGGACCTCGTGGACCAGCGCGCCCATCGACACCTCGCGCGACGTGCCGCCTTGCGGCTGGGCGGCCGGTTGTTACACGGGCTTCCTCGGCTCGACGCCGAACATGGCGATCGACAGCGCCGGAAAGCTGCTCATCGCCTACCACGTCAACAGCACGCCCTTGGCCCCGGAGCAGATGTACATCCGCACCTCCACCGACGGCACGACCTGGACGCCGCGGGTGCAAATCTCCGTGGCTTCGGGGACGGTGCACAATGCCTTCCCTTCGGTCGTCGCGCATCCGACCACTGCCAACGACTTCCGGGTGACGTGGCAGGACGACCGGCAGCAGAGCCAGACCGGATGGAATACCTGGTACAGGCGGACGACAGACGGCGGCACCTCCTGGAGCGCCGATATCCGTGTGTCGGATCTCGCGACCGGGGCGCCGTACAAGACGGCGAACGGCTACGCCTTCCCCTACGGCGACTACCACGATCTGGCGGTCGGTCCAGACGGCATGAACCAGATCATCTGGGGCGAGGGGGCCTCGTACACCGGCCCCGGCGGCTGCTGGTTCGCGCGCGGGCAGTAGCCACGGCCCCCTCCCGCGGTGGTCGGTTTCCATGGCGCGGGAAGCAAGGCGTCCGTCGCGGACCTCCTGGCGTGCGTTCGCCTGCTTCTCGGGGCGCATCGCGGGACGTGGCGGAAGACCTCTGAGTGGGGGGCCACCTTCCTATGGACAGGCGGTGAAGCGGAAAAGATGTAGCCCAGGCTAGAGCCGTGCGAAACGCTCCGTCTCCTCGATCAGGGCGCTCCGGATGCCGGGCTCGGTCATGGAGTGGCCGCTGTCTGGCACGATGACGAGCTTTGCCTCGGGCCATGCGCGATGAAGGTCCCAGGCAGAGCGGATCGGGCAGACGACATCGTAGCGGCCCTGCACGATGACGCCGGGGATGCGGCGGATCTTCTTCACGTCGCGCAGGAGCTGATCGTCGCTTCTCAGGAAGCCGCGGTTCACGAAGTAGTGCGCCTCGATACGAGCGAAGGCGTCGGCAAACCGGCCGCCGCCGAACTTCTTGACCAGTTCGGGATCGAAGAAGAGCTTGCTCGTGCTTCCCTCCCAGATCGACCAGGCGCGCGCAGCCTTGAGACGGACGCGGCGGTCACGGCTGGTGAGGCGCTTGTAGTAGGCCTTCATCATGTCGCCCCGCTCGCGCGGCGGGATCGGCGCGAGGTAGTGCTCCCAGGCATCGGGGAAGATCTGGCTCGCGCCCTCCTGGTAGAACCACAGGAGCTCACTGCGGCGCAGCATGAAGATCCCGCGCAGCACGAGCGCCTTGCAGCGGTCGGGGTGGGTCTCGGCGTAGGCCAGCGACAGCGTGCTGCCCCAGGAACCGCCGAACACGACCCAGCGATCGATCCCGAGGTGCTCGCGGAGCCTCTCGATGTCTGAGACGAGGTGCCAGGTCGTGTTCTCGCGCAACTCGGAGAAGGGCCTGCTCTTGCCGCAGCCGCGCTGGTCGGGCAGCACGATGCGCCACTTCTTCGGATCGAAGTAGCGCCTGTAGATCGGCTCGATGCCGCCGCCGGGGCCGCCGTGGAGGAACACGAGCGGCTTGCCGCGCGGGTTTCCGCACTCCTCGAAGTGGATCGTGTGCAGGGTGGAGACCCTGAGGTTGCCCGTGCGAAACGGCTTCGTCTCGGGGAAGAGTTCCAGCAGACGCTTCGTCCTGGGTTTCATGACCCTCACACTAACATGTGCCTGGCGTCCAGGGCGGGCCGTCATCGGATTCACCTCTGGCGAGGACGCCTCCCGGCCCGGATCTCGCTTAGTGGATCTTCCGGGAGGCGGAAATCATGGGCCTGCCACGCATTCCCCCTGCCACCGCCCGAATCTTCCAGGGAAGCACGGCTTCCCACTCAGCTGACGCGCAGTCGGTAGCGCTTGCCCTCCGGGCAACAGCGGCGCGCCACGAGCGGAGTTCGCCCGCGCTTCCGTCATGCGCAGGCGCTCGTGGAGATCGCGGTGAGGACGAGACTCTATACGGTCCGAGACGCTCCTCCCGGGGCGATCGCCGGGAGGAGCGCCTCGGCCCAGCTACTTGCCGTTCTTCTGGACGAGCCCGGGCCAGTTCTCGTTCGCCTTGGCGACGTTGCCGTTGAAGTCGGCGTTGAATTTCTTCAATATGTCGTGGTCGAGATTGAGATACAGCTTGCCGGTCCGGACCTGCCACGTGCTGATGTCGACCGGGAAGAGCGCGTCGAGCCCGACACCGAACGCGCAGAATCCTCCATATTGCGGCACGTACTTGTCGGGACTCACCGTGAACAGCTGCTTGTGCTCCTCGGTAGCGAAGAAGTACACGGCTCCCTGATGCGTGGCGCTGATGGACGGAGAGCCCTTCACCGGTTTGGCGTCGGTGAAAAAGGCCACCGGGTCGTAGCCTTCGATAGCGATATGGCTCGCGCCCGCTACGTTAACGAGGCTGGCCGCGAAAGTCGGTGTGGACAGCAGCGTGAGAGCCAAGACCGTTCGAGCAATCGTTTTCATCGTCGTCTCCTTTTCCTGCGGTTCATGTCCTTCGTTCGAGGCATCGCGGAACCCTGGTTCCGATCATTGGTCTCGCGAACACCTCGATCGTTACAACGCGCTATAATGCGGAAATCCGCAACGCATCACATTCCGGGCGAACGTGGCATGACGAAGGGTCCCGAAGAGGCAAACGCGGGCACTGCCGCACCGGGCTCGCCGGGCCCGGCCCACCGCCGAGCCGCGTCCGAAGAGGACCTCAGAGTCGTCGTGGCGCTGCGTCAGGGCGATGAGAACACCTTTGCGCGCCTCGTGGAGCAGCACCATGCCACCCTGCGCCACATTGCCCGCCTCTATCTTTCCGATGCTGCCGTTGCGGAGGAGGTGGCTCAGGACACCTGGCTCGGAGTGATCCAGGGGGTATGGGCGTTCGAGGGACGCTCATCCCTCAAGACCTGGATCCTGCGCATACTCATCAACCGCGCAAAGACCCGCGCGCTGCGAGAGGGCCGGACGATACCGTTTGCGAAATTGGGGATCGATGACCTCGAAGAAGCAGAGGCTGTTCTCTCCGGGGCACACTCGAGACCTTCCGGCGACCTGCGATATTTTCTTCCGCCAGCCCAAGCCAACGAGGCTGGCTACCGGGTTTCCCCGCTACGCGACCCGGGGCCATCCCCCGAGACGAAGCTCCTGGCAGACGAGGCACGCGAACACCTCCGGAAGGCAATCGAGGCCCTTCCGGCGAACCTGCGTATCGTGCTCACGATGCGCGACGTCGAAGGCCGCTCAAGCGAGGAGGTGTGTAACATCTTGGGGATTCGTGAGACAAATCAGAGAGTGCTGCTGCACCGGGCGCGTTCGAGGGTACGGACGGCGCTTCAGCCCTATTTCGAAGGGGAGTGAGGAGTCCATGTCCTCTGGAACAATGAGCTGCCGCGAGCTGGTAGATCAAATCTCGGTCTACCTGGAAGGAGGTCTCTCGCCAACCGACCGGGGGCGCTTCGAAGCCCACTGCCGCTCCTGCCCTGGATGCCGAGCCACCCTCACGCAGATGCAGGCCGTCGTCGGGTCACTCGGACGCCTCGGTGATCTGCGGGAAGCGGCGACCAGCGCGGAGAAGGAACGGCTCCTCGGCCTATTCCGCGAACACGGCCTTCACCGCCCGGGGCCTCGCAGATCCAGCGTGCCGCTTGGTCTCGCGGGGGCGGTCGTGGCACCCGGCGACCATCTGGCGTACTTCTGGGAGTCGGAACGGGACTTCGAGGACGCCGTCGGCTTCGTCGCGGCCGGTGCCGGGCAGCGCGAGACGTGCATCCTCCTGGGATTCGACGAGGCCAACGCACGCGTCGAGGCCGGCCTGAAGCGCGCCCGTCTCGATCCGACGGCCTTGAGGCGGGAAGGCCGGCTGCATTTCGTCTCAGGGAAGCACTCGGGCGACACCCTGCTTGAAGAGGTAGGCGATCGGGTCAAGGCCGCCGTCGATCGGGGCGAGCCGTTCGTACGAATCTTCGGGAACCTCGGCTGGGGCAGGCCCGGCTGGCCCAACGACCGGGAGCTTCTCCGCCTCGAGGCACGCGTTACGGATTCGATTCGTAATCTCCCCACGGTCGTGATGTGCGCTTACGACGTGCGCGGCATCGCCGCCCGCAATCTCCTCCAGGGCGGCCTCGAATGCCACCCTCTGACGTTCCGCCGCAACGTCGTGAGGCCGAACGAGCACTACGTGCCGGCCGAACCGTTTCTCGCGGCGCTGGATCGCGAGCTCGCCTAGCGCGGTACTGGATGTTCGAGGTTCAGAACCTCTTCGGCCACTCGACGACCGCGATGATCCAGCGGTCAGTCCACCTACCACCCGTTGTCTTCTGGGGGTCACCCGTTTGGATTTCCCAGGTAACTGAAAACGCTGGTGCCGGGGGCCCGAGACGTACTATTAGAGAAGATAGCGTCCACGAACCTGGACACGTTCGGGCTGCCAGTGGAAGCGTGGCGCGAGGCTGCGTAGCCTCATCGCCATCGGGGCCTCCGGAGACCCTTGGCTAATTACATAGTAAGTACATATCAGCGAAGATACTTTCAGTTCATTTGAGATTATCTACCATCCAACTCTCGCGGATAGCCCGATCCATTTCTAAATGGCACCACAGCACGATCATCACACCAGAGACGCCGACTGCAACACACACTAGTGTGAACTGAGTCGTAATAGTGTTGACAGGTTTTCAATCCATGAAAAAGGGCCATCTGCCCTATTCTTCCCAGAGTGATTCGTGGCGAAACGAAGACACTTTGGGAGGTAGGACCGATGACCCTCGAGGAAAGCATACGCACTACACGACTGCGTGTCATTCGCCGTGCACAAGAGTTTGGCAGCGTCAGCGCCGCTTGTCGGGAGGCGGGGATCAGCCGGACGCTGTTCTATCGCTGGCAGAAGCGGTTCGTTCGCTACGGCATGGACGGGCTGCATCCCCGCCGACGACAGGCGGCGCGAGGACGGCCTCCTCAGACGGCTCCGCATCTCGAACAAACCGTCGTCGGCCTGGCTCTGGCGTGGCCAACCTGGGGCTGCGGCCGGCTGGCGGCGCAGCTCGCCCGGGACGGACAGACGCGTCTGTCGCCAAGCACGATCCAGCGCATCCTGCGGCGCACCGGACTGGCCACACGCCAGAAGAGGCTGCTGGTACTCGAGCAGCACAGCGCTCGCAGCGCGGGACTGCTGACCGATCGCACCCGACGCGAGTTGCAGCGGGCCAGAAACGGTCGGGAAGTTCATGTCGAAGCGGAAGTTCCGGGCGAGTTGGTGTGTCTGGACACGTTCTATGTCGGCAAGCTCAAAGGGGTGGGCAAAGTCTGGCAGATCACCGTGTGCGATGCCGCCTGTTCGTACGGCGTGGCCCGGCTGCTGCCCGAACTCTCGGCCGCGGCGGTCGCGACCTTCCTGCGCCAGGTGCTGGTCCCTCTCTATCGCAAAGCTGGCTGGCCCCTGCAGCGGGTACTCACCGATGGTGGCTCGGAGTTCAAGGCCGCCTTCGACATCGCCTGCAAGGAGCTGGGCATCCGGCACACGCGCACCAAGCCGCGTCATGCCTGGACCAATGGCTTCGTCGAGCGCCTGAACGGGACCATCCTGCAGGAGCATTGGCGCATCCAGTTCCGGCGTCGCTACTTCACGGGCCGCTCGGTGATGCAACAGTCCCTGGATGCGTTCATGCGCTTCTACAACCAGCAACGCCCGCATCAGGGCTACCGCCTGCGAGGTCGTACGCCGGCCGAACTCTTCTGGGGCGTTATCGCTCGAATGAACTGAACCCATGCATCACTCTGGGATCGCAAAAGTGTCAACACTATTACGACTCAGTTCAGACTAGTCCCACACCCTTCTGTCCCCGGGCACTCCGCTTCGGGGCGGACCGACCTTTCAGTGATGTCAGGTCACCTGGTCAGGGCTGCCGCTTCGCGATCTTGAGCTCCCCAAGTCGCTTTGCCACGTCATCGCCCGCTGTCGAGGGCTTCACGTCGCGGTCGATGTGCAGTATTCGGCCGTCCAGGCCGATATAGAAGGTGTGACGCGCGGCATATCCGCCCTGCAGGACGCCATAGGCGCGGGCGGTCTCCTTGCTCGGGTCGCTCAGGATCGGATAGTCCAGGGCGAGCGATTCAGCGAATTTGCGGTTGGTCTCGGTGTCGTCGACGCTTGCCGCGAAATAGGCAACGTCGAACGACCGGATTTTCTCGCCGCTCGCACGGAGCGACGCACATTCGGCCGTTCAGCCGCCCGTGAACGCCTTCGGGAACCATGCTAGAACGACCGCCTGCTTCCCTCTGAAGTCGGCGAGCCTGTGGGTTCTTCCGTCCGAACCAGAAAGGGCGAAGGCGGGCGCGACATCACCCTCGCCCGGCTCCTTCATTGCGGCGCCGGCGGAGGCAGCGGCGAGGCCAAGCGCGACGAACGCGATCTCCATCCTCTTCATAAAGTGCTCTCCTCCATTTGGTCTTGCCCCGCACCTATGCAGGCGAGAGTAGTCGGCGATCCGACAAGCGTCGATGCGAACGACCCCAGCTCGCTGCTTAACCTAACTCTCCGGCCTCGGTCATCTCCTGCGGGGAGCACCGAAGTTGAAATGATGGTGCCGGGGCTGGGATTCGAACCCAGAAGGGCCAGAGGCCCGAGGGATTTTAAGTCCCTTGCGTCTACCGGTTCCGCCACCCCGGCGTGGGCGGTAGTGTGGTCCGCGGCGGGGGCGGCGTCAACCCGCGGGCGGGTACGTGATGGCTTCCGGCTCCGGCGTGGGCTGTTCCGGCGCGGGCGGGAGCACCTTCCCGACTTCCCAGAGAAGAGCGCCGGCCGGGAGCAGGAGCGCCGCGCCGGACAGGTCGGGGGTGAACGACACCTCCGCGGTCGGGGCCGGGAGGGCGTAGGTGCCGTCGATCTTGTGCTCGACGAGGCCGTAGACCGTCACCGTTCCTTCATTGGCGACCGCGAGGGAGGCGGCATCGGAGGAGAATCTGACGGCGGCGGCGCAGACGCCGAAGGCGCCCGTGAACGGCAGGAGAAACGCGTCCTCGAGCCCCTTCTCCCATCCCGACGACAGCAGCGCGCCGACGTCCCAAACCTCGGCGTGCGCGCAGGTCGCGATGGCTAAGCGCCGGCCGTCCGCCGAGAACGCCGTTGCGCCGAGATCCACCAGCAGCCGGCGCGCGAGGTACGGATCGGGGGCGATCCCGTACGGATACTTCGGGAGGGGACGGACGGCGACATCGCGTCCGGTGTCCAGTTCGGTCAGGGTGAAGCCGGAATGCGACTTCGAGACGATCAGGAGCCCGTCAGGGGACAGGCGGGGACTCCAGCGATCCGCCAGCCGGAGGATCGCTTCGCCGCTCGTGGTGTCGTAAACCGAGACTCCGTGATTCCCAAGACTGGCCGCCAGGCGGCGGCCGTCGGCCGAGAAAGAGAGCCCCAGGCCCCAGCGGAGGAGCGACATCCCGACGCTCGATGGGGGCTCCAGCGTCCGGAGCGGCTCGAATGTCGATCCGTCGCGCAGCGTCAGCGATCGGTCGCGTTCATAGGTGGCGGCCATCCTGCCGTCGGCGGAGATGGCGAGGCTGATGAATTTCCCCGGCAGTTGTCCGATCTCCTTCGACCCCCGGGCGTCGCAGATCCGGATTCCGTCCGGGAAATGAACGATGAGGCGGGGCTCCGGGCCGGCGAACCAGGCGCGCACTGCATGCTTGTCGGCGCACCTCTCCGACGGCGGGGGCGCCGCGGCGGCGATCGGGAGGACGCTCTCTCCTTCGTTGCTCCCGCCATGACCCTGCCCGATCCCCCGAACCTCAGCGCGCGCGATACGCCCTTCGCTGTCGAAGACGAAGAGCGCCCTGGTCCCCGTGTGACCGATGGGCGCCATCCCCGAGAGGCTCCCGATCGCGAGTGATTTCGCCTTCTCCCAGTCGTAGACGTAGAGCCCGGGGGTGTCGACCATGCCGGGCTCGCCGAGGCTCTTGCGCACCTCGTCGCGTGTCGTCCCGCCGATCAGGACACGTTGGACATCGGTGACGTGCTCGAGGTGGCGGAAGTGGGGCACGAGGCAGGCCGAAGTCAGCGCGGTCAACAGGATCAGTATGGACCGCAGGAGCCGGCCGGTCGGAGATCCGGTCATGGCCGCAGGTTCCCGGAGGGGCAGACGCATTATCCACCGATTGGACATCCGGGCGCGAGTCCAGCGAGCGGGACTACGGCGCTGGTCGACGCGATGGAGAAGATGCAGGCCGGCTACCTCCAGATCGACGATAGCCTCTGCCCGCCGCCCTCGGGTCGCCGTCCCGGCAGTCGGCCTGCCGCGACCGGTGTCCAAGGCGCCCAGCAATCGCTTGACGGTGGCCGGCTGTGGGCGTATATGGGTCGCAGGTCAACCTCCGTTTGCCTCGCCGCAGGGAGAGTCCGCCATGACACGAAAGGTCGGCCTTTCGGCCGCGTTTCGATCCGTCCTTCTCGCCCTTCTGCCGGTCGTCCTCGCCTTCTCGGCGCCGTCGCCCGCCGCGGCGGCCTGCTCGACGCCGGTGCCGGTCGGACATTTTCTCGAGGAGGGGCTGCTCCTCTGCCCCGATGCCACTCCCCTGTACGGCCTCGCCTATCTTCTGGCCGACCCGGCGGCGGCGCACACCGATGGGCTCGACATCGTCTGCGAATCGGCGGACCAGGCCGGCTGCCCGGCCCGGACCGGTTCGGCGGGGGACGCCAAGGTCACCGTGCTGGGCGACTGGAGCGACCCGGCCGCGGTCGGCTGTCCCTTGACCGGAGGCGGGCCGCAGCGGATCGTCGTGGGGCTGGTCTCGACCAACCCGCGCGCCGGCACATCCATTCTCCTATCGCTTGGTGGACACGATCCGCTCTACTCCACGCCGTACCTCGCCGAGCTGGCCCACCCGTACGACCGCGCAGGGAACCTGCTGTCGCCGCTGCAATGCGACCCGGGGAGCACCAGCGCCCGCGCCGAAGTCGGGTATATCATCCTGCGGTTCTCCCCTCCTGTGCTGCACAGCGACTGCGACCCGGGCACCCTGGGCGACGATGTCAACGCCTGCATCGACGGCTTCCACCCGACGCTCGGCTTCGGGCCGCTGTACGAAGAGATCCGGCCATGCGGCGAGCCGGTCGACCCGCGGAGGGAGAGCTGGACCGCGACCGGGCTGACGCCGGACTCCACGGGCAGCGTCTTCTACGTCGCCGAGCCGCCGGCTGCGGACGATTGCCGCCTGCTGGGGGTGACCACCCTGATCAACGGCTCCGAGACGCCGTTCATCACCGCCTACGTCGACGATGTCGACTGCCGTAACAGGGATGGCGACCCCTCCTGGACGTGCGCGCGGGATTGCGACGCGCTGTTCTGCAAGGCCGACTGCGACGACTCGAACCCGGACGTCTACCCCGGGGCGCAGGAGATCTGCGGTGACCGGATCGACAACGACTGCGACGGGCTGATCGACGAGGAGCCGGATGCCGACGGCGACGGGATCGGTGACTGCATCGACAATTGCCCGCTGGTCCCGAACCCCGACCAGCGCGACACCGACCTCGATCGGATCGGCGACGCCTGCGACAACTGTCCCCCGATTTTCAACCCGGACCAGAGCGACGTGGACGGCGACCGGGTGGGCGACGTCTGCGACAACTGCCGGACCATCTTCAATCCGACGCAGGAGGACAGGGACGCCGACGGATTCGGAGACGCGTGCGACGTCTGCCCGACCGTCTATAACCCGACTCAAGACCCCTGCGCCTGCGACATCGAATGCCCGCAACCGCCGACCGTCACCGATTTCTTCATCTCCTTCGACAGCCCAGCCGGCCGGGGCACTGGGTTATTGACCTGGCGGACCACCGCCGAGGTCAACCTCATCGGCTTCAACATCCTGGTCAAGACCAACAAAGGGTTCGTGAAGCAGAATGACACGCTGATACGTTGCCAGGAGTGCATCAGCGGTCTGGGGGCGACCTACTACTTCACCGTGCCCAAGCACAAGAGCGGCCGGAACATCTATCTCGAGGTCCTGTCGCAGTCGCTGCCGCAGTTCTTCGGCCCGGCAACGAAGCGCTAGGTCGCCTTCGGGGCGGCAGACTGCTCGCGGCTGCGACCGGCCCGGGCGGTGCGCGCGATCAGCAGGACGAGCCAGCCGACGATCAGGAACAGCGCCGCCAGCATGAACAGGACGCTGACCGACAGGCTCCAGCCGACGGCGCTTCCCCTCGCGGCGGTGTTGCACATGGCGCACTGGGCGCGCGCCGCGCCCTGGGAGATCAGCCAGAGGCAAGGACCGAGGACGAGAGCCCGGGCCGCGGTCCGGGTCGAAAGAGTCCGGCTCATAAGAGGTAGAGGACGACGTACAGGAAGACCCACACCAGCCCCACGAAGTGCCAGAACAGCGCGCACACCTCGATCTGCCGCTGCATCGCGTCGGTGACCCAGGCCTGCCGCTGCCGCAGCGCCATCGCACCGAGCCACAGGAAGCCGGTCAGGGCGTGCGCCGCGTGCGCTCCCGAGATGACATAGAAGGTCGAGGCGTAGGTAGTGCCGGCGAAGCTGAGGCCGCGCCCGATCAGGATCGACCACTGGAGTGCCTGCAGCGCCACGAACAGGGCGCCGAGGACAGAGGCGAAGGTCAGCCCGCGGCGCAGGGCGGCGGCATCCAGGAGCCGCATCGCCCGGACGCCACGCTGGAGCGCGATGCTCGAGAGCAGGATGACGGCGGTGTTGAAGGTGCCGAGCCCGAGCGGCAGCGACGGCACACCGGGGGGCGGCCACTGCGGCATGGCGTAACGCAGCACGATGAGGGCACCGACCAGGCCGATGAACAGCATCGTCCCGGCCATCAGGAAGACGAACGTCGCCAGCCGGTGGTTCGGTAGCGCGCCGGCGGGCCCGTCCGGTCGTCCTGGGATTGCCATGCTCTCCATGCCGGGCCTCAGGGACGCGGCGGCGTCAGCCGATCGAACGCCATCAGCGCCAGCAGGGCGGGCAGGTAGACCACCGATCCGAGCAGGACGCGGCGCGCCGCCCGGCTGGTCGAGCGCAGCGCCACCGCCAGCGCCAGGGCCGCGAACCCGATGCCGAGCGCCAGCGCGCCGTAGAAATACACCGCCCCCGACAGGCGCAGGACGGCCGGCATCAGGCTGACCGGCAGCAGGACCAACGCGTGCAGGACGATCTGCCGCTCGGTGCTGCCGCCCAGCGGGTCGACCACCGGCAGCAGGCGGAACCCGCCGCGCGCGTAGTCGTCGCGATACATCATGGCGATCGCCAGCGAATGCGGCATCTGCCAGACGAACAGGATGGCGAACAGCGACAGCCCCTCGGCGCCGATCGTGCCGCGCGCCGCCGTCCAGCCGATCAGCGGCGGCAGCGCGCCCGGGATGGCGCCGACCAAGGTGCACAGCGGCGACATCGTCTTCATCGGCGTGTAGACGAAGACGTAGGTGACGAGGGTCGCCGCCGCCAGCGCCGCAGTGAGCGGGTTGACGAAGGCCAAGAGCTCGGTCAGGCCGAGCCACGAGATCGCCACGGCGAACAGCAGCGCCCGGCGCGGCGCCAGCCGGCCGGTCGGCAGCGGCCGCAGGCGGGTGCGCAGCATCTTCCCGTCCGCCTCCCGCTCGACGTACATGTTGAGCGCGCTGGTGCCGGCGGCGACCAGGGCGGTGCCGACAAGGGCGTGCAGGAGGAGGACCCAGTCCATGGGGCCCGGCGAGCCGAGATAGAAGCCGGCCAGCGTCGTGACCAGCACGAGGGACGTGACGCGCGGCTTGGTCAGCTCGAGGTAGCCGGTCAAGAAATCAGGCCCTCGCCGTGGACAGGGACGGCGTGTGCGACGGGGCGCCGCCGGGCGCCGGACGGTCCTGCGGCAGATAGTCTTCCACGACCCCGGGGACGGAGAACTCGTACGGCCCGTGGTACACGGTCGGGATGGTCTCGAAGTTGCCGTGCGGCGGCGGCGACGGCGCGACCCACTCCAGCGAGTTGGCGTGCCAGGGGTTGCGCTCCGCCTTCTTGCCGGCGAACAGGCTGATGATGAAGTTGCCCGCGAACAGGACCTGCACGGCGCCGAGGATCAGGGCGTTGATGGTGATGAACTCGTTGAGCGGCTGCAGCGGCTTGAGGAAGTCGTACGCCGTCGGGTCGGCGATCCGCCGCATGTGACCGGCCATCCCGAGCATGTGCATCGGGAAGAAGGTCAGGTTGAAGAAGATGAAGGTCAGGATGAAGTGGACGGTGTTGACCGCCTCGTTCATCATCCGGCCGAACATCTTCGGGTACCAGTAGTTGATCGCCGCGAACACGCCGAACAGGCTGCCGCCGAACAGGACGTAATGGATATGCGCCACGATGAAGTAGGTGTCATGGATGAACATGTCGACCGGCGTCGAGGCCATGAAGATGCCGCTCAGCCCGCCGACGATGAAGGTCGAGACGAAGGCGAGGGCGTTGAGCATCGCCGGGGTGAAGCGGATCGAGCCGCGCCAGATGGTGCCCAGCCAGTTGAACGTCTTGATCGCCGACGGCACGGCGATCACCATCGTCGAGGCCATGAAGGTCGTCCCGAGCAGCGGGTTCATGCCGCTCTGGAACATGTGATGGCCCCAGACGATGAAGCCGAGCCCGGCGATCCCCATGATCGAGAAGGCCATCGCCTTGTAGCCGAAGATCGGCTTGCGCGAGAACGTCGCCAGGATGTCGGAGACGAAGCCCATCGCCGGCAGGATCATGATGTAGACCGCCGGGTGCGAGTAGAACCAGAACATGTGCTGGAACATCAGCACCTGGCCGCCTCCGACCGGAGCGAAGAAGTGGGTGCCGAGCGTCCTGTCGAACAGCAGCATCCCCATGACCGAGGCCAGGACCGGCGTCGCCAGCAGCTGCAGGATGGCGGTGATGAACAGCGCCCAAATCGTCAGCGGCATCCGGAACAGGTGCATCCCCGGGGCCCGCATATTGATGATGGTGGTGATGTAGTTCACGGCGCCCATGATCGAAGCCGTGCCGACGATCAGCACGGCGCCGATCCACATGCTCTGCCCGGCTGTGACCCCGGTGTAATCGGCCACGGCGCTCAGCGGCGGGTAGGCGGTCCAGCCGGTGGCCGCCGCTCCGGTGTCAGTGAAGAACGACGACGCCATCAGCAGACCGCCCGGCACCGCCACCCAGAACGACAGCATGTTCAGCTTCGGATAGGCCATGTCGCGGGCGCCGATCATCAGCGGCACCAGGAAATTGCCGAAGGCGCCGGCGAGGATCGGGATGATCACCAGGAAGATCATGATCGAGGCGTGCATGGTGAACACGGCGTTGTAGAACTCCGGCCCCATGTGCCCCTCGGGCATCAACTTGTCGGGGAACAGCGTGCCCAGCGGCATCGCCTTCTCCGGGAAGCCGAGCTGCCAGCGGACCATCATCGCCAGGAGACCCCCGATGATCATGAAGAACAGGCTCATCATCAGGAACTGGATGCCGATGACCTTGTGGTCCGTCGAGAAGATGTACTTCCGGATGAACGGGGTCTTGTGGGCGTGCTCGGACATCGTCAGGCGGCCTCCGGTGGTCAGGCGGGCGGATTTCCCGCGGCGACGTTCGTTTCGCTCTCCTTGATCCAGGCGTCGTACGCGTCGGGCTCGAGGACGGTGAGCTGGCCGCGCATCGAGGTGTGGCCGAAGCCGCACAGCTCGGCGCAGGCGATCTCGTAGACGCCCGCCTTGGTCGGCTGCACCCAGACGTCGATGGTCATGCCGGGGACGGCGTCCTGCTTGAGCCGGAACACCGGCACGAAGAAGCTGTGGATGACATCCTTGGAGCGCAGCCGGATCCGCACCGGCTCGCCGACCGGAAGCCGCATGTCGTTGTTCAGCACCAAGTCGTCCTCGCTGTCGAGCTTTCCGTCGGCGCCGGCGTAGCGGACTTCCCAGTTGAACTGCGAGGCGGTGACCACGATGGTCTCGCGCGTGGTCGGGATGTGGACCTTGATCTTGCTCCAGACGTTGCTGCTGGCGAAGGCGAGGAAGAGCAGCAGGACGGCGGGGACCACGGTCCAGATCACCTCGAGCCGGCCGTTGCCGTGCGTGTAGGTCGCCCGCACCCCTTCGCGGCGGCGGTACATCCAGCTGAAGGCGAACAACAGCGTCTCGGTCAGGACAAACGCGATGCCCGTGACCCAGAGGATGATGGTGAACATCGAATCGATGTTCGCGCTGTAGGTTGAAACGCCCTCCGGTAGCCAATGCATGGCCTGCCCACCCCCTGTGACGATGTAGGTGCGCCGGGATTGATCGCCGCTGAAATGTCTCGTTGAGGCACGCCCGTCGCGGTGCAGCGCGATACCTTACGCGACCCCCGCCCGCCAAGTCAATACCGCGAAAACCTGTGAAGCACTCCCCCGGATCCGGGGCGGCGGCGTGCGCCTCGCGGGGCACGCTGCGCGCCGCCCGGATCGGCTGGAGAACGCCGACAGGCGGTGCTCGCTCGCGCTCCGCACGGCGGGCTCGGCTACAAAGCGCTCGCTCCGCCGC
>JAGYID010000080.1 GCA_018606725.1 Acidobacteriota bacterium
GGCGGGGCGATCTCGGACCGCGACCGAAGCCGCGCGCAGTGTGCGCGGCCGGTCGCGGGAGAGACGAGCGGCGCCGCGCCTGTGCGGCGTAGTGTGCCGCAGCCGGGCGCGGTGACCGCGTCCCCGCCAGCCCCACTCAGGGCCGCCCTCGGGCACCGGGGACATTTCAGTCGGGCGTTCTCGCGAGATTCCCGCGCGGCGGCTTGCTGTCGCCGCCGGTGACCGGTAAGATGCGCCGCGAGATGGATCCGATCGAGTCGAAGATCCGGGTGGACGACGCGGCGTTCCGCGCCAACGCAGCGCATCATCGCGGTCTGGCGGAGGAGCTGTGCCGGGCGCTGGCCGCTGCGCGGCGCGGCGGGGATGCCCAGGCCCAGGCGCGGCACCGGCAGCAGGGAAAGATGTTCGTGCGCGACCGGATCGACCGGCTGCTCGATCCCGGCGCGCCATTCCTGGAGCTGTCACCGCTGGCGGCCAACGGCATGTACCAGGACGAGGCGCCGGGCGCCGGCCTGGTGACGGGGATCGGCCGGATCGAGGGACGGGAGTGCATGCTCGTGGCCAACGACGCCACGGTCAAGGGCGGCACGTACTTCCCGATGACCGTCAAGAAGCACCTGCGGGCGCAGGCCATCGCGGAGGAGAACCTCCTGCCGTGCATCTACCTCGTGGACTCCGGCGGCGCCTTCCTGCCGCTGCAGGCCCAGGTGTTCCCCGATCGCGATCACTTCGGGCGGATCTTTTTCAACCAGGCGCGCATGAGCGCGGCGGGCATCCCGCAGATCGCCGTCGTCATGGGGTCGTGCACCGCCGGCGGCGCCTACGTCCCGGCGATGAGCGACGAGGCGATCATCGTCCGGGGAACCGGGACGATCTTCCTCGGCGGGCCGCCGCTGGTGAAGGCGGCGACCGGCGTCGAGGTGAGCGCCGAGGAGCTGGGCGGCGCCGACGTGCACGCGCGGCGCTCGGGGGTGGCCGACCAGATCGCGCGGAACGATGACGAGGCCCTGACCCAGGCGCGCGCCATCGTGCGGACGCTCGGTGCCACCCGGCGGGCGCGGGTCGACGCCGCCCCTCCGGAGGAGCCGCGCTACGATCCCGGCGAGCTCTACGGCGTCCTGCCACGCACCCTCCGGGAGATCTACGATGTCCGCGAGGTGATCGCCCGCCTGGTCGACGGCAGCCGCTTCCGCGAGTTCAAGCCGCTGTACGGCCCGACGCTGGTGTGCGGGTTCGCCCGCCTGGAGGGGTTCCTCGTCGGCATCATCGCCAACAACGGCGTCCTGTTCAGCGACAGCGCCCTGAAGGCGACGCACTTCATCGAGCTGTGCGCGGCGCGGCGGCTGCCGCTGCTGTTCCTCCAGAACATCAGCGGTTTCATGGTCGGAGCCGAGGCCGAGCAGGGCGGCATCGCCAAGGACGGGGCGAAGATGGTCCACGCCGTCGCCAACGCCGCGGTCCCGAAGATCACCCTGATCATCGGCGGCAGCTTCGGCGCCGGCAATTACGCCATGTGCGGCCGCGCCTACGGGCCGCGCTTCCTGTTCACGTGGCCGAATGCCCGCATCAGCGTGATGGGCGGCGAGCAGGCGGCCAGCGTGTTGCTGACCGTGCAGCAGGACCAGCGGGTGCGTCGCGGCGAGACGCCGATGAACGCCGAGGAGGCCGACATGTTCAAGCGGCCGATCCTGGACGGGTACGAGCGCGAGGGGAGTCCGGCGTACTCGACCGCCCGGTTGTGGGATGACGGCGTGCTCGACCCCCCGGAAACGCGTCGGGCCCTCGGTCTGGCGTTGTCGGCCAGCCTCAACGCGCCGATCGGCAGGACGCGATTCGGCGTCTTCCGCATGTGACTCCGCCGTGGCGACACGCCCGATTCGCCGGATCCTGATCGCCAACCGCGGCGAGATCGCCGTCCGCATCGCGCGCGCCTGCGACGAGCTCGGCATCGCCACGATCGCGGCGGTCAGCGAGGCCGACCAGGCTGCGATGCACGCGCGCGTGGCCGGCGAGCGCGTCGTCGTCGGAGCGCCACCGGCGCGCGACAGTTACCTGCGTGGCGACCGGCTCATCGAAGTGGCGCGCCAGCGCGGCTGTGACGCGATCCACCCCGGCTATGGCTTCCTGTCGCAGAATCCCGCCTTCGCGGAGGCGGTCGAGCGGGCCGGGCTCATCTTCATCGGGCCGAAGGCCGCCGCCATCCGGTTGATGGGTGACAAGGCGGCAGCCCGCCGGGCGATGGTCGCAGCCGGGGTGCCGGTCGTGCCCGGGTACGAGGGCGCGGGCGACGAGGACGACGGCCGGCTGGTCCGGGCGGCGGACCGCCTGGGCCGGCCGCTGCTGATCAAGGCGGTGGCCGGCGGCGGCGGGCGCGGCATGCGCGTGGTGCGCGCGGAGGACGATCTCGGCGAGGCGCTGCGGGCGGCGCGGCGCGAATCGGAGAAGGCGTTCGGCGACGGCCGGCTGTTTCTCGAGCGTCTGATCGACGACGCCCGGCACATCGAGATCCAGGTCCTGGCCGACGACAGCGGCGACTGCGTTCAGCTGTTCGAGCGCGACTGCTCCGTGCAGCGCCGCTTCCAGAAGATCGTCGAGGAGGCGCCCTCGCCATTCGCCGACGCCGACCTCCGCCAGCGGATGGGGGAGACGGCGGTGCGGGCGGCGCGGGCGTGCGGCTACGTCAATGCCGGCACGGTCGAGTTCCTGGTCGGGGCCGATCGCAGCTTCCACTTCCTGGAGATGAACACCCGCATCCAGGTCGAGCACCCGGTCACCGAGATGACCACCGGCATCGACCTGGTCAAGGCGCAGATCCGGATCGCCGCCGGTGAGCGACTGCCGTTCGCGCAGGCCGACCTGTCGACGCGAGGGGCGGCGATCGAATGCCGCATCAACGCCGAGGACCCGGACGCCGAGTTCGCTCCGTCCACGGGCCGCATCCTGCTGGCGGAATTTCCGGATGGCCCCGGGGTGCGGGTCGATGCAGGGATCGGGACCGGCGACGAGGCCACCATGCACTACGATTCCCTGCTCGCCAAGATCATCGTTCACGCCGAGGATCGCCCGGCGGCGATCCGCCGGATGGAGCTGGCGCTCGCCGGCACGGCGGTGCTCGGGGTGGCGACCAACCTGCCTTATCTGCGAGCGGTCCTGGCTCATCCGACGTTCCGTGCCGGCGCCGCGACGACCGCGTTCGTGAGCCGCGACATGGCGGGGTGGCGGTCGGATCGCGGCGACCCCGAGGACGCCCTGCTGACCCTGGCGATCGCCGATCATCTGCGCGCCGCCCGGCGCGACGGGGATCCGGTCATGGGACGCGGGGGCCGGCACGACGATCCGTGGTGCCGCGCCGACGGCTACCGCGTCGGGGGGCGCTGATGTGGTTCCACTATCGTGGCGCCGGCGGCAACCGGGCGGTGCGGGTGGAGCGGCGGGGCGAGCATTACGTCGTGCACCTCGGCGGACGCCTGCGGGAGGTGATCATCCGCCGCGCCGCAGGGCCCGCTCTCGATCTGCTGGTCGACGGCCGGCCGTTGCGCGCCCTGGTCGCCGCCGAGGGCGACCGGCGGGCTGTCAAGCTCGGGGATGGCGACGCGCTGTCGTTCGATCGCGTCGACGCGGGGAGCGATGAAGGCGTGGAGGTGCGGATTGAGCCCCGGGCCAGCGCCCCGGGCGACGCGCCGGCGGCGGGTCGGCCGGCGCCGGACCTTCCGGAGGCGGTGACCGCCAGCATGGATGGGCAGATCGCCGCGGTCATGGTGAAGCCGGGGGATGTCGTCGAGGCGGGGGCGACGCTCGTGGTCCTCGAAGCGATGAAGATGGAAATGCGGCTGGTCGCGCCGCGGCGCGCGCTGGTGCGCCATGTCGCCTGCCAGACCGGGGACGTGGTGCGCCGCGGGCGGCTTCTCGTGCAGCTCGAGGCCGCCTGACCGCCCGACGCTCCGGTCAGGGCTCCTCGTCCTCAATGGCCTGGCCGGCGGCGCGCGCGCGGGCGACGACGGCGCGCGCCGCCCGCACCATCGGCAGATCGACCATCCTGCCCTCGAAGGCGAAGGCGCCGACGCCGTCCTCGCGGCGGCGGGCGTGTTCGTGCAGCAACCGGAGCGCGGCGGCGAGCTCCTCGGCTCCAGGCGAGAAGATGCTCAGGATCGGGCCCACCTGGGCGGGATGGATCGCCAGCTTGCCGGCGTAGCCGAGCGCCAGGGCGGCGCGCGCGTCGGCGAGGAGACCGGGCTCGTTGTGCAGCCCGATGAACGGCGTGTCGATCGCCTGCAGACCGGCGGCGGCGCAGTGCAGCGCCACGGCGCTGCGCGGATAGAGGACCTCCTGGCCGGCGGCGGTGCGCACTCCGCCGAGATCGGCGACGAGATCCTCGGCGCCGAAAGCGATGGCGGCGAGCCGCGGCGTGGCGCGGACGATCTCCGGCAAGCCGACCACTCCGCGGGCGGTCTCCACGAGCGCCACCAGACGCACCGCTCCACGCCGCAGCCGGCGGGCCGATTCGAGACGATCGAGGCTGCGGCCGATGCGACGAAGATCGGCGGCGCTGCCGGTCTTCGGGACGACGATGGCGTCCGGCGGGCGTCGGGCCCGCAGCACCGCATTCAGGTCTTCGGCTCCCGGCCCTTCGTCGAAGGGATTGATCCGCACCAGGCGCTCGCGGCGTCCGAAGTCGACCGCCTCGAGCGCCGCCACCGCGGCGGCGCGGGCCTCATCCTTCCTGCCGGCCGCGACGGCATCCTCCAGATCGATGATCACCCCGTCGACATCGAGACCGGCCGCCTTGTCGATCTTGCGGCGGTCCGTGGCGGGGCAGAACAGCAGGACGCGGCGTGGCCGGCGCGGCGGCGCCGGTGCGGCGCGGCGTCGGCGTCTCACGGGGCCGGACGCTTGAGGAACAGGACCGAGCGTTCGACCTCGAGAACGACCGTACCCTGCTGATTGCGGGCGAGGTGGCGCAGGCGGACGATGCCGCGATCGGGGCGACTCGACGAGGGTCGCTTCTCGAGAACCTCGGTCGCGACCCGCAGCGTGTCCCCGTGGAATACCGGCGCCGGGTGAACCACCCGGTCATAGCTGAGGTTGGCGACGATCGTCCCCTCGGTCAGGTCGGCCACCGTCAGGCCGACCGTCAATCCGAGGGTGTAGATGCCGTTGACGATCCGGCGGCCGAACTGCGATGCGGCGGCGAACTGCTCGTCGAGATGCAGCGGCTGGGTATTCATCGTCAGGCCACAGAAGAGAAGGTTGTCGGTTTCGGTGACCGTCCGGCCCCGCGGGTGATCGATCCGGTCGCCGACCTGGAGATCATCGAAGAACTTTCCGGCCATGCGGGGAAGGTATGCTCTCCGGGGAACCTGCGTCAAGAGAGGCGGCCGCGATGGCCGGCCGCTTCGCGGCGGGCGGCGCCGGGGGCCGGGGAACGCGCATGTCCTTGACAGGCCTGGACCTTTGGACTAGTTTCTGGCGCGGGTCGATGAAACTCCTCATGGTGAGCGTCGGACAGGGGCGATACGCCGTGAGCGCCGACGCCGTCGCCCGCATCCTGGATCCGGAGCTCGAACCGGAGTTGAGGCGGGCCGTGCAGGAGGGACAGGCGGCCGTGGAAGGTCAGCCCGTCCGGATTGTCGATCTGCACCGGCTGGCGGGGGAGACGCGAACCGGAACCGGCGTATTCCTGCTGGTCCGCTTGGGAAGTGCCCGTACGCTCCTGCCTGTCGACCAGGCCGAGGCGATCAGAGAGGTCGCGCCGAGCGCCATCGCGCCGCTGCCGCCGTTCATCTTCGCCGGCGAGAAGCGTCTGTTCCGCGGCGTGTTCGACGATGGCGAGCGCGCGCGGCTGTTGCTCGACGAGGAGGCGCTGCGGTGAGCGGCGGATCGGCACCCTCCCTGCTGGGTTTCCGCGTCGGGCCGGTGCGGGCGGCCCTGCCGCTCGCGCTGGTGCGGGAGATCATCGAGCGGCCCGTCGTGGTGCGCGTGCCGGGCGCCCTCCCTCATGTGGGCGGCGTGATTCTGCGTCAGGGAGTCGCGGTGCCGGTGTACGATCTGGGCCGGTTTGCGCCGCTGTGGCAGGGCCGGCCTGACGATACGGCGGGGGCTCCGGAGGAACGACGCCATCTGATCGTCTGTGACTGGGGCGATTCGCTGGTGGCCATCCTCGCCGGTGGCGTCGACCTGCTGCAGGCGGGCGACGCGGGCCCGGCCGATGACGCGGGCCCGTCGGAGAGCCTCCGGCGGGAGTTCGTCGGAGGTATGATGCGCCACGGAGACTCGATCGTGGCGCTCCTCGATCCTGTGCGCCTGTTCGCATCACTGGGCGTGCCCGCCGCGCCGGGCGGCGACGCCGGGGAGGGAGACGGTGAAGAAGATCCTGCTCGCCGATGACAGCATCACCATCCAGAAGGTGGTGGAGCTGACGTTCTCGGACGCCGATTACCAGGTCATCTGCGTCTCCAACGGCGCCCAGGCCCTCAAGAAAGTCGCTGAGGTCCGGCCGAACGTCGTCCTCCTCGACGTCATCATGCCGGAGAAGAACGGTTACGAGGTGTGCGAACAGCTCAAGCGCAGCCCCGGGACCGCCGGCATACCCGTTCTCCTGCTGACCGGCACGTTCGAGCCGTTCGATCGCAAGCGGGCCGAGCTGGCGGGCGCCGACGGCCATCTGACCAAGCCGTTCGAATCGCAGGTGCTGGTCGCCAAGGTGGAGGAGCTGATCGCCCGCACGCCGATGGTCGTCTCCGACGAGGAGGCGGGGGTCATGGACATCATCTCCGGCGGCGATGTCTATCGCGTCGAGCATGGCGCCGACCGGCTGCGGACCGCCCCGGCCGCCGAGGCCGCCGCCGCGCCGTCTCCGCGGCCGGGACAGGCAATCCCGCCGCCGCCCGCGCCGTTCCCCCCGCCGGAGCTCGACGCGCCGGGCGACGAGCCCGGCGGCGCGACGCCGACGCACCCGGCGCTGGCGCCGCCGGATCCCGCCGCCGGCGGGGCCTACATCGGCTTCGCCGACGTGGCGCGGGCCGAGCAGGAGGGCGCGATCATCCCTGACCGATTCGACGATCCGGGCGGCGGCTCTCCTTCGACGATGCGCCTGCGGCGGGAGCAGTTGATTCCACCAGCGGAACGGACGTCGCCCGGTGCGTCGCCGGCGGGCGGCCCCGCCGCGGGGACGACCGACGACAGCTTCACCGGCGCTTTCGAATCCGAGTTCAAGCTGAGCGAGGACGACGCGGTGCCGACGATTGATGGCGAGGGAGCGGAGGCTGCCTGGACCCCGCCGCCCGAGTCGCCGCCGGCCGAGACCTGGCAGTCGGTTGAGCCCGACGCGGGGTTCGCCGCCCCGCCCCTCGCGTCATCCCCCTCCAGTGGCGCCGCGGGCGCCGCCGCCGGGCCGCCGGCGCCCGCCGGCGCCCCGATCGCCGCCCTGACGCCCGAGGCGATCGACCTGATCGCCGAAAGGGTGGTGCAGCGGCTGTCCGATCGGATCGTGCGCGAGATCGCCTGGGAGGTCGTCCCATCCGTCGCCGAGGCGGTGGTGCGACGTCGCATCCGGGAGCTCGAGGAAAAGGATCCCGCCTGAAGTGACCGACCTCGAGAAGAGCTTCAATCCCCAGAGTTTCGAGTCGCGGTGGTTCGATCACTGGTTGCGGCTCGGCGTGTTCACCGCCGGGCGCGATCCGCGCCGGCCGCCGTTCTCGATGGTGATCCCGCCGCCCAACATCACCGGCCGGCTGCACATGGGGCACGCCCTCAACAACACCCTCCAGGACATCCTGGCGCGCTGGCGCCGCATGAAGGGGGACGACGTGCTGTGGCTCCCCGGCACCGACCACGCGGGCATTGCCACCCAGATGGTCGTCGATCGTCATCTGGCGGCCGAGGGAACGAGCCGGGAGTCGCTCGGCCGCGCCGCATTCGTCGAGCGGGTCTGGCAGTGGAAGGAAGAGTACGGCGGCGCGATCATCGAGCAGCTCAAGAAGCTCGGGTGCTCCTGCGACTGGACCCGGCAGCGCTTCACCCTCGACCCGGCGTTGACGCGCGCCGTCCGCGAGGCGTTCGTGCGGCTGTACGAGGACGGCCTCATCTACCGCGACAAGTACATCGTCAACTGGTGCCCGGGCTGCCGAACCGCCGTGTCGGATCTCGAAGTCATTCCGCAGGAGACCCAGGGTCATCTCTGGACGATCGCCTATCCCCTCGAAGGCGGAGGCGGCGCCATTCACGTCGCCACGACCCGCCCCGAGACGATGCTCGGCGATACCGGCGTCGCCGTCCACCCGGACGACGAGCGCTACAAGGGCCTGGTCGGGAGGAACGTCGTCCTGCCGCTCGTGGGCCGGCCGATCCCGATCGTCGCCGACCCGTTCGTCGAGCGCGAGTTCGGCACCGGCGCGGTCAAGGTCACGCCGGCGCACGACCCCAACGACTTCGAGGCGGCGGCCCGCACCGGGCTGCGGTCCCTGGTGGTGATGGATGAGGCCGGCCGGATGAACGACAACGTCCCGCCGGCGTACCGCGGCCTGGACCGCTTCGAGGCGCGGCGGCGCGTTGTTGCCGATCTGCAGGCCGGCGGGGCCCTGGTGGCGGTGAAGGATCACCTTCATAACGTCGGCCGGTGCCAGCGCTGCCACACCGTCATCGAGCCGTATCTTTCGACCCAGTGGTTCGTGCGTATCAAGCCGCTCGCCGATGAGGCGATCCGGGCGGTGGCGGAAGGGCGGGTGCGGTTCACGCCGCCGCACTGGATCAACAGCTACAACGAATGGATGGGCAAGATCCACGACTGGTGCATCTCCCGTCAGCTGTGGTGGGGTCATCAGATCCCCGCCTGGCACTGCGATGCCTGCGGTCATCTGATGGTGGCGCGCGAGGCGCCGCCGCGCTGCGCCGGGTGCGGCGGGGCCCTCCGCCAGGACCCGGATGTCCTCGATACCTGGTTCTCCTCGGCGCTGTGGCCGTTCTCGACCCTGGGCTGGCCGGAGCACACGCCGGATCTGGCGCGCTACTACCCGACCAGCTGCCTGGTCACCGGCTTCGACATCCTGTTCTTCTGGGTCGCCCGGATGATCATGATGGGGCTCAAGTTCATGAACGAAGTCCCGTTCCAGCGCGTCTACATCACCGGCATGGTGCGCGACGCCGACGGCCAGAAGATGTCCAAGACGCGGGGCAATGTCATCGACCCCCTCGAGCTGGTGGCCCGGCACGGTACCGACGCGCTGCGCTTCACGATGGCGGCGATGGCGACCCCGGGGGCCGACCTGCCGCTGGCGGACGAGCGCATGACCGGCTACCGGGCGTTCGCCAACAAGATCTGGAATGCGGCGCGCTTCGTGCTGATCAATCTGGGAGAGGACGGCGCCCGGGGAGCGCCGCCGGCGCTGCCGCCGCGCGACCGGCTGACGCTGCCGGATCGATGGATCCTGAGCCGGTTGTCGCGCCTCGCGGCCGCCGCCGACGCGTCGCTCGCTGAGTTCCGGTTCGATGATGCGGCCAACGCGCTGTACCAGTTCCTGTGGCACGAGTACTGCGACTGGTACGTCGAGATGGCCAAGCCGGCCCTGATCGGCAACGACGCCACCGATCAGGCCCGGGTGCGGGCCGTGCTGGTCCACGTCCTCGATCGCTGTCTGCGGCTGCTGCACCCGGTCATGCCGTTCATCACCGAGGAGCTGTGGCAGCGGCTGCCGCACGAGGGTGCCACCATCGCGCTCGCCCCTTACCCGGATCCGGACCCGGCGCAGCTCGACGACGAGGCGGAGACCGACCTCGCCATCCTGATGGAGGTGGTCAGCCGCATCCGCAATCTGCGCGCCGAGCTCAACATCGACCCCGCCCGCCGGCTGACCGTGCTGTACCGCGCCGGGGAGGGGCGAACCGGGCGGCTCCTGCAGGATAATCACGCGACGGTCATGACGCTGGCACGGCTGGAGACGCTGCGCGCGGCCGGCGACCTTGACGCCGGAGGCCCCGCCGCCCGCGCCGTGGCGCGAGGCATCGATCTGGCGGTGCCGCTGGCCGGCATCCTCGACCTCGAGACCGAGCGGCGGCGGCTGGCGCGCGACATCGACAAGCTCACGAAGGAGCGCGAGGGTCACGCCCGCAAGCTCGCCAACGCCGATTTTCTCGCCAAGGCGCAGCCGGAGGTGGTGGCGAAGGCGCGTCGGATTTGCCAGGAATTGGACGAGAGAATCGAGCGGCTCCATCGCACCGTCGCCGCCCTGACGGAATAGGATCATCCAACCGATGCTCGATCCCAGTCTGGTGCGCCCGGTGGTACGCGCGGCCCTCGACGAGGACCTCGGACAGGCGGGCGATGTCACGTCCGCCGCCGTGGTCGACGCGGAGACGCGCGCCCGCGGCAGGATCGTCGCGCGTGAATCGGTGGTGGTGGCCGGCCTGGCGGTGGCGCGGGAGGTGTTCCGGGCCGTCGATCCGGCGCTCAGCGTTCGGGACGACTGCGCCGACGGCGATCGACGCGCCCCGGGTGATGTCCTCGCCACCATCTGCGGTGCCGCCCGATCGATCCTGGCGGGCGAGCGCACCGCCCTGAACTTCCTGCAGCGGATGTGCGGCATCGCCACCACCGTGCGGCGGCTGGTCGACTCGGTGGCGGGCCGCGGCGTGCAGATCGCCGACACGCGCAAGACTGCGCCGGGGTTGCGGGCCTTCGACAAGTACGCGGTGCGTCTCGGCGGCGGAACCAATCATCGCGCCGGTCTGCACGATGCCATCCTGATCAAGGACAATCACTGGCGCCTGGCCGGCGGCGTGGCGGAGGCGGTGCGCCGGGCCCGGCGGGGTGGCGGCGGGCTGCCGATCGAGATCGAAGTCACCACGGTCGCCGAGGTGGAGGAGGCGCTCGCCGCCAAGGCCGAGGCGCTGCTGCTGGACAACATGAACGGGGCGGTCCTCGAGAGGGCCGTGGCGGTGGCGCGCGGTCGGGCCTTTCTCGAAGTGTCGGGAGGGGTGCGTGAGGCGGATCTGCCGCGCCTCGCGGCCCTCGGCATCGATCGGATCTCGCTCGGCGCCATCACGCACTCGGTGCGGGCCGCCGACCTGGCGTTGGAACTGGAGCCGGCATGAGTCACGCTGACGCGGCCGCCGATCCGCTGACCCCGGCCGCCCTGCAGATGCATCTGAAGACGGCGGTCTTCGGTCACCGGGTCTATTTCTACCCCAGCATCGGCTCCACCAACGACCGGGCCCTCGAGCTGGCTGCGGCGGGGGAGCCGGAGGGCAGCCTCGTCCTGGCGGAACAGCAGACGGGCGGACGGGGGCGGCGCGCCCGCAGCTGGCACTCGCCCCCGGGCCTCGGGATCTACGCCTCGCTCGTCCTGCGACCTCGGGTCGAGGCGCCGAAAGCGCCGCTGTTCACCATCGCCGCCGCGGTCTCGGTGGCGACGGCGCTGCGCGCCGGCGGGGTGGTGGCGCGCATCAAGTGGCCGAACGACGTCCTGGTGGGGACGCGCAAGATCGCCGGCATCCTGGGAGAGAGCCGGGGCTCCGAGCCGGAAATCCGCGATCTGGTGATCGGCATCGGCCTCAACGTTCACCAGGAGGCGGGCGACTTCCCCGGCGATCTCGCGCCCACCGCCACGTCGCTGCGGATCGAGAGCGGCGCCGCCCCGCGCCGCGCCGAGATCCTGGCGGCGGTGCTGGAGGAGTTCGAGAGGCGCTACAGTCGCCTGCTGCGCGGGGCGCCCGATGACCTGCTGCGCGACTGGGGGACGCTGTCGGCGGTGCCGGCCGGCGGCAGGATCGCGGTCGATGGCCCGGACGGACGGTGCGAGGGAGAGCTGGTCGGAGTCGACGCCGACGGCGCCCTGCTGCTGCGCCGGCCGGGTGGCGCGACGGCGCGGGTGCCGTTCGGGGAGATCGTAGAGACGCTCTGGCCCTGATCGGCCCCTGGCGGCGCATCGGCCGGGCGGCCGGAGGAGGACGACGGATGCTCCTGGTCATGGACGTCGGCAACACCAACACGGTCCTCGGCGTGTACGATGGCCCCCGCCTGCTCGCCCACTGGCGCCTGACGACGGTGCGCAACCGCACCGTCGACGAATACGGCATCCTCGCCCGCAATCTTCTGTCGCTGGCGTCCATCGCCGTCGAGTCGATCGACGGCCTGATCATCGCCTCCGTGGTGCCGCCGCTCAACGGCGTCCTGGAAGCGATGGCCCGCACCTACTTCCGCCTGCCGCCGCTGTTCGTCGAGCCGGGGATCAAGACCGGCATGCCGATCCTCTACGAGAACCCGCAGGAGGTCGGCGCCGATCGGATCGTCAACGGCGTCGCCGCCTACGAGCGCTGCCACTCGGCGGCGATCGTCGTCGACTTCGGCACCGCCACGACCTTCGATGCGATCTCGGCGCGCGGCGAGTACCTGGGCGGGGCGATCGCCCCCGGTCTGCAGATTTCGGCCGAGGCGCTGTTCGAGCGCGCCGCCCGCCTGCCCCGCGTCGACATCCGCCGGCCGCCGCGGGTCATCGGCCGCAATACGACCCACAGCCTGCAGGCCGGCCTGTTCCATGGCTACCTCGGCCTCGTGCAGGGGATCCTGACGCGCATGAAGGCGGAGATGGACGGCCCGGCGCGGACCATCGGCACCGGTGGCCTGTCGTTGTCGCTCGAGGAGGACCTGCGCCCGATCCTCGACGAGATCGACCCCAACCTGACGCTGGAAGGATTGCGGATCATCTACGACCGCAACCGATGACCGAACCGGTCGAACCCGATCCCTATTACCGCGCCATCGAGGAGGAATTTCTCCGCCGCCGCGGCGCGCCGCTGCTCCTGTCGCCGCGCGACTGGAGCCTCATCGGCGAGTGGAAGGCGGCCGGCATCCCGCTGCGCGTCGTCCTCCAGGGGGTCGCCAACGTGTTCGAGGCCTGGAGCCGTCGGGCCCCCGCCGGCCGGCGGATCAATTCGCTGTCGTACTGCCGCCAGGAGGTGCTGGCGTTGCACACGATCGACCTGGGACTGCGGGCCGCCGGTGCCGGCCGCCCGGCCACCGGGGAGACGGAGGGCGCCGGCAGGGCGGTGGCGCGCCACCTCGGCCGGTTGCACCGCGGTCTGCGGGCGGCGATGGCGACGGCGTCCGAAGCCGGGCGTGACCTGCTGGTGGGGGCGCTGGCGGAGGCGGCCGCCGACGTGCAGCGGATTCGCAAGGAATTGAAGATCGGCGCGTTCCGGCTGGAGGAGCTGGAGGACCGGCTGCGCCGGCTCGACGAGACGGTCGTCGCGGCGGCGGGGCGATCTCTTCCCGCCGCCACGCTGGCGTCGGCTGAGGCGTCGATCGAACGGAGCATCGCCGTGAGCGCCGTTGGCATGGGGGCCGCGGCGCTCGAGGCGACCCGCCGTGTCGCGCTGGCCCGCGCGGTGCGCGCCGCGTGCGCCCTGCCGCGTCTGACGCTCTTCGAAGACGCCGGCTAGGAGTCCATCCCACTATTGGGCCGGGCCGCGTCCCGGTCTTGACCGCGCCCGGCCGTCGCACTAGCATCCGACATCCGTCTGGAGAGCCGGCGGTTCCGGACGCCGGTGCGGACCAAGGCCCCCTTCAACCCGCTGTCCCGCTCGGCGGCGCGCAGCCTGGCGCGCGCCATGGCTTTCTCCGCCGGGGTGGCCCTCGAACATTTCGGATGGGGCTCGGTTGTGCCGGCGCTCCCTCCGATCCTCGGCGTCGTCCTCGTGCTGGAGGTTCGCGCCCGCTCCGCCGATCGCGCCGCCCGGCGAGTGACGCCCGGCCCGCCGGCACGGCGAAGCGCCTGGGCTGGCGCCGCCGCGGTGGTCCTGTCGGTCGCCTGCGGCTGGATCCTCGGACGCAGCCACGCTCTCGCAGATTCGCTGCCGGCCACGCTGGAGGAATGGCAGCGGCGCGGGTTCGTGCCGTGGGTGTCGCCCGTGGGGCTGCAGGGCCGGATCGCGGACGTCTACGAACTCCCGGAACGACGCGCCGCGTTGATCGTGCTTGCGGAGCGCATCCGACTGCCGGGGGAGCCGGGCTGGACACGGGTGCGACATCGCCTG
>JAGYID010000022.1 GCA_018606725.1 Acidobacteriota bacterium
GCACGACCGGTACCTGAAGGGGATTCACAACGAAGTCGACGCCTGGCCGCCGGTGCGGATCTTCGTCATGGGGGACAACGTCTGGCGCGACGAGCAGGAGTTCCCGCTGGCGCGGACCCGATACGTGCCGTTCTACCTGCGCGGCCCCGATGGCGCCGGTCACGCCGCGGCGGCGGGCGCCAACGGCACCGGGCGGGCGCCCGGCGCCGGGAGGCTGGCGGCGGGACCGCCGTCATCGGCCGAGGCGCCGGACCGCTACGACTACGACCCGCGCCGGCCGGTCACCATGGAGAATTTCGAGAAGACCGGCCCGCTCGACCAGGCCCCGATCCAATCACGGCGGGACGTCCTGTCGTACACCACAGAGCCGCTCGCCGACGATCTCGAGGTGACCGGGCCGATCGCCGCCACGCTGTGGATCACCTCGTCGTCCGTCGACACGGACTTCGCCGTCATGCTGTGCGACGTGCACCCGGACGGCAAGGCCTACAACTTGACAGCCTACGAGGCCGGCTACCTGCGCGCCCGCTATCGCCGCTCGGAGACCTCCCCCGAGCCGCTCGTCCCCGGCGAGCCGACCGAGGTGGTCATCCGCGGCATGGTCACCAGCAACGTCTTCAAGGCGGGGCACCGCGTCCGCTTGCAGGTGACCTCGAGCCGCTTCCCGACCTTCGACCGCAACCTGAACACCGGAGAGCCGTTCGGGACCTCGACGCGCGCGGTCACGGCGCACCAGGCGATCCTGCACGACGCCGCCCACCCGTCGCGGGTCGTCCTGCCGGTCATCCCGCGTAGGCGCTGAGACGCATGCCCAGCAAATACCTGCGCGACCCGATCCACGGCTCGATCGGCTTCGACAAAGAGCGCGAGAAGCTGGTCGTCGACCTGATCAACACCCGCGAATTCCAGCGGCTGCGGCGGATCCGCCAGCTCGGCGCCCTGTACCTGACCTTCCACGGCGCCGAGCACACCCGCTTCACCCATTCGATCGGCGTCGCCCACATGGCGAAGCGGATGTTCGACTCCCTGCAGGCGTCCGGGCAGATCCCGCAGAAGGGGAAGAGCGCCGAGCGGGTGCGGCTTGTGGCGATCGTCGCGGCGCTCCTGCACGACCTCGGGCACGGCCCGTTCTCGCACCTGTACGAGAAGGTGTTCAACGACCGGCGGCACGAGGAGTGGACCCGGCTGATCATCCGCCATGGCCGCGGCGAGGTCGGCAGGCTGCTGCGCCGCGCCGGCCTGGTCGACGAGGTGCTGGCGGTGTACCAGCGGCGCTACCGCCCGTCGTTCGTCAGCGACATCGTCTCGTCGCAGCTGGACGCCGACCGGCTCGACTACCTGCTGCGCGACTCGTTCATGAGCGGCGTCGCCTACGGCCGCTACGACCTGGAGTGGATCCTGACGAACCTGATGCTGGCGCGCCGGGGCCGCGACCCCGACCTGCGCCTGGCGATCAACGCCGGCAAGGGGTACCACGCCGCCGAGCAGTTCATCATCGGGCGCCACCTGATGTACGAGCAGGTGTACTACCACAAGACCAGCCGGGCGGCCGAGCAGATGATCCGCACCGCCATGCAGCGGATGGTCGACGCGCACCGCGCCGGCGGCCGGCTGCCGGACCCGTGCCCGGCGCCGATCCGCCGGCTGATCGAGACGCGCGGCAACCTGCCGGTCGAGGACTACCTGAGGCTGGACGACTGGCTGTTCCTGTCGGCGTTCGCCGAGTGGTCGGTCGCCCCGGCCGAGGCCGTCGACCCGATCCTGCGCGACCTGTGCGGCCGGATCGTCAATCGGAAGTTGTTCAAGACCGTGCGCCTGTCGGCCGAGGCGAAGCAGAAGGGGTTCAGCCAGGCGATGACGTCGCTAGCCGAGACCTTCCGGCGCAGGGGACTCGACCCCCGGTACTACCTTCTCGACGACGACGCCACCGATCTGCCGTACCGCGACCTGGCCTACGCGGACCGGATGGGCACCGCCCCGGAGGACATCGGCCTGGCGCGCGGCGGCCGCATCGTCGCCTACCTGTCGGAGCGGGCCGTGTCGCCGCTCATCGACTCGATCCGCAACGAGCCCCGCCGGCTGCAGAGGCTGTGCTTCCCCGGGGCGATGCGCCGCGAGGTCGAGCGCCGCCTCAAGCCGTTCATCTCCTCCGAGAGGCAGTAGGCCCCTTGACTGTCATGGCGCCGCAGGGTACCGTCACCGCCCCATGACTCGGATCGCCCGCTTAACCGCCCTGATCCTGGCAATGCTCACCGGGGCCTGTGCCTCGGCACCGGCACGCCCGCGCCGGTCCCGACGCCGACGCCGGCCCCGGTACCCGCCGGGACCCAGGGCCTGGTCGCGCCCCCGCCGCCCGTCGTGGAAGAGCCGGGCGTCACCGCCGGCGGCGCCCTGGCTGCCTTCATGGCCGCCCGCGATTACCGGTCGATCAGGACTCTCAAGGCGCTCATGACGCCGGCGCTGGCGGCGCGCTACGACCATGACTCGGCGCCGTTCAACGGCAAGCGGAACATCCGCATCGCGGCGTTCGACTTCAGCGAGCGGGATCTGAAGCCGGTCAAGGGAACGCCGGGCGCCTACGCCGCCACGGTCCGCACCCTGTGGGAAGAGCAGGGGGAGGCGGTCGAGCGGCGGGTCGAGACGATCGGCCTGGCGCAGCAGCCGAACGGCGTCTGGCGCGCCGTGAGCCTCGAGCGCAGCACCTCCGAGTACCTGCGCTATAACGACGCGGTCAACGGCGTCACGACGCTGCGCCTGGTCTTGCGCGCCTGGCGGAAGGGGGACGTCGCCGCGGCGAAGCCGTATTTCAGCGCCGCCTTCGCGAAGCGCTACCAGGGACGTGACGACGCTCTCAACGCCCTGTTCGGCGCCTCCGGTCCGGCGGTCTCCATCGCCGCCAGCGGCTCGCCGGGCGCCCCGGCTCCGTCCGCCGCCGCGACCGGCCTGCCGCCAGCCGCCTTCGAGATCGTCGAGCTGACGCCGAAGGGAGAGGCGGCGGCGGTCGCGATGATCCGGCTGTACAGGGGCACGCGCGATCGGCCCTCGCCGATCGACAACAGCGAGCACATCCTGCGCCTGGTGCGGATCGGGCCGAAGTGGCTGCTGGACGCCTGGGACTGAAGCCGGCGCGGGACAGCCGGCGGGTCCGGCGGCGAATCACTGTATAATCCACGCTTTCGGAGGCGCGACGTGCGGCCAGCCCCCGGGGTTTCCCCTCGAACGCCCAGGGTCACCACGGTACTCGACGACCACCCGCACGAAGAGTGCGGCGTGTTCGGGGTGTTCAACCACCCCGAGGCCGCCCACCTCACCTACCTCGGACTGCACGGCCTGCAGCATCGCGGCCAGGAATCGGCCGGCATCGTCGCCGCCAACGGTGAGCGCCTCCTCGAAGAGAAGGGCATGGGGCATGTCGCCCGCATCTTCAAGAAGAGCCAGCTCCGGAAACTCAAGGGGCACCTGGCGATCGGCCACGTGCGCTACTCGACGGCCGGCACCAGCAACCTGGTGAACGCCCAGCCGTTCCGGATCGACTCGTGCAAGGGCGAGATCGCCATCGCCCACAACGGCAACCTGGTCAACGCCTACGCCATGCGCAACGAGCTCGAACAGGCCGGCTCGATCTTCCGCACCAGCAGCGACACCGAAGTGATCCTGCACCTGATCGCCCGCTCGGCGCAGGGCGGTCTGGAGGCGGCGATCGTCGACGCGCTGAAGCAGGTGCAGGGCGCCTACTCGCTGGTGTTCATCGCGAAGGACCGCATCATCGGCGTGCGCGATCCGCGCGGCTTCCGGCCGCTGTCGCTGGGCCGCAGCGGCGACGCCCACATCCTGACCAGCGAAAGCTGCGCCCTCGACCTGATCGACGCCGACCTGGTGCGCGATGTCGACCCGGGCGAGATGGTGGTGATCAGCGCCGCCGGGGTGCAGTCGTACCGGCCGTTTCCCCCCGAACCGGTCTCGCAGTGCATCTTCGAGTACGTCTACTTCTCGCGGCCCGACTCGCAGGTCTACGGGCGCAGCGTGCACGAGGTGCGCAAGCGCCTGGGCCGCGAGCTGGCGCGCGAGCAGCCGGTCGAGGCCGACATCGTCGTGCCGATCCCCGACTCGGGCATGTACGCGGCGCTCGGCTTCGCCGAGGCGTCCGGCATCCCGCTCGAGTTCGGCCTGGTGCGCAATCACTATGTGGGGCGGACCTTCATCGAGCCGCAGCAGTCGATCCGGCACTTCGGCGTCAAGCTGAAGCTCAACCCGGTGCGTGGCATCCTCAACGGGAAGCGGGTCGTCCTGATCGACGATTCGATCGTGCGCGGCACGACCAGCCGGAAGATCGTGTCGATGGTGCGGGCCGCCGGGGCGAGCGAGGTGCACATGCGGATTTCCTGCGCGCCGACCGTCGGTCCCTGCTATTACGGGGTCGACACACCGCGGCGCTCGGAGCTGATCGCCTCGTCGCACACGGTTGACGAGATCCGGCGCTACATCCGGGCCGACTCGCTCGGCTACCTGTCGCTCGACGGGATGTTCGGCGCCGTCGGCGCCTCGACGTCGTTCTGCACCTCCTGCTACACGAACAAGTACCCGGTGCCGTTCCCGCAGGACGAGGAAGTCCAGAAGATGGTCACCGAGCGGCACCAGGCCACTTCTCCCTGAGCGCGGCGCCGTCACGGCGGCCGCCCCAACCGAGCCGGATACGAAACCATGCCGCCCGACCCGACACGCGACCTCGAGACCCTCGCCGTCAACACCATCAAGATGCTCGCCGTCGACGCCGTCGAGCAGGCGAAGTCCGGCCACCCCGGCATGCCGATGGGGGCGGCTGACTACGCCTTCGAGCTGTGGCTGCGTCACCTGCGCTTCGACCCCAAGGCGCCCGACTGGCCCGACCGCGACCGCTTCGTGCTGTCGGCGGGACACGGGTCGATGCTCCTATACGCGCTCCTGCATCTGTCGGGCTACGACCTGTCGCTCGAGGATCTCAAAGCGTTCCGGCAGTGGGACAGCAGGACCCCGGGGCACCCAGAGCACGGCTGCGCCCCCGGCGTCGAGACCACCACCGGCCCTCTCGGGCAGGGGGTCGGCAACGCCGTCGGCATGGCGATCGCGGCGCGCCTGGCGGCCGAGCGGTTCAACACTCCGGCGCACCGCATCGTCGGGCACCGCGTCTGGGCGATCGTCAGCGACGGCGATCTCATGGAGGGGGTCGGCTCCGAGGCGGCGTCGATCGCCGGGCATCTGCGGCTCGGGAACCTGGCGTACATCTACGACGACAACCGGATCACCATCGAGGGCTCGACCGACCTCGCTTTCTCGGAGGACGTCGGCCGCCGCTTCGAGGCATACGGCTTCTTCGTGCAGCGGATCGACGGCCATGACCATACGCAGATCCGCACAGCGCTCGCGGCGGCGGCGGCCGAGGAGACCCGCCCGTCTCTGGTCATCGCCCGGACCCACATCGGCCAGGGCAGCCCGAACCGGCACGACAGCGCCAAGGCGCACGGCGAGCCGCTCGGCCCGGCCGAGGCGGCCGCCACCAAAGCGGCGCTCGGCTGGCCGGCGCAGCCGGCCTTCCTGGTTCCCGACGAGGTCCGGAGCCTGTTCGCGGTGCGCGCCGCCGAGGGGCGGCGGGCGCACGACGAGTGGCGGGGCCGCTTCGAGGCGTGGAGCGCGGCCGACCCGGAACGGCGGGCGGCGTGGGACCGCTACCACGAGCGCGCCGTGCCGGCGGACCTGTTCCAGAAACTGCTCGCCGCGGTCGGCGGCGAGGAGAAGCCGGCGGCGACGCGCGTATCGTCTGGGCTCGTGCTTCAGAAGGCGGCCGAGCTGGTGCCGTCCCTGTGCGGCGGCAGCGCCGATCTCGAGCCGTCGACCAAGACCGCGATCAAGGGGAGCCCGTCCATCGCCCCCGGCGCCTTCGCCGGCCGCAATTTCCACTTCGGCGTGCGCGAGCACGGCATGGGCGCGGTCCTCAACGGCCTGGCCCTGGCGGGCGGGCCGATCCCGTACGGCGCCACCTTCCTGATCTTCTCCGACTACATGCGTCCGCCGATCCGGCTGGCGGCGATGACCGGTCTTCAAGTCATTTACGTCTTCACCCACGACAGCGTGTTCCTGGGCGAGGATGGCCCGACGCACCAGCCGATCGAGCAGGTCATGAGCCTGAGGCTGGTCCCCAACCTGGTCGTCATCCGGCCGGCCGATGCGCGCGAGACCGCGGCGGCCTGGACGGTGGCGTTGCAACGGCGCGGCGGCCCGACGGCCCTCGTCCTGTCGCGCCAGGATCTGCCGCCCCTGAAACGACCGGACGGCTTCCGACCCGAGACGATGCTGCGGGGCGGCTACATCCTGTCGGAGGCCGGGCCCGGGCGGCGCGCCCCCGTCATTCTGATCGCGACGGGGTCCGAAGTGGCGCCGGCCGTCGAGGCGCAGGGGATCCTGGCGGGCCAGGGGGTCGGGTCGCGCGTCGTGTCGATGCCGAGCCTGGAGCTGTTCATGCAGCAGCCCGAGGCCGACCGCCGCGCCGTCGTCCCGCCCGACGCCCCCACGGTCGTCATCGAGGCCGGCCGGACCCACGGCTGGGAGCGGGTCGCCGGGATCGACGCCCTGATGATCGGGCTGGATCGTTTCGGGGCTTCGGCGCCGTACAAGGTCCTGGCGGAGAAGTTCGGGTTCACCGGCCCGCAGATCGCCGACCGCGTGCGGCGCTGGCTCGGCGACTCCTGAGCCGATGAACGCGGGGTAACTTTCCGATGCGCGGTTTCAAGAACACCCTCAAGCCGGTGAACATCCTGTCGTCCGAGGCGGAGGAGAAGGTCCACGTCGCGACGCTGCGGATGCTGCGCGAGCACGGCGTGGTGTTCGAAGACGCCCGGGCGCTCGACCTGTTCCGGGCCGCCGGCCAGAAGGTGGTCGCCGACGCGCAGCGGGTCCACCTCGACCCCGAGTTCCTCATGGCGACGATCCGCAAGGCGCCGTCGCAGTTCACCATCCGGGCCCGCGACCCGAAGAACGACGTCGTCATCGGCGGCGACAACCTGGTGTTCGCGCCGGTCAGCGGCCCGCCCTTCGTCATGGACCGCGAGCGCGGCCGCCGCGAGGGGACGGTCAAGGACCAGCACGATCTGATCCGCCTCGCCGAGACCATCGAAGTCATGCATCACGGCTGCCCGGAGGTCGCCTGCAAGGACCTGCCGGTGGAGACGCGGCACCTCGACATGCTCTACGACCAGATCCGCCTCTCCAGCAAGGGGATGATCGGCGACGCCTGGAGCACGGTGCGGGCGGTCGACCACATCGCCATGATGGCGATCCTGTTCGGCGGGCGGGAGGCGATCGCCGATGCGCCGGTCCTGCTGGGGATCATCAACTCGAACAGCCCGCTGGTCTACGACGCGCCGATGGCGGAGGGGTTGATCGAATATGCCGCCGCCGGACAGGTGAACATCATCACCCCGTTCATCATGGCCGGCGCGACGAGCCCGGTGACCCTGGCGGCGGCGATCGCCCAGCAGAACGCCGAGTCGCTGGCCGCCGTGGCGCTGGCGCAGCTGGTGCGGCCGGGGGCGCCGTGCATCTACGGCTCGTTCCTGACCGGTCTCGAGATGCGCACCGGCGCGCCGTCGTTCGGCCGGCCGGAAGCGGCGCTCGGCATCCTCGGTTCGGCGCAGATGGCGCGGCGCTACAAGCTGCCGTGCCGCGGCGGGGGCGTCCTCACCAACTCGAAGATCCCCGACCACCAGGCGGGCCAGGAGAAGGTCATGATGCTGTGGCCCCTCATCCTCGGCGGCGTCAACTATGTCCTGCAATCGGCCGGCTGGTCGGACGGCGGGCTGACCGCCTCGTTCGAGCAGATGGTCATGGACGCCGAGATGCTGGAGATGATTGGCCGCTTCTTCGCCGGCGTGCCGGTCGACGACGAGAGCCTGGCGCTCGACGTCATCGGCAAGGTCGGCGCCGGCGGACATTTCCTGGCCCAGGAGCACACCCGCCGCCACTTCAAGACCGAATTCTACTTCCCGGCGATGGCCGACACGCAGCCTTACGAGACCTGGGTCAAGATGGGGTCGCGCGACGCCTACGAGCGCGCCACCGAGCGCTGGAAGAAACTGCTGGCGTCGTACGTGGAGCCGACGCTCGACGAGGCGACGGACGAGGCGCTCCGGGACTTCATCGCCCGCCGCAAGCGCGACATCGAAGCGACCCTCTGACCGGCGCGCACCGCGCCTGCGCCGGGGCGACCGCCTCGTCCGCCGCCCGGCTCAGCGCGTCGTCTCCAGATAGCGCAGGAAGTCGCCGTCGGTCGTCAGGACGAGGAGCGTGCCCTCGTCCAGGGTCTCCCGGTAGGCCTCCATGGTTTTGAGGAAGCGGTAGAACTCGGGATCGCGGTTGTAGGCCTGGGCGTAGATGTCGGCCGCCTGGCCGTCGGCGCGACCGCGGATCTCCTGGGCGCGGCGGTAGGCCTCGGAGGTGATCGCCTTCAGCTCGCGTTCCTTCTCGCCGCTGATCCGGGCGGCCTCGCCCGCCCCTTCCGACCGGTACTGTTCGGCGATGCGCTTGCGTTCGGAGATCATCCGGGAGAAGACCTCCTTCTGGACTTCCTCCACGTAGCTGATCCGCTTGAAACGGAAGTCGAGGATCTCGATGCCCAGGTCGGAGGTGCGCGCCGCGGCGGCCTTCAGGATCTCCTTGTCGAGGGTCCGCCGCCCGAACTGGATCGTGATCGCCGCCTGTTCCGGGCCCCCGCCGGCCGATTCCTCGGTGGCCGCGAAAGGACGGTTGGTGCTGCGCACCACCTCGATCAAGTCGTGCCGGGCGATGGTGTTGCGCGTCTCGCCGTCCAGGATGTCGTCCAGACGCGACTGGGCGCCGGCCTCGTCGCGCAGTCGCTGGAAGAAGAGGAGCGGGTCGGTGATGCGCCAGCGCGCGAAGCAGTCGACGTACACGAACCGCTTGTCCCGCGTCGGGACCTGGTTGGGGTCGCCGTCCCATTCGAGGAAGCGTTTGTCGAAATAGTTGGCCGCCTGGACGAACGGTTTCTTGAGATGCAGACCCGGGACGGTCACCGGGCCGCCGACCGGCTCCCCGAACTCGGTGATGATGACCTGCTCGGCCTCGTTGACGCGGTACACGGCGCTGGCCAGGACGATGGCCGCGAATCCCACCAGGACTGCCAGGCCGACGAGACGGGCGATGGCGGCGGTCATGGCTTCGCCCCATCGAGGTTCAGGAGGGGCAGGAGGTTCCGGAGCTTGTCGTCGACCACCACCTTGCGCTGCAGCTTCGGGTAGATCGCCAGCATGGTCTCGAGGTAGATCCGCCGGCGGGTCACTTCGGGCGAGCGGCTGTAGGCGGCCTGCAGCGATCGGAACGCCTCGGCATCCCCGCGCGCGCGATTGACCCGATCCGTGGCGTACCCCTCCGCCTGCTGGATCATCTGCTCGCCTTCGCCGCGCGCCCGCGGGATGACCTTGTTGTATTCGGCGCGCGCCTCGTTGATCAACTTCTCGCGCTCCTGTTGTGCCTGATTGACCTCGTTGAACGACGGCTTCACCGCGTCGGGCGGGTTGACGTCCTGCAGGACGATCTGCTCGACCTTGATCCCGGTCTCGTACTGGTCGCAGAGGTCCTGGAGCAGTCTCTCGACCTCGGCGGCGACTTCCTGCCGGCCGATGGTCAGGACCTCGTTGACGCTGCGGTCTCCCACCACCTCGCGCATCACCCCCTCGTTCAGGTCGCGGAAGGTGGTGCGCACGTCGCGCACCTTGAAGAGGAACTTGTAGGGATCGCGCACGCGGAACTGGGCGGTCCACTCGACGATGGCGACGTTCAGGTCGCCGGTGAGCATGAGCGATTCCCTCGCGAAGTCCTCCCCGGAGTAACGCGTTCTCACGGCGGCCTCGCGGGTGCGGAAACCGAATTCCTCCTTCAGCTGCCGCTGCACCGGCACGCGCATGACGGTCTCGATCGGGAAGGGCCATTTCACGCTCAGCCCGGGCTGCACCTGGCGCGTGTAGCGGCCGAACCTCAGGACCAGGCCGACTTCCTCGGGCGAGACGGTGAACCAGGAGGTCAGCATCAAGATCACCAGGACGAGCGCGAGGATCGCTCCGGTGAGACCCCCCCAGGGGAAATGCGGGAGATTGAAAGGCAGAACGCGCGGCGGACGCGGTTCCATTCGGCTCCTCCTTGTCGGGTACGGGCGATTCTACTCCCGGCGCCTCTTCATCCAGTAGATCAGCACGCCGCTGCCGACCGTGACCGCCGTCACCAGCGCCAGCTTGGCCACTGCCAGCGGCTTGTTGGTCTCGTCGGGGGCGGGGAAGAACGACAGGACGATGGTGATCAGGGTGGTGACGAAGCCGACCACGCCGAGGACTATCGCCACCGGCCTGCCGCCGGGGACGCGCAGCACTTCCGGGCCGGCCGGCTCGCGCTGCAGCCGGATGGTGGCGGCGAACAGGAACAGGTAGGGCAGCAGGAACGAAATGATCGACATGCTGACCAGGATGTCGTACGCACCGCGCACAGTCGTGCCGGCCTGGCCGAGGAAGATGCAGACCACGGCGATCGCGGCCTGCGTCAGCAGGGCGACGTGCGGGGTGCGCCAGCGCGGGTGCAGCCGCCCGAAGGCGGGCGGCAGATAGTGGTCGATGCCGGCCACGAACGGCAGGCGCGCCGTCGAGGCCAGCCAGGCGCCGACGCTGCCGAGGGCGGTCAGGGCGATGAGCCCGGCGGCGATCGGGATCAGCGCCTCGAAGCCCAGCCGCCGGGCCGCGGCGGCGACGGCCTCCATGATCCCCTGCAGGCCGCTGACGTCCTTCTCCGGCAGGGCGACCAGCACCGCGGCGGTTCCCAGGAGGTAGGTGAGCGCGATGATCGGCACGGCGGTGAAGATGGCGCGCGGGATGGTGCGGCGGGCATCCACGATCTCCTCGCCCATGAAGGAGGCCGACTCCAAGCCGGTCAGGGCGAAGGCGATGCTGGCCCAGAAGACCAGGTTCTTCCACTGCGGCGACGGCACCAGCGCCGCCGCCCCGAAGCTGGTGGCCGGGCCGAAGCGCAGCCAGGCGATGGCGCCGATGACGATGAGGAGGAGCGTGGCCATCCACCGCGCGTGCGCACCGGCGTTGGCCAGCCACTTGCCGATGTTCAGCCCGACCAGGTTCGGCCAGGTGCCGATCAGCAGCCCGAGGCAGGAGGCGAGGACGAAGTAGGACGGGCTCGACGCGAGGTGACGGAACCGCTCGCCGCCCAGGTACAGGGCGTTGCCGGCGGCGAAGTACAGGACGCCGGGGAAATACGGCAGGTTGCTCATCCAGTAGGTCCAGCCGGTCATGAAGGCGGCGAAATCGCCGAAGGCGCGCTTGCTCCAGATGTAGATGCCGCCCTCTTGAGGGTAGCGCGACGACAGCTCGACCACGCAGAAGGCGAGCGGCATGGCCATGGTGAAGAAGGCGACGACCCACAGCGTGAGGGAGGCGGGGCCGGCGGCGGCGGCGGTCGCCACCCACTGCAGATTGACTCCGGCGGTGATGAAGTAAAGGACGACGTCCCTGAATCCGAGCGCACGGCGGTAGCCCGGGCCGTCCGATGGCTCGGCCGCCGCGCCCGCTCCCGTTTTATCCAATGGACTCCCCGCCTCGGATGGCGCGCACACTGTAAAGGAGCGCGTGAGGCGATACAAGAGCGGGCCGCGCGCTACAATGAGGTCGCGCGCCGGGGGTTCTCGAACCATGCCGTGGCGTCACGTCTTACCGCACCGCGCCCTGCTGATGACGCTGGCGCTGGTCGCGGCGGGGTCACCGCCGGTGACCGCCGGAGGCGCCGACCGGTTTCCCAACGTCCAGCACGTCGGCGCCACGGTCATGCTTTACGAGGATGACCTGGTGCGGGTGATCCTCGGCACCAAGTACGCCAGCCTGCACCCGGAAGCGCGCTTTCTGCTCCTCGACCTGGCGGTGACCGCCACCAAGGGCGGGGAGGTCCGGATCCACCGCGAATCGGTCACCCTGCGCACGCCGGTGGGGGCCGCCATGCCGGTGACCACCCAGAAGCGGATCGACGAACGGTGGGCCGAAGTCGGGCCGATGATGCAGGCGGCCCGGGTGGCGGCCGATCCGCTGGACCGGTACATGAAGTCGCGGTTCGAGCGGACCGCGATCGGCTTCTTCCTCCCCCAGCCGGGCAGCGGTCTGGTCCGGGACCGCTTCGCCGTCAACAGCCGCCTCTACGCCTACGGCCCGGTCCTGTTCGAATCGCCGGCCGGCCGCTGGGAGCCGGGGATCTACCTGCTGCGGATCGCCAACGATCAGATCGAGCTCGAAATCCCCTTCGCGATCGGAGCGCCGGGGCACGGCGGGAAACCGAAAGGTCTTGACAGCCGGCCGGCCGATCCGTAACCTTACCGACCGGTCGGTAGGTAGCGCGGCGGCCCCCTGCGGGCCGCCGCCGCGTTGAGGAGCAGGAGGGGCGCGGGTGCCGGTGAAGAAGAAGCGGACCAGGGTCGATCGCCCGACGCGGCAGGCGCAGATCTTCGAGACCGCGGCGCGGCTGTTCTGCGAGCGCGGCTTCGAGGGGGCCTCGATGGGGGACCTGTCGGACGCCCTCGGGCTCACCAAGGCCGGCGTCTACCACCACATCGGCAGCAAGGAGGAGCTGCTGTACGGCATCATGGCGTACGGCATGGAGATGTTCGAGAGCAAGGTGCTCAAGGACGTCGAGACGATCGCGGATCCGCTCGAGCGCCTTGTGGCGACCGTCCGCGGCCACGTCCTGCTGGTGACGCGCGACCGGCCGAAGGAGGTCACCGTCATCCTGCACGAGAGCAACGCCCTGCGCGGGCGCTACCGCGAACGGATCAACGCCCGCAAGCGTCGCTACATCCGGTTCCTGGAGAAGACCTTCCGCGAGCTGATCGCCTCCGGCGCCGCGCGCCGGATCGACCCGGTCGTGGCGTCCTACATGATGCTCGGCATGATCAACTGGATCTACCAGTGGTACCGGCCGGACGGCCGGCTGAGCGAGCAGGAGCTGGCGGATCGCCTGGTCGACCTGCTCCTGCACGGCGTGCTCAAGGGGAACGACAACGCGGCGCAGTCGCGCGGCGCCGCAGCGGAGGCGCACGGATGAAGACGGCGGCGGAGGTCGGGATCGCCGGCTACGGGGCGTACATCCCGCGGCCGCGCATCGCCACCAGGGCGATCGCCCGCGCCTGGGGCAGGGATGAGGGCGGGCGCCTGCCGGTGCGGGAGAAGTCGGTGCCCTCGCCGGATGAGGACACGGTCACCATGGCGATCGAAGCGGCGCGTGGTGCTGTGGCCCGCGCCGGCTGCGACCCGGGACGGATCCGCGCCGTCTGGGTCGGCACCGAGTCGAAGCCGTACGCCGTCAAGCCGGGGGGCACCATCGTCGCCGAGGCGATCGGCGCGACCCCGTGGGTCAGCGCCGCCGACCTGGAGTTCGCCTGCAAGGCCGGCTCGGAGGCGATGCAGGCGGCGCTGGCGTTCGTCGGCTCGGGGATGGCGCCGTACGCGCTGGCCATCGGCATGGACGCGGCGCAGAGCAAGCCGGGGGATCACCTCGAGTTCACCGCCGCCGCCGGCGGGGCCGCCTTCCTGTTCGGGCCGCCGGAGGAGGCCCTGGCGCGGGTCGAGGCGTCGACCTCCTACGTGACCGATACGCCGGACTTCTTCCGCAAGCAGCATATGCACTACCCGGAACACGGCCACCGCTTCACCGGCGAGCCGTCGTACTTCACCCACTCGCGCGGCGCCTCGCGGGGGCTCCTCGAGGCGCTCGGCCGCCGGGCGACGGACTACCGCTGGGCGGTCTTCCACCAGCCCAACCCGAAGTTCATGCGCCGCATCGCGGCGGAGATGGGCTTCACGGAGGCGCAGATCGCCCCCGGCGCGGTCGTCGATCACATCGGCAATACCTACTCGGGGGCCTCCCTCCTGGGTCTCGCCGGGATCCTGGACGTGGCCGCCGAAGGAGATCGCATCTTCTTCTGCTCGTACGGGTCGGGGGCGGGCAGCGACGCCTTCTCCCTGGTCGTCACCCGCCGTCTCGCCGAGGTGCGCGACCGGGCGCCGCTGGTGGGCGATTACATCAAGAGGCGCCAGCCGATAGAGGATTACGGCGAATACCTGAGGATCGCCCGCAAAGTGCGGCTGCTCTGAGGAGGCCCTTACGCATGCGCGACGTCAGCATCATCGGCATCGGACAGACGGCGGTGGCGGAGCACTGGGACAAGTCGATCCGCGATCTCGCGGTCGAGGCGGCGCAGGCGGCCCGACGCGACGCCGGGATCGAGCGGGTCGACGCCCTGTACGTCGGCAACATGCTGTCGGGGGAGCTGGCCGGGCAGGAGAATCTCGCCACCGTGATCGCCGATGCCGCCGGGCTCCTGCCGGTCGAGGCCATCAAGATCGAGGCGGCCTGCGCCTCCGGCGGCGCGGCGTTGCGCGCCGCCGCCCTGGGCGTCGCCGCCGGGGCGCATGAGTACGCGTTGGTCGTCGGCGTCGAGAAGATGACCGACTACCTGACCGACGGCGTCACCGCGGCGCTGGCGATGGCGGCCGACGCCGACTACGAGGCCGGCCACGGCATCAGCTTCGCGGCCCTCAATGCCATGCTGATGCGGCGCTACATGCACGAGCACAAGGCGCGCCACGAGGATTTCGCGCCGTTCTCGATCAACAGCCACCGCAACGCCGCCAGAAACCCCTTCGCCATGTACCGGCAGGAGATCACCGCCGAGGACTTCGCCGCCTCGCCGATCGTCGCCGACCCGATCAACATCCTCGATTCGGCCGGGATCTGCGACGGTGCCGCGGCGTTGCTGATCGCCCCGTCCGCCGAGGCGCGCAAGACCCGCCGCCCGCCGGTGCGGATCGCCGCCTCGGCGGTCGCCACCGACACGGTCGCGCTGGCCGAAAGGCGCGACCCGCTGGTCTGGCAGTCGGTGGCCGACTCGGCGCGCCTGGCATACGCCCAGGCGAAGCTCGGCCCGAAGGACATCGATCTGTTCGAGGTGCATGACGCCTTCACCATCGTCTCCGTCCTGAGCCTGGAAGCCTGCGGGTTCGCCGACCGCGGCAGCGCCCTGAAGCTGGCGGCCGAGGGGCGGATCGGGCTCGACGGAGACATCCCCATCTGCACCCTCGGCGGGCTCAAGGGGCGCGGTCATCCGGTCGGCGCCTCCGGCGCGTACCAGATCGTCGAGGTGGTCCAGCAGCTGCGGGGCGAGGCCGGCGCCGCCCAGGTCAAGGACGCCCGCGTCGGCATGGCCCAGAGCGTCGGCGGGTCCGGTTCGGTGACCGTGACCCATATCCTGCAGGTTTGAGCCGAGGAGGCACGCCATGGAACTTCCCCGCTACCACCGGATGCGCGGCACCCTCTACCGGCTGGAGGGTTCCGCCTGCCGGAAGTGCGCGCACCGGATCTTCCCGCCCCGCCCGGTCTGCCCGCGCTGCAAGGCGCAGGAGCTCGAGCCGATGGCCTTCTCGGGCCGCGGCACGTTGTATTCGTTCACCCGCGTCTTGCAGCCGCCGCGCGGCTTCACCAACCTCGGGACCTACAGCGTCGGCATGGTGCGTCTCGACGAGGGGCCGATGGTGTCGGCGCAGATCGCCGATGCCGATGGCACCGAGCTGCAGATCGGCATGCCGGTCGAGATGGTCACCCGCAAGCTGAAGGACGCCGAGGAGCACGGCTTCATCCTCTACGGCTACAAGTTCCGGCCGCGCCTGCGGGCCGCCGGCGCATGAACCCGGCCCGGAGATCCGGACCCGGCGCGCCGCCGGCGCGGCGCGCCCGGACCCGCCCGTGAGCGGCGCCGGTACAGCGCGCGCCGAGCGCCTGGTGTCGCTGCCGGAGGCGGCCGCCCGGGTGCGCGACGGCATGGTCGTCGGGCTGTCCGGCTTCTCGTACCAGAACCCGCCGATGGCCCTGGTGCGCGAGATCATCCGGCGCGGGGTGAAGGACCTCACCATCGTCTCCGGTCCAACCTCCGGTCTTGAGACCGATCTGCTGGTCGGCGCCGGCTGCGCCCGGATGGTGGTCACCGCCGGGGTGGCGTTCGAGCGGGTCGCCGCCATCGCGCCGGCGTTCCGACGCGCCGCCGAGCGGGGCGAAGTGCGCGTGTGGGAGTGCGACGAGTGCATCTGGCACCTGGCCCTGAAGGCGGCCGCCTGGGGGATGCCCTGGGTCCTGTGGCGCGGCGGGGTGGCGACTTCGATCCCGGAGTTGAACCCGGACATCGTGGAAATCGAAGAGGCCGGGATGCGCTATCTGCGCATCCCGCCGATCGCCCCCGACATCGTCCTGCTGCACGCCGCCGAGGCCGACGCGTACGGCAATGTCCGCCTGCCGCGCCAGGCATATCTCGGGCGATCGTTCGCCGAGCGGGCCCTGGCGCTGGCGTGCCGGGGCGAAGTGATCGTCTCGGTCGAGCGTCTGGTGCCCAATGACGAGGTCGTGGAGACGCCGGAGCGCACGCTGCTGCGCGGTGCTTTGGTGGCCGAGGTTCCGTGGGGCTCGCATCCCGGCGGGACCAACGGCCGGTCCCTGCCCGACCTGCCGCACTACGCGGAGTACGTCGAGGCGGGCGAGGCGCGGCGGCGCGGCGACCCGGTCGGGTACCAGCGCTACCTGGAGCGCACCGTGTTCGGCGCCGAGCATCACGACGACTACGTACGGACGGTCGGCCTGGAGCGGCTCGAGCGGCTGCGCCTGACGGAGGCGCCGTGACCCCCAAGCGGGAGACGACGCGCGAGGTCGCGCAGACGCTGGCGTGCGTCCTGGCGCGCGAGCTGCGCGACGGCGAGATCGTCGCCTTCGGCCTGCACGCCGAGCTGATGCTGGCGGCGGCGCTTCTCGCCCAGCGGCTGCACGCCCCGAACCTGGTCATCCGGCACGGTCTCAGGATCGAGCGCGGCGCCGAGATCGGGCCGCCGGCCTGGACCGACCGGCGGGACTCGCGGGCCCACGAGACGGTCGAGTACTGGGAAGCCCACGACGCCATCCTCGACGTGGCGAATCCGCGGTCGCCGCAGCGCTTCTGCGACGTGTTCCTGATCGGCGGTCTGCAGATCGACCGGGAGGGAAGCACCAACCTGATCGGCATCAGGGGGGTGGACGGCCGGATGAAGGTGAGGGGACCCGGGTCGATCGGCACGACGTCGATCGGCACGCTGGCGCGTCACGTCGTCCTGTTCTCGAGCGATCACACGCCGCGCCGGTTCGTTGAGACGGTCGATTACGTCTCGGTCCCCGGCTGGCGCCGCCGCGCCGCCGCCGGCCTGCCGGGCGGTCCGGCGCTGTGCCTCACGCCGCTGGCGGTGCTGGACTTCCAGGACGGCGCCATGCGCCTGCGGTCGGTGCACGCCCACACGACGGCCGACGCCGTGCGCCGCCGGACCGGCTTCCCGCTCGGCGCGGGGGACGCCCCGGTCACTCCGGCGCCGACGCCGGCCGAGCGGCGGGCGCTGGAGATCGTCGATCCGTTCGACCGCCTGTCGGGCCTCGATCTTCGGTGGGAGGAGGGCGACGCGTGAGCCGCATCGTTCCGCTGTCCGAGGCGGCCGCCGCCGTCCCCGACGGCGCGCTCCTGACCCTCGGCGGCTTCCAGCTCAACCGTGCGCCGATGGCCCTGGTGCGCGAGTTGATCCGCCAGGGACGGAGCCGGCTGCGGGTGATCACCGTGCCGAACCCGCTGCCCCTCGATCTGCTGGCGGCGGCGGGGGCGCTTGCCGAGGCGGAGTTCGGCTTCCTCGGCTTCCAGTATGAAGACGGGTTCGTGGTCGCGCCGGCGATGCGCCGGGCGATCGAGACCGGCGGCCTGGTGTGGCGGGAGCGGGATGTGTACGAGATCGTCCAGGCGCTGCGCGCGGCCGCCTTCGGCCTGCCGTTCCTGCCGGCGCCCGGCCCGGACGGCTCCGACTACGGACGGGTCAACCGGACTCCGGTCGTCGCCGACCCGTCGACCGGCGAGGCGGTGCCGGTGGCCGCCGCCGTGCGACCCGACATCCTCCTGGTCCATGTCCAGGAGGCCGACCGCGCCGGCAACTTGCTCATCACCGACCCGTATGCCGAGGCGCTGCAGGCGCGCGCCTCCGGGCGCGTCATTGCCACCGCCGAGCGCCTGGTCGAGCGGATCGAGCGACCGACCATCCCCGCGGCGCGCGTGGAGCTGCTGGCGATCGTCCCGGGCGGGGCGCATCCGACCTCCTGTCGCGGGCACTACCCTTATGCGGTCGAATCGATCCGGGCCTGTATCGGGCTGATCTCCGACGGCCATGCCGCCGCCTACCTGGAGCGATTTGTCACCGGGCCGACCGACCACGACGACTACCTGGCCGCCGCCGGGGGACCCGGCCGCTGGGACATCCGGACGCGCGCGTCTCCGGCGGGCGACGCGCCGGCTGCGGTCGCCGGCACGGGGGCCGCGAGGGCCGTCGCGCCGGCCGATCGGTATGTCGTCGGTCTGGCGCGCGCCGTCGCCGACGGCGAGGTCGTCGCCACCGGCGTCGCTTCGGCGCTGCCGATGCTGGCCGTGGCGCTGGCGAAGCGCACCCACGCGCCCCGGGCGGTCTACCTGAACTGCGTCGGCGCCGTCGATCCGGTCATCGACGCCGTCTCGCCGACCTCGGTCGACATCCGCCTGCTCGACCGGTGCGCGGCGACCATCAGTCTCCCCGACATGTTCGACATGGCCCGCCGCGGGGAGATCGACCGGATGTTCTTCGGGGCGGCGCAGGTCGACCGTGAGGCGCGGCTGAACCTGACCTGCATCGGCGACTATGCCCGGCCGCGGATCAAGCTGCCGGGGCCGGCCGGCTCGGCCTCGATGCGGCCGTACATCCCCGGGGTGGTCATCGGCGTGCCGCGTCACTCGGCGAGGAGCCTCGTCGAGCGGGTCGACTTCGCGACCTCGGTCGCGTCGCCGCGCAACCGCGACACGGTCGTGGTGACCGATGTCGCGATGCTGCGGCTCCGCGACGGGCGGCTGCGCCTGGCCTCGCTCCACGCCGGCGTCGATCGGAAGGCGCTCCAGGAGAAGACCGGCTTCGCGCTGGAGGACGGCGCGCCGGGCGGCGGGACGGCCCCCGAGACGACCCCGGAACCGAGCGAAGCGGAGATGCGGGCCCTCGATCGCCTCGACCCGCAGGGACTGCGTCACAGGATGATCTGAAGAACGATGGTGGAAGCCGGCCGGAGGACGTGACGGAGGGAGCGATGGACAAGACGATGCGCGCGGTGGTGTTGAAGGAGTTCGGCGGTCCGGAGAAGCTGGTGATGACGGAGGTGCCCGCCCCCGATCCGTCGCGGCTGCGCGAGCGCGAGGTGTTGACGCGGGTGCGCGCGGTCGGTGTCTGCTACCACGACATCATCAACCGGCGCGGCTCGCTGCCGCGCACCAAGCTGCCGTCGATCATGGGGCACGAGATCGCCGGCGAGGTGGTCGCCGTCGGCCGCGAGGTCGAAGGGTTCCGGCCAGGCGACCGGGTCGCCACCATCCAGCGGGTCCACTGCGGTCGCTGCGACCTCTGCCGGCGCGGGCGGACGACGCTGTGCAAGGAGGGGGTGTTCTTCGGCGAGGAGATCCCGGGCGGGTACGCCGAGTACGTGGTGTCGGAGGAGCAGGGCCTGGCGCGCGTGCCGAACGGCATCCCCTGGGAGGAGGCGTCGATCTGCGCCTGCACCATCGGCACCGCCATCCACGTCGCCCGCACCCGGGGCGGGGTGCAGCTCGACGACAGCGTCCTGATCACCGGCGCCTCGGGCGGCGTCGGCCTGCACGCCATCCAGGTCTGCCGGCTGGTCGGGGCGCGCGTCATCGCGGTGACCTCCTCCCCGAACAAGGCGGCGCGTCTGAAGGAGGCCGGGGCCGACGAGGTGATCGTCGCGCCCGACCTGAAGTTCGCCGACGCGGCCCGAAAGCTGACCGGCGGCCGGGGCGTCGACGTCGCCCTGGAGATCACCGGGGCGCTGACCTTCGACCAGGCGATGCGCAGCCTGGCGCCTGCCGGCCGGCTGATCGTCGTCGGCAACCTGGAGACCCGGCCGGTGTCGTTCCTGCCCGGCCTGGTGATCCTCAAGGAGCTGGAGATCCGCGGCTCGTTCGCCACCACCACGGCGGAGCTGACCGAGTCCTTCCGCCTGGTGGCCGAGAAGAAGGTCAAGCCGGTGGTGTCGAAGGTCATGCCGCTCGCCGAGGTGGCGAAGGCGCACCAGATCCTCTACGACCGCGGCGTCACCGGCCGGATCGTCCTGCAGGTTTGACAGCCGCGCCCGCCGCTGCGCTATAATCCGCGCCCCGCAACATCCGGCTGCAGAGCCATTTGCGTCGGTCCGCCGGCGCCGCGGCCGGACTCCCCGGAGCACCGGGAGGAGAGCGGCGCGATGTCCGACAAGATTCAGGGTGGAACACGCGGGCGCGACGAGCGGAACCGCGCCAAATCGTCCGAGGCGCGGCCCCCTCGTCCGGTTCCGGGGGCGGCCAAGCCGCTCGCCACCGCCCGCCCGCCCGCGGCCGGGGCCCGCCCGGCCGGCGGCCTGACCTACCGTGACGCCGGCGTCGACATCGACGCCAAGATGCGGGCGATCCAGCGGATCCGGCTGATCGCCCGCGGCACCTTCAAGAAAGGCGTGCTCACCGACATCGGCTCGTTCGGCGGGCTGTTCGAGCTGTCCGCCGCCGGCACCTATCGCCACCCGGTGCTGGTCAGCAGCACCGATGGGGTCGGCACCAAGCTGAAGATCGCCTTCCTGACCGGCAACCACCGGACCGTCGGCATGGACCTGGTCAACCATTGCATCAACGACATCCTCGTCCAGGGGGCGGTGCCGATGTTCTTCCTCGACTACATCGCCATGGGCAAGGTGCAGTCGGACGTCATGGTCGACGTCGTGTCCGGCCTGGCGCGCGCCTGCCGGGACGCGGGCTGCGCCCTGATCGGCGGCGAGACCGCCGAGATGCCGGACTTCTACAAGCCTGGCGAGTACGACCTCGCCGGCTTCATCGTCGGAATCGTCGAGAAAGACCAGGTCATCGACGGCTCGCGCATCGCCGCCGGCGACGTGCTGATCGGTCTGCCGTCGTCGGGGCTGCATACCAACGGCTACTCGCTGGCCCGCAAGATCCTGTTCGACAAACGCGGCATGAAGCCGGACAGCCGGCTGCCCGAGTTGCATCGCACCATCGGCGAGGAGCTCCTGCAGGTCCATCGGTCGTACCTGCCGGTCGTCCGCGGCATCCTGCCGACCGGGGCGTTGTACGGCATGGCGCACATCACCGGCGGCGGCTTCACGGACAACATCCCGCGCATCCTGCCGCGCGGCGTGGCGGCCCGCATCGACCTCGGCTCCTGGCCGCTGCCGCCGCTGTTCCGCCTCCTGCAGCGCGAGGGGAAGGTGGCCGAAGAGGAGATGTTGCGCACCTTCAACAACGGCATCGGCATGGTCCTGGTCGTGCCGCTGCACCGGGAGAGCGAGGTCGGCAAGCACCTCGAGTCGATCGGGGAGCGACACTGGCGGATCGGCGAGATCGTGCGCGGCAACCGCAAGGTCCTGTACACGGGGAGCCTCGACTCGGCGCCGGCCGACCGGCCATCGCCGCCGGTACCCTGATGCGCGCCTATGCCATCTTTCTGAACACCATGAGCAGCCTGTTCGCGGTCAGCGCCGGCGTGCTGCTGCTGACGGCGGTGATCCAGGGAGTGCGCCGCCGCGGTCGCCGGGCGGCGGTGTACCTCGGGCTGACGCTCCTGGCCAGCGTCGTGGCGGCCGGCTTCTACTTCTTCCGCAAGCTATTGTAGGAAGGAGCCAGCCGCCATGTCCGTCCGCCCCCGGACCCGCCCTCCCGTTCCCGCCGGGCAGGCTCCCGGGCAGGCACGGCGCGACCGCCGGGACAACCGCCTCGGCATCCTGATCTCCGGCCGCGGCTCCAACCTGCAGGCGATCCTCGATCGGATCGCCCGCGGCCGGCTCGATGCCCGCGTCGCGCTGGTGATCAGCAACGTGGCCGACGCCCCGGGGCTGACGCTGGCGCGCCGGCGCGGCGTCAAGACGGTCGTGATCGATCACCGCCAGAGCGCCAGCCGCGAGGAGCACGATCGGCGGATGGCGGCGGCCCTCGAAGCCGAGGGGGTGCGCCTGGTCTGCCTCGCCGGCTACATGCTCCTCCTGTCGCCCTGGTTCGTGCGCCGCTTCGCCGGCGCCATCGTCAACATCCACCCGTCGCTCCTGCCGGCCTTCCCCGGCATCGACGCGCAGCGTCAGGCGCTCGAGCACGGCGTCAAGATCGCCGGCTGCACCGTTCACTTCGTGAACGAGGATCTCGACGCCGGCCCGATCATCGCGCAGGAGGCGGTGCCGGTGCTCGACGACGACACGCCGGCGACGCTCGCCGCCCGCATCTTGAAGCTCGAGCACCGGCTGTACAGCGACGCCATCGCCCTGGTCCTGTCGGGACGACTCGGACTCGAGGGGCGGCGCGTGACCGGCGCGGGCCGGGCGCGGACCGGTCGAACGGGGATGCAGCGGGCCGCGCGGCGCTCCGGACGCGGCTGAGCCGCCGCCGTCCGGGGGCGGACGCCGGCGCCTCGCCGTGTCCCGGCGGGCGCGGCCCGGGGGCGGGCACGCCGCTTGCTGTCGGTCATCGACCGTGGACGGATCCTGCTATCCCTCGGAGGCGCCGCCGCTCGGCGAGCCGGTGCGCCGGCAGAAAAGTCTTAAAGACTTGCCGCCCGCCATCCTCAAACCGCGCGACAAGCTGTTGCGCTTCGGGGCGCGCGGCCTCAATCACGCCGAACTCTTGGCGGTGCTCCTCGGACACGGGGTGCGCGGCCAGAACGTCATCAAGATCGCCGAGGATCTCGTCGGCAGGCACGGCGCCTCGGGCCTGGCGGGGTTGACGCTGCAGGAATGGGCCGCCCACGTCGGGGTCGGGCGGATCAAGGCGGCGCGCATGCTGGCGGCGCTCGAGCTGGGGCGGCGGCTGTTCGCCCCGCCGCCGGACGAGCCGCGCATCTCCTCGCCGGCGGAGGCCTACGCGCTGCTGCGCGACCTGCGCAAGGCGCGCAAGGAGCACCTGGTCGCCCTCTACCTCGATGCCCAGAACCGCCTGATTCTCCGGGACACCGTGTCGATCGGCGGCCTGAACACGACGCGCACGCACCCGCGCGAAGTCCTGCAGCCGGCCATCGTCCATTCGGCGCTGGCCTTCATCCTGGCGCACAACCACCCGAGCGGCAGCCTCGAGCCGAGTCGCGACGACGTCGAGTTCACCCGCACCATCGGCCGGGCCGGCGAGCTGATGGGGATCAGCCTCTACGACCACCTCATCGTCAGCCACCGCGGCTTCGTCAGCCTGAAGGAGAAGGGGTTGTTGTAGCCGTGGTCTCAGCGCTCCTGGATGCGCGCCGGCTCCTTCGGCGCGCCGGCGCGGTACGAGGGGCGCCCGGCGATCCGCTTCCCCCACGCGCCGATCGACGGGTACTTCGCGTCGGGCAGGATCCCGAGCAGCGGCAGCGACAGCGTCAGCGCCGCCGCCAGCGCCGCGTCGGCGAGCGAGAACAGGTCGCCGCCGAACCACGTCCGGCCGGCGAGGTCCGCCTCCAGCCGCGCCAGGTGCTGGTGGATCTTGCGGGTGTTCTCCTCGATCGCCTTGTGGTCGACCTGGTCCGCCGGCTTGCGGACGAGGACCGGGGGTTGGAACTCGTACTGGGCGAGGGTCAGGGCGCGGATGGCCGGGTAGAAGTGCTGGTCGCCCACGTCCTCGATCAGCCGCAGCCGGGCGCGCTCGTACGGATCGCGCGGCAGCATGGCGGGCTTCGGCCAGGCCTCCTCCAGGTACTCGTTGATGATCGTCGATTCGTACAGGACCCGGCCATCATCCAGCACCAGCACCGGCGTGAGGCGCAGCGGGTTCAGCTTCGCGAACTCCGGGTCCTCGTTCTTGTTCTGCGGGACGATCCCCTCGTACGGCACGTTTTTCTCGGCGAAGACGATCCTCACCTTGACCCCGTAGGGGGAGCGATCGAAGTTGTAGAGTTTCAGCATCGGGACATCCTCCAGGGAACACCGGGCCGATCGATTGCGCGCCCGGCGGACAGCGTGACATCGCCCGCCATGTTATCCCGGATTCCCGGCCGCGGCCGCGCCCTCAGTGGACGTGGGCCGCGTGCCCCGCGGACCCGAAGCGCAGCAGCATGAAGACGTGCAGCGACAGCGGATCGGAGCCGTAGACCGGCCCGAGGTCGTCGGCGAATCGGTAGGCTGTGAGATCCGCCCCGAGGCCGCAGTCGACCCCGTGCAGCAGCGGCACGTCCATGACGTAACCCAGCGTCGCCGCGGCCACGCTGGTCCGCTGCGCCGGCGTACCCGCCGGCCGCTGCTCCTTGTTGATCAGCTCGTACACGTCCCGATCGACGCTCTCGACGCGCCCGTAGACGGAGTGCCGCCGGCGGAACTTCCAGGTCGCCTCGAGGCCGTTGCCCCATTCCGGCCCCTCCTCCAGCAGATTGCGCCCGACGATCAGCGCCGCCCCCAGGAAGCCGTTCGCGGTCGTGCGGCGGTACTCGGCGGAGATGGTCTGGCGCGTCTGGTTGCCTTCCTCCAGCGCCTCGGGATCGGTGCGGCGCGCCGCCGAGATCTGCAACGACAGGCCCGGCGCCGGACGAACGGTCAGACGCCCCGCGTAGGAGTCGATCGGTCCGAGGTCGATGTCCCAGCGGTTCTCGTCCGGCTCCTGGCCGTAGAACGCCGAACCCTCGATGGTCAGCCACGCCGCCGACAGCCCGGCGGTGATCACACTGGCGGAGATGTGGGTCGAGTCCTGGTTGTGGTGCGCCAGGGGCGCGGCCGGATTCGCCGACGCCGACAGCCGGTGCGGGTAGGCGGTCGGGCCGACCGCCGGCTCGCCCCACGGCGCGGCGTACAGATGCAGCGTCGTCCGCGGCCGGAGCGGCTTGTCCCACGCGGCGGCGAGCTGGACGAACAGATCGTGCGGGTGCTGCCGGTCGACGAGCAGCACGCCGTCGTACGTCTCGCCGCGCTGGAACAGCTCCGGCGCGCCCTGCGGGGGGATGGTCGCCGGCTCGATGGTGAATGTTCCCAGGAAATCGAAGCGGCCGCCGGCCCAGTCGCGCGACGTCGTGAGCATGACGTGATTGGCCGACTCGAAGTCGCGGCTCCCGGACTCGCCGCCCTGCTTGTTGGACGTCAGGAAGGCGTAGCCGTGCCAGGTCGTCCGCCAGTGCGCCGCCGCATCGTCCGTCGCATCGCCCGCCGCGGCGGGACCGCGGGCGGCGCCCACCGCCAGACACACGACCGGAACGAGCCAGCGACCCCGCATGATCCCCTCCTCGGATGCCCCCAGTGACCCAGGCACGGCGAACGCCGGCGCATTCTCTCACCGGCGTCTGGACTTGTCGCCCCCCGGGCGGTTAGGATGCGCCTCCCGGAGATCGCGATGCCGACCAAACCCGGATCAAAAGCGCCGCGCGCCGCGTTCCGGCCGCCGCAGGAGCAGTACGAATACCTCCGCAAGGGGGCGGTCGACATCATCCGCCCCGAGGAGCTGCTCGCCAAGCTGGAGCGCTCGCACCGCACCGGCGTCCCGCTGACCGTCAAGGTCGGTTTCGATCCGTCGGCGCCCGACCTGCATCTCGGCCACACCGTCGTCATCCGGAAGATGAAGCACTTTCAGGACATGGGTCATCGCGTCGTCTTCCTGATCGGCGATTTCACCGGCATGATCGGCGATCCGACCGGGCAGTCCAAGACCCGGCCGGTGCTGACGAAGGAGCAGGTCAAGACCAACGCCGAGACCTACAAGAAGCAGGTGTTCAAGATCCTGCACCCGAAGAAGACGGTCGTCGAGTTCAACAGCCGCTGGCTCGGCCGGCTCGGTTCCGCCGGGCTCGTGCAGCTGGCCTCGAAGTACACCGTGGCGCGCCTCCTGGAGCGCGACGATTTCGCCAAGCGCTACAAGTCCGGCCTGCCGATCGGCGTGCACGAGTTCCTCTACCCGCTGGCGCAGGCGTACGACTCGGTGGCCCTCGAGTGCGACGTCGAGATGGGCGGCACCGACCAGACCTTCAATCTGCTGGTCGGGCGCGAGGTGATGCGCGAATACGGTCTCGAGCCACAAGTGGTCCTGACCATGCCGCTCTTGGAGGGACTTGACGGCGTCGAGAAGATGAGCAAGTCGCTCGGCAACTACATCGGCATCAACGAGCCGCCGCGCGAGATCTTCGGCAAGGTCATGTCGATCAGCGACGATCTGATGTGGCGCTACTGGACGCTGTGCACCGACCTGCCGCAGCGAGACATCGAGACGATGCGCGCCCGCCTCGCGACGGGGGAGCTGCATCCGAAGGCGGTCAAGACCGACCTGGCGAAGCGGATCGTCGCCGACTACCACGGCGACGACGCGGCCGCGGCGGCGGCGTCCGAATTCGAGAAGATCTTCACCCGCAAGGAGACGCCGGACGAGATCCGCGAGGTCCGCCACCGGGCGGAGGGCGGCTCGATCTGGGTGCCCAAGCTCCTGGCCGAGTGCGGCCTGAGCAAGTCGAGCAGCGAGGGGCGCCGTCTGATCGAGCAGGGGGGCGTCACCATCGACGGCGAACGGCTGACCGATCCCCGCAGCGAGATCCCCGCGGCGCCCGGCACCTCCCGCCTCATCAAGGTCGGCAAGCGGCACTTCGTCCGCGTCACCTTCGACTAGGAGCCTGTCCCGGCATACGGGCGGGACCCCGGAACCCCGGCGCCGATCAGTAGTGCAACAGGATCTCCGCGCCGCCGCGCGGGTCGAGGATCATCGCGGTGTGGTCGGCGACCACCTCGAAGCCGGCGCGCAGCGCGTTGCGGTGCGCCGGGCCGTCGGGCTGGGCGCCGAGACAGGCGAGATCGCAGCCGGCGGCGGCCGCGGTCGCCAGGCGCTCGCGCAGCAGCGCCGCGTGAACCCCGCGACCGCGGAAGGACGGCAGCGTGCTGGCGCCGAACAGGTGCGCGACGCCGCCTTCGCAGGCGAGCGCCGCGCCGCCGGCCGGCTGCTCCTCGATGGTCGCCAGGAAGCAGCCGATCTCCGGCATGCGGCGGAACGTCTCGTAGATGTCGGTGACGAGCAGCGGCCGCTCGGACTGTTCGACGAAGCCGCGCGCTACGACCGCGATCCACTGGGCGAACTGATCCGGCGTCGTCCGGCGGACCCGGACGGCGGACGATGCCGCGGCCGGCGGGGGAGAGCCGGGCAGCGACGCCGCCAGGCCGAGCGTCCGCCGCCCCGGCCGGTAGCCGCGCTTGTCCAGGAGCGCCCGCAGGGACGGATCCGCCCGCGTGGAGAGATCGATCTCGGCCGGCACGCCGCGGCTCTGATAGAACTCCTCGAGAACGGCCAGGTCGGCGTCGAGGACCGGGACGCCGAGGCCGAGCCCGAACGCCTGCGTCAGCGGCGAGCCGATGCCGGCGTACACCGCCAGTCCGCCGGCGACCGGCAGGGCGGTCGCGGCGACCCTCGGCCGCACCTCGCGGAGGGCCCGGACGTACGCGGCGGTGAGGCGCAGCGCCGACGCCTCGATGCGCCGCGGCTCAGGGCGCGACCGGTTCCTGGACGATCGCACGAATCTCCTCGGGGGTCAGACCGGTGATGTCGTGCAGCCGGCCGACCGGTGTGCCGCGGTGGCGGCGGATGTGGTCCTCGAGCTCCCGGCGCGGCGGCTCGCCCGACACGTAGAACACGCGGTCGAGCAGCGCCTCGATTTCCGCCAGCTGCCCCGCCTGGTCCTTCTTGCCGGCCTTCAGGGAAAGTTCGACGCTGGTGCTGCCGCTCTGGGCCCACATCGCCATGGTGCGACCGAACATCGGGTTCGGGTTGCCCGGCTGCGGGATGTCGGTCGCCCGCAGCGTGCGGGCCTCGTCCTCGCTTCGATAGACCGTCAGCGTCAACCGGGTGCCCCCCTCGTCGTTCACCCGTTCGATGAACACCCTCTCGAAACGGTCGAACAGCACCGGGGCCCGCTCGCTCCCGTAACCCACGCCATCGAGGCTGACGACGTTCGGAGAGGCGGCGTTCACCGAACGCCGCAAATCGATCCGCAGCCGCAGGGTCATCCGCTCGTAGCGCCCGCGGACGTCCCGGAAGACCTCGCGCTGGATGGCGCGCGCCGGGGTCGCCAGCGCGAGGAGCAGCGCCGCAAGCACGGGGAGGCGCGCTCTATCCATGCGGCCATTCTACTGTCATAATGCGCCCCGCTCGAGCCTCGTGATGGCGAAACTCTTCGCGAAGATCTGGCGCACCGGGATCGTCACCGAGCCTCTGTCGATTGAGGCGGGCCGCACCCTCGACCTGGCGCGGCGCATCGAGGACCGGACCCGGCGCCTCCTGGGGCGGGCGCTCGCCATCCGCCAGGTCGACGCCGGTTCGTGCAACGGCTGCGAGATCGAAATCGCCGCACTGCCCAACCCCATTTACGATTGCGAGAGATTCGGCATCCATTTCGTCGCCTCGCCGCGGCACGCCGACCTGCTGCTGGTGACCGGACCGGTGACCCGCAACATGGAGGTGCCGCTGCGCAAGACCTGGGAGGCGACGCCCGATCCAAAGCTGGTCGTGTCGATCGGCGACTGCGCGCACGATTGCGGCGTCTTCCGCGGCGGCTACGGCGTGAGCGGCCCGGTCGCCTCGGTGATCCCGGTCGACGCGCACGTCCCCGGATGCCCACCCGAGCCGGCCGACATCCTGGCCGGCATCCTGAAGGCGCTCGACCGCCTGCCGGAGCCCGGGAGCCGGGCTGATTCCCGGACAGGCTCCACAGCGAGCCGCCGCTGATGTTCCTGTTGCTGATGCTCGCAGCCTACGCCGCCGGCGCCGTCACCGCGCTCGCCCTGCCGCCCGCCCGCGGGCGGCGTCCCGCCGCGGCGTGCCTGGCCCTGGGGGCCCTGGCCGGCGCAGTCGCGGGCGCGCGCGTCGTGATCACCGGCCAGCCGGTCGGCTGGGAGCTCCCATCGTCCCTGCCGGGTCTGGCGTTGCTGCTCGAGCTCGACCCTCTCGGCGGATTTTTCCTCTGCCTGATCGGCCTGGTGGTGCTGCCCGCGGCGATCTACGCCCCGGACTACCTGGCCTCGCCCGCCGCGCCCGACGCCGCCGGCGGAGCGCACGCCGCGGACGGGGGCCGCGTCGCCGGCGCGCTCACCGCGCTGTTCATCCTGTCGATGAGCCTGGTGGTGGCGGCCGGCAACGTCTTCACCTTCCTGCTCTGTTGGGAAGGAATGGCGGTCTGCTCGCTCCTGCTGGTGGTCGGCGACGGCGCGACCGAGGAGCGCCGGGGCGCGGGCCGCTGGTATGCCGGGATGGCACACGCCGGCTTTCTGCTGATTGCCGCCTGCCTGCTGCTGCTCGCGGCGCGCACCAGCGGTGGCGCCTTCGCCGACATCCGCGGCGCGTCGTACGGCCTCGGAACCGGTGCGCGCAACGCGATGTTCCTGATGGCGCTGTTCGGATTCGGCTCCAAGGCGGGGCTTGTGCCGCTGCAGGGCTGGCTGCCGCGCGCCCACCCGGCCGCGCCCAGCCATGTCTCGGCGTTGATGTCGGGCGCGATGCTCAAGCTCGGTCTGTACGGCTTCCTGCGCGTCGTCTTCGACCTGCTGGGGGGAGGACCGCCGTGGTGGGGCGGCCTGGCGCTCGCCCTCGGGATCATCTCGGCCCTCTACGGCGTGCTCTACGCCCTGCTGGAGCGGGACCTGAAACGGCTCCTCGCCTACAGCAGCATCGAGAACCTGGGCCTGATCTTCATGGGGGCCGGCCTCGGGCTGGTGTTCCACGGCGCCGGCCGGGGCGACCTGGCGGCGCTGGCGCTGCTGGCTTCTCTGTTCCACGCCTTCAACCACGCCGCCTTCAAGGGATTGCTGTTCATGGGCGCCGGCAGCGTCGTGCGCGCCACCGGCACGCGCGACCTGGAGGCGATGGGCGGGCTGATCAAGCGGATGCCGTGGACGGCCGCCTGCACTCTCGTCGGCGCCATGGCCATCGCCGCCCTGCCGCCGCTCAACGGCTTCGCGAGCGAATGGCTGCTGTTCCAGTCGCTGATGGCCGGCGTCGGCGTGGCGGGGCCGCTGTTCGCGGTCGCCATGGCGATGTCGGTCGGGGCCCTGGCCCTGACCGGGGGTCTGGCGGCCGCCTGCTTCGTGAAGGCGTTCGGGATCACCTTCCTGGCGCTGCCGCGCGGCCGGGCTGCGGCCGAGGCGGCCGAGTCGCCCCGCCTCATGCGCCTGGCGATGCTGATCCCGGCCGCCGCCTGCGTCCTGTTGGGGATTCTGGCGCCGTCGTTCGGGCGCTTCACCGCCGCGGCGCTCGCCGCCGTGCCGTGGCTCGACCCGTCGTCGGCGAGCTTCCGGCTCGACGCCGGCTTCGAGGTGCGCGATGGGTTCGGGCGGATCGCACCGGCGGTCCTGGCGCTGCTCCTGCTCGGGTCGGCGGCGGCCGCCTGGGGCGCCGTGCGGTTGCTGGCCTCCCGCCGGCGGCGCGTCGGGGAAACCTGGGGCTGCGGCCGGATCGGCCAGACGTCGCGCATGGAGTACACCGCCGCGGCCTTTGCCGAACCTCTCCTGAGGGTTTTCGGCGACCTGCTGCGACCGACGCGCGACCTGACGATTGAATTCCATCCGGAGTCGAAGTACTTCGTCCGATCCATCGGATATCGGACGCGCGTGCGCGCCTGGCTCGAAGAGGACCTCGCCGGGGCGATCCGGCGTCTCCTGCGCCCGCTGGGCGGATCGGGCCGCCTCATCCAGTCGGGCTCCGTGCACCTGTATATCGCCTACGTGTTCGCGGCGCTGCTGGCGTTCCTGCTGCTGGCGAGGTGGATGTGATCGGCGCCGGCGGCGGGGCGACCGGCCTCGGCGCGATCCTGGTCGAGGTCCTGCAGGGTCTCCTGGCGTTGCTGCTTGCGCCCGGCATCGTCGGGCTGGTGCGTTTCATCAAGGCGCGGCTTCAGGGGAGGCGCGGGGCGCCGCCTTGGCAGCCGTACCGCGAGCTCGCCAAACTGTTCGGCAAGGAGATGGTGGTGTCGCGGAACGCCTCCTGGATCTTCGGGGTCGCGCCGTACGTCGTGTTCGCCAGCACGCTCGCCGTGGCGCTGCTGGTGCCGATGCTGGCGGCACCGCTGCCGATCGACCGGGCCGGGGATCTGATCGTGGTGGTCTACCTCCTGCTCCTCGGCACGTTCGCCATCGGTCTCGCCGGGCTCGACCCGGGCTCGGCGTTCGGCGGCATGGGCAGCAGCCGGGCGCTGACCATCGCGGCGCTGGCGGAGCCGACGATCGCGCTGGCGGTGTTCGCGCTGGCGGTCCCGGCCGGTTCGACCAATCTCGGCCGCATCGTGGCGCGGGCCATCGAGGACCCGGGCGGAGCCCTGAGCCCGGGGCACCTGATGGCGCTGGCGGCGCTGTTCATCGTCATGCTGGCGGAGGCCGGCCGCCTGCCGGTCGACAATCCGGCGACGCACCTCGAGCTGACGATGATCCACGAGGCGATGATCCTGGAGTACTCGGGGCGTTCCCTGGCCCTCCTCGAGTGGGCGGCCTTCCTGAAGTTCTTCGTGTTCCTCAGCCTGCTGGCGAACCTCGGCCTGCCGTGGGGCGTGGCGCTGAACCCCGGCGCGTCGGCCGTCCTTGTCGCGGCGGCGATCCTGATCGTCAAAGTCGCGCTGCTGGCGGCGGCCGTGGCCGTCCTGGAGACCCGGCTCGCCAAGCTGCGCCTGTTCCGGGTCCCGGAGCTGCTGAGCGTGTCGTTCCTGCTGGCGCTCCTGGCGATCACCTCGTCGTTCCTGGTGGAGTGAGCGGTGAGTGTCGAAATTTTCACCACGGTGATGACCCTGGCCTCGAGCCTGGTGCTGCTCGCCGGCATCGCCATCCTGTGGCGGCGGAGTCTGCCGGCCTACATCCACGCGTTCGCGCGGCAGTCGTTCTTCATCGTCGTCGCCGTGCTGGTGCTGGCCGCCCGGGAGCGTGATCGGGAGCTGGTCCTGGTGGCCCTGCTGATGTTCGCCCTCAAGGTGGTCTTCATGCCGGCGGCGCTGCGCCGGGTGCAGCGCCACGTCGGGGCGGACGCCGACGTGCGTCCCTACGTCAATACGCCGGTCAGCCTGGCGATCGCGGGGATTCTGACGCTGGTCGCCTACGCCGTCGCTCAGCCGGTCGTCGCGCTCAGCCATCTGCCGACCCGCGGCGGAATGCCCCTGGCCCTGGCCTCCGTGTTCGTCGGGCTGTTCATCGTCGCCAGCCGGCGCAGCGCGCTGTCGCAAATCGTCGGCTTCCTGGTCATGGAGAACGGCATCGCGCTGCTGGCGGTGCTGGCGACCTATGGCGTGCCGCTGATCGTCGAGCTGGGCGTGTTCCTGGACGTGCTGCTGGGGTTCCTGGTCATGCAGGTTTTCGTCTACCGCATCCGCGACGCCTTCGAGACCACCGACGTCGATCGGCTGCGCTCGCTGCGTCACTGAGGAGAGACCGTGCTCCTGATTCCGTTGCTCGGTTCGCCGCTGCTCGCCGCCGCGCTGTCGTGGCTGGTGCGGCCGTATCGGCGCTGGGTCGGGATCGCGTCGGCGTCGCTCTCCGTGGCGACGTTCGTCATTGCCATCCTGTTGGCGCGGCGCTGCCTGGACGGGGCGGCCATCGTCCTGGGGCCGATGGAGTTCCTGCGCGCCGACAGCCTGTCGGCGGTGTTCGCCCTCCTGGTCGCAGGCGGCGCCTGCGTCTCGACTGTATTCGGCCGGTCATACCTGGATCGCGAGCGATCCGATGGCCGGCTGGGCGAGGATCGGCTACGCCGCTTCCACGCCCTGACCAACGTCTTCATCTTCACCATGCTGCTGGCGGTGACGGCTCACAACGTCGGCATCATGTGGGTGGCGGTCGAGGCAACGACCATCGCGACCGCCTTCCTGATCGGCCTGGAGCGATCGGAGGGGGCCATCGAGGCGTCCTGGAAATACATCCTGATCGGCTCGATCGGGATCGCGCTGGCGTTCGTCGGGACCGTGCTCGGATATTTCGACTTCGTTGCCCGGGTCGGCCCGACCGATGGCGCGCTCAACTGGTCGGTGCTGGTGCGGGTCGCCGATCGTCTCGACCCCGACATCATGCGTCTGTCGTTCGTCTTCGTCCTCATCGGGTATGGCACCAAGGCGGGGCTGGCGCCGATGCACACCTGGCTGCCGGACGCCCACTCGGAGGCGCCGGCGCCGATATCGGCGATGATGTCGGGGGCGCTGCTGCCGGTGGCGCTGTACGCCGTGCTGCGCTGGAAGGCGGTCACCGACGCGTGCGTGGGGGACGGGTTCACCGACCACATGCTGATGATCATCGGAGCCCTGAGCGTGGCCGTCGCTGCGGCGCTCCTGGTCCGGCAGGCGCATTACAAACGGATGCTGGCGTATTCCAGCGTCGAGCACGTCGGCCTGGCGTGCCTGGGCTTCGGCTTCGGTCCCGCCGGATTGCCGGCCGCGTTGCTCCACTTGCTGTCGCACGCCGCCGCCAAGTCGACGGTCTTCCTCCTGTCGGGGGAAATCCTGCACCGCTACCGCACGACGCGGGTCTCCGGCGTCAGCGGTCTCTTGAAGACGATGCCGCTCGCCGGCGGGCTGTTCCTGGCCGGCATCCTCGGCCTGCTGGGGCTGCCGCCGTTCGGGCTGTTCCTGTCAGAGTTCCTCCTGATCCGGGCGGGGTTCGCTGCGGGCTACCCGCGCCTCACCGGCTTCGTCCTGCTCATGGTGCTGCTGATTTTCATCTCGCTCCTGGGCCACGTGAGCCGGATGCTGTACGGATCGCCTCCCGAAGCGATCCACCGCGGCGACCTGCCCGCGGCGCGCTACGTGCCGATCGCCCTCAGTCTGGCGATCCTGGTGATCCTGGGGCTGGTGATCCCGGGGCCGCTCGCCTCGCTGCTGCGGAGCGCAGTCGAGGTCGTCTACGGATGAGCGCGCCGCCGAAGTTCGATGATCTGACGCCGGTTCTCGAGGGCCGCGGCGCCACCGGGCTGGAGGCGCGCGGCCGGGTCCTGCGCTGCGGTCTGGCCCGCGAGGCGGTCGCGGGCGGCGCCGCCGATCTGCTGGCGCGCCGGCTCGAACTCGACCTCATGCTGGCGACCGATCGCCGCGCCGACCGGGGCGTCTTCGCGATCCATTACCTGTTCGGCGACCCGGTGGCCGACCGTTTCGTCGAGCTCGCCGTCGATGTGCCGCCCGCCGACGCACGCTTCCCGTCGATCGCGACGATCTCCTATCCGGCGTCGCGCTACGAGAGGGAAATCCGCGACCAGCTCGGGTTGACGCCGGTCGGCCACCCGGACCCGCGCCCTCTGGTGCGCCACGGCTTCTGGCCGGAGGACTATCACCCGCTGCGCAAGGACGCCCCGCCGCCGGGCGCGTGGGTCGACGACGGACGGCCGTTTCCGTTCCGGCGGGTCGAGGGCGATGGCCTGTACGAGATCCCCGTCGGACCGGTGCACGCCGGCATCATCGAGCCGGGGCATTTCCGCTTCAGCGCCGACGGCGAGACCATCATCGACATGAAGGCGCGCCTGTACTTCACCCACAAGGGAACCGAGAAGCTGTTCGAGGGGCGGAGGCCCGGGGACGGGGTCGAGCTCGCGGAGCGGATCGCGGGCGACACTTCGGTCGGTCACCCGCTGGCGTACTGCCAGGCGATCGAAGCGCTCGCCGACATCGAGCCGCCGCCGCGGGCCTTGCATGCCCGCGTCATCCTCCTGGAGCTGGAGCGCCTGTACAACCACGTCACCGACTTCGGCGCCATCGTCAATGACACCGGCTTCGCGGTGGCGCAGGCGCACGCCGCCCGCATCCGGGAAATCCTGATGAGGACCAACGCGCGTCTCACCGGCCACCGCCTGATGCGCGGCATGCTGCGCCCCGGCGGCCTGCAACGCGACCTCGAAGGCGCCAGCGCGCTGCCGGCCGCGATCGACCGGCTGCGGGCCGACTTCGACGAGCTGGTCGCGATCTGCCTCGACAACAGCATGCTGGTCGATCGCCTCCGGGGAGCAGGCCGCCTGACGCGACGCACGGCGCTCGATCACGGCGCGGTCGGTTACGTGGCGCGCGCCTCGGGCATCGACCGGGACGTCCGGCGGGATCACCCGTTCGCGGCCTACGGCGGATTGACATTCAGAGTGCCCGTCCTGGAGACGGGCGACGTCGAGGCGCGGGCGATGATCCGGGTGGAGGAGGTCCGCGAGTCGGCCGGGCTGATCGCCCAGGCCGTCGAAGCGCTGCCGGGCGGGGACTTCGCCTGCCCGCTGCCGCCCCTGCCGCCCGGGCAGAGCGCCTTCGGTCTCGTCGAGGGATGGCGCGGCGGGATCATCCACTGGGTCCTGGCGGGGGCCGACGACCGGCTGGACCGGGTCAAGATCAAGGACCCGTCGTTCGTCAACTGGCGGCCGCTGACCTTCGCGTTGCTGAAGAACATCGTCCCGGACTTCCCGCTCTGCAACAAGAGCTTCAACCTGTCGTATTCCGGGAACGATCTCTAATCGCGGTCGCAGCAGAAGACCGGTGAGAAACCCGGGCTAGATGATGAACAGCGGCGCCAGCACCAGGGTGATCGTCGACAGCAGCTTGATCAGGACGTGCAACGACGGTCCGGCCGTGTCCTTGAACGGATCGCCGACGGTATCGCCGACGACCGCCGCCTTGTGGGGGTCGGAGCGCTTGCCGACCACCTTGCCGTCGACCAGGAAGAGCCCCGACTCGATGTACTTCTTGGCATTGTCCCAGGCGCCGCCACCGTTGTTCATGACCGTCGCCATCAGGATGCCGGCGATGGTGCCGACCATCAGCAGCGCGGCCACCGCCTCCGCCCCGATCTGACCCGAGCTCGACAGGTACTTGAAGCTGCAGCCGACCGCCACCGGGGTGAGGACCGCCAGCAGCCCCGGCAGCACCATCTCCTTGAGGGCCGCGACGGTCACGATATCGACGCAGCGGGCGTAGTCCGGCTTGGCCGTGCCCTGCATGATGCCGGGGTTCTCCTTGAACTGCCGCCGCACTTCGGTGATGACGACCTGGGCCGCCTTGCCCACCGCCTTGATCGCCATCGACGAGAACACGAACACCAGCGTGGCGCCGAGCAGCCCGCCGACGAACACCGGGACGCGCGTCAGATCGACCTTGATGTCGAGGCCGGTGATCTTGGTGACCTCGTCGAGGTAGGCGCGGAACAGCAGGAAGGCGGCGAGCGCCGCCGATCCGATGGCGTACCCCTTGGTCAGCGCCTTGGTCGTATTGCCGACGGCGTCGAGCCGGTCGGTCTTCCGGCGGATCTCCTCCGGCTGTTTGGACATCTCGATGATGCCGCCGGCGTTGTCGGTGATGGGGCCGAAGGTGTCCATCGCCAGGATGTAGGCGCAGGGGGCGAGCATCCCCATGGTGGCGATGGCGGTGCCGTACAGCCCGGCGCCGGGAACCCCGCCGAGCGCCTCGCGGCCGCACCAGTAGGAGCCCATGAGTGCGGCAGACACCGTCAGCACCGGCAGCCCGGTGCACTCGAAGCCGACCGCCAGGCCGGAGATGATGTTGGTCGCCGGCCCCGTGCGCGACGCCTCGGCGATCGAGCGCACCGGCCGGTAGCGGTACTCGGTGTAGTACTGGGTGATCCAGACGAAGGCGTAGGCGGTCAGGATGCCGATGATGCCGGCGGCCAGCAGGTACCCCTGTTTGACGGTGCTGGCGACCTCGCCGACCGGGCGCAGCAGCAGGAAGACGCTGGCGGCGAATCCGAGCATCGCCAGGATGGTGGTGACCAGGTAGCCGCGATTGAGGGCGTGCATCGGGTCTTCGTCTTCCTTGCAACGGACGCTGAACACGCCGGCCATGGTCGCCAGCAGACCGAAGGCGCGGGCCAGCAGCGGGAACAGGATGCCGCCCAGGCCGAACACCGGGTAGAGGGCGATCCCGAGGATCATCGCCCCGACATTCTCGGCGGCGGTCGACTCGAACAGGTCGGCGCCGCGGCCGGCGCAGTCGCCGACATTGTCGCCGACGAGATCCGCGATGACCGCCGGATTGCGCGGGTCGTCCTCGGGGATTCCGGCCTCGACCTTGCCGACGAGGTCGGCGCCGACATCGGCCGCCTTGGTGTAGATGCCGCCGCCCAGCTGGGCGAACAGCGCCACGAACGAGGCGCCGAACGCGAAGCCGACGATCTGCAGCGGCACGTGCCGGTAGTCGCTCATGCCCCCGAACAGCCAGAACAGGCCGCCGACGCCCAGCAGGCTCATCGCCACCACCGACAGGCCGGACACCGCGCCGCCGCGCAGGGCGATCTGCAACGCCCGGTTCAGGCTGGTCATCGCCGCCGCGGCGGTCCGGATGTTGGCGCGGATCGACACGAACATGCCGATGTAGCCGGCAATCGCCGAGCACAAAGCACCGGTGACGAAGGAGATGGTGATCCGCCAGTAGGTGCCGGCGCCCATCTCGGCGATGTTCTTCACCTCGCTGTTGATGTAGTAGAAGGCGAAGATGAGCAGCGCCGCGACGACCGCCAGGAGCGCGATGGTCCGGTACTGCCGCCGCAGGAACGCCTCGGCGCCCTCGCGGATCGCATCCGAGATGGCGCGCATCTCGGGCTTCCCGGTGTCGGCGGCGAGCACCTGCCGCGCCAGCAGGCCCGCCACCGCCAGCGACAGGACGCTGATCCCGACAACCAGAGGCAGAACGATACCTACGTCCATGGACATCCTCCCCGAACTCGCGTACGGAACAGGGACCGCCCCGGCGTCCCGGCGGCCCCGATCTTGATGATGAAGCTTCTGCGAACCCTGCGAAACCGCGGGAGCGTACCTTTCCTGCCGGCCGCCCGTCAAGACTTCGGCTGGCGCACTGCAATGTTCCCTGTGCGCGTGGGCGGCCCGGAGTGGGGTTGGCGGGGACGCGGTCGTTGCGCCCGGCTACGGCACAGGACGCCGTACAGGCGCAACGCCGCTCGTCGCTCCCG
>JAGYID010000081.1 GCA_018606725.1 Acidobacteriota bacterium
CATGGTGTCCTCGTCGGCCTCGCCGGCCCACAGGCGGCGCACCGACTCGTCGCCGAAGTCGTCGAGCATCGACTCGGCCGGCCGGCGCAGCCACTGCTCCGCCTCGTCGAGGTTGTCGCGCATGACGCCGAGACGGGCCAGGGCGAGGCCGAAGCGGGCGTCGTCGCCCCAAACCGACGCCAGCGCGCCCATCCGCTCGACGACCGCGTCCCAGCGTTTCGAGGCCGCCAGGGCGAGGACCGCCGACAGCTCGTAGATCCGCCCGGCCGGGGCGAGCCGGGCCGCCGTTTCGAACTTGGCGAGCGCGCCGGCGCCGTCCCCGCGCCCGAGGGCCGCGCAGCCGTCGCTGTAAAGCGACACGGCGCGCAGGATGGCGGAGGATGAGGGGTCCTGCGCGAAGCCGGCCGTCCCGGCCAGCACGGCGGCGAGGGCCGCGAGACCGCCGCTCGCTTTCATCGCCGCGATCTCCGCCTCGCCGAGGCCGAAATCGCCGAGGTCGGTGACCGGCAGGCAGCCGGGCCGGGCGCGCTGCGTCCTGATGGCGTCATTCCACTCGTCCATGAACAGCTTGCGGCGGCCCGGGGCGACGAACGACGCCTGCGGGATCGGCACGTCGGCGTTCACCATGACGTCGTCGACGTAGTAGTCGACGTTCGAGGTGTCGTGGCCGTTGTCGCCGATGAACGAGAACTTGTCGACGGCCGAGCCCGGCTGGTTGAAGGCGTTGGGCTGCCCCTTGAGCGAGGCGGTCGGCTGCGGGCGGCCTTCCTCGCGGATCGTCAGGTCGTAAGTGCCGGCGGCGATGTCGTAGGCGACGTCGAAGACGTACCAGGCGAACGGCCGCACCGGCAGGAGGCGCTTCGGCATGCTGTCGCTGTAGTGATAGAGGAAGCCACCGCGCGTCTGCAGCCAGAAGGCGATCCCGCCCTGGCGCATGGTGAACCAGTCCGGTCCGGCGAGCGCGACGTTGAGCTGCTCGCGCGGGTCGACGACCATCAGGGCGAAGTGGGCGTACAGCCGCCCCTTGTCGCGAATCGGGAAGTACCCCTGCAGCTCGGGGAAGGCGCCGTCGTCGGCGACATCGCGGATCTCGACCGACCGGTAGCCGCTCAGGCGGAACTCGGTCGACAGGTGCACCCGGCCCTTCGACTTCTCGAACACGGCGAAGGTGTCTGGCCCGGTGGCGAGCTGGCCGTCGTCGAACGAGTACGACACCAGCGTGTGGCCCGCATCGGGCCCGCCGGCCCCGCCGCCGGCGGGAGCGGCGCCGGCCGGGCGTGGGCGCACGAGACCGACGGCGGCGGGCAGCAGCGCCAGCGCCAGGACGGCGGCGCGCCTCACAGGCCGGCGCGATATTCCTGCAGCCATGCCTGCCACGCGCGGAGGCTCGCCTCGCGGCTCGCCGGTGTGCCGTTCGGTTCGAACCCCTTCGTCTGCCCGGTGTGAATCTGCAACGCCTTGAGGGCGATGTCCCGCACTTGCAGCTTCGGGTCGGCCAGCGCCGCGATCAGCCGCTCGAACAGCCGCGCCTTCTGCGACTCGGTCAGGAAGATCTGGTCGTGCGCCAGGGCGCAGGCCGCCTTGTCGCGGAACAGCGGATTGGAATCGCCCTGCATGTTCTCCAGCAGGACGTCGACCACGTCGTCGTCGTTGCTGACGCGGCCGAGCGCCCACTGCACTTGCAGGCGCAGCTCGGAGTTGCCGGTGTGGACGTCGCGCATCAGGACGCGCTTGGCGTCGGGCGACTTCATGCCGAGGCTGTAGAACACCCAGGCGAGGTGGGTCCGCCCCTGCGCGTCGGCGCGTTCGTACATGGAGGCGAGGACCGGCATGACTCCCGGCCCGAGACGCTTCAGGCCGTCGATGTCCGGGGAGGGGGAGAGATGCCGCGCGATGGTCGCTTCATCGACAGTGGCCGCGACCGCCGGGGCGGCGCGGGCCGGCCGCGGCGCCGCCAGGCCGACTGCGGCGCCGAGCAGGGCGCCGAGCGCGAGCAGCCTGATGAGGCGCCGGGGTTGCCTGGACTCCATGACGCGGCCTCCATCCGGACCGTGCGAAGCATCCGGAGCCTGTGGCCCGTGCGGACCAGCAGTGAATATCGCCGCCGGACGCGGCGCGGATCAATGACGAAATCCGCCACGGGAGAGGGTTTCGGAGGGATTGCGGCCGGTTACGGAAGCGTGCTCGGGAGGGAGAGGGGGCCCCTGGCGGCGGCGCTCAGCGGAATTGCTGCAGCGCCTCGGGGACCGGACCGCACTGCGCCTCGGCGCGGGCAAGCAGGCGCTCGCGCATGAGGGCCCAGAGGCGGACGTGCATCCGCGCCGCCAGGTCGGGCGACAGCGAGCCGGTGGCCGGCGGCACGGGGATGATCAGCTTTCCGGAAACGCCCGACGGGAGGATCACGCCAGCCGCAGGCGGCGCGACCCCCGCCGGCGGAGCCGCGGTCGCAGCCTGAGCCCCGGCCGCCGGGCCGGATCCGGCAGCCGCGCCGGCCGGTTGACCTTGTCGAGCCAGGTCGCGCAGCTCTCCGATCGCCGCCGTGTCGTCCGGCCCGGTGGCCGGCACCGTGCAGTCATAGTTGCGGGCCGCGAAATTGACCCGGGAATCGGGCAGGATCGTCACCCTCGCCTCCGGCAACACGAAGACGAGGGTCGGAACGGCTGCGGCGACCGCTTGCGTGTTCACATCGGCCGCGACGCCCGGCGCGACGGCCATCACGCCGGCCGATGCCGGTTCCACAGCGGTCCCCGGCGCGGGTCCCGACGTGGACTCCTGCGCGGGCGCCGGCGCGACTTCCGGCGCGGCTGCGACCGCCCGAGCATTCGCTTCCGGTGGCGGAATCCCCCGCACCGACCGGGCCGCAGTCTGCTTCTCTTCGAGGGCGACCATGTCATGCGCGACATCATCCTTCTTCTGATCTGGCTTCTGAGCAGGCGCCGCGAGCGTGCGTTCGAGCCTGGGGGGAGCCTGACCGCCCGGAGCTTCAGCGGCAGGCGCCTTCGGACGGCCGGCATCCTGGTCGCCGGCTTCCCGCCAGTCGGCACGTTGACGGCCGCCCGCGTACCCGAAATTCCCGACCTTGCCGGCGACCCCCGACCCGACGCCGGCGTCGCCGCCTGCCGCGACCCCCGGGGCCGAGGCTTCTGCCGGTGGCGCGGGGGGCGGGGCCTCCGCGAGCCGCTCGCCGGGGAGCCGGCCGCGCCAGACGATCCACAGCGACGCCAAGACCAGCACTGCGGCGGCGGTGGCGAGCGGCAGGCGCGCGGCCGTGACCAGGCGCCGCCGCCAGGTGAACCGCGCAACCGGCTCGGCGTCGATCCGTTTGCCGATCCTATTGGCGAGGTCGGCGGGGACCGGCGGCGCCCCCTCGCGCCGGGCGGCGAGCGCCAGCGCCCGGTAATCGGACAGCAGCCAGCGGCAGGCGTCGCAGACGCGCAGGTGCTCGAAGACCCGCACCCGGTCGGGCGCCTCGAGCTGGCCATCCAGATAGGCGGAGATCAGCTCCTTCGGGTGGTCGCCGTTCGCCGGGCGATTCTGGCTCATGCTCTCTCCCCGCTCACGCACTGCCGCAGCGCCATACGGGCGCGCGCCAGGCGCGAGCGCACGGTGCCGAGGGCAATCCCCAGGGTCGCGGCGATCGCCTCGTACGGCGTTTCGTCGACATCGCGCAGCGCCAGGATCGCCCGGAACGGCCCCGGGAGCTTCTCGAGGCACTCGGCCAGGCGGCGCTGCAGCTCGCCGGCCTGCAGGGACTGCAACGGTGACTCGCCAGGGCCGGCCGCGACCGGCAGCCCGTCCAGTAGTATGTCGTCGAGCTGCAGCCGGGCCCGGCTGGCCCGCTCCTCGACCCGTTGAAGATGGTTGATCGCCCGGCTGACGGCAATCCGATGCAGCCAGGTCGACAGGCGCGCGTCGCCCCGGTAGCCGGGCAACCCCTGGAAGGCCGCCAGGAACACTTCCTGGACGACGTCCTCCGTGTCCTCGCGCTGCCGGAGCATCCTCCAGACGACCGCCCAGACGCGCGGGAGGTGGAGTCGGACCAGCCCGTCGAACGCATCACGATCCCCCCGGCGGGCGCGGTCGATGAGCGCGGCCTCGGCGGCCGCCGCGACCGCCTCATCACCCTGCGTTGTGGCAGCGTCGTCGCGCCTCACGCCCGACAGCATGACACGCCAGCTGGCAAAAGTCTGCATTGCGTCACTGCTCCATTGGACCGGCCCGGCCGGCGACGGTTCCCGTCGCGCCGACGGGAATTCGCCGGCCCCGCGACGCGGAACTCGCCGTCGCCGGCCCTGTCTCACTCTCCGACAACAGGAGGCTCACATGCAGATTCGTGATCGGTTGCTGATCGGCGCGGCGCTCGCCGCGCTCTTGTGCTTCGGACCGGGGGGCGTGCCGCCGGCCGCCGGCGGCGCGGGCGTCGCCATCGCGGACGTGCTCATCGACGACGAGCAGGACCCGCCAACGTGGCATCGCCAGGACGCTCCCGAGGATCGCGACTTCGACGGCGCGGAGGCCGTGGCGTACCCGTTCCTGCTGCGCAGCACCGAGGTCCGCGCCCTGGTCACCGGGCCGGTGGCGCACGTCGTCGTCACCCAGACCTGGGAGAACCCGAACCGCCTCGCGGTCGACGGGCTGTACATCCTTCCGCTGCCGGAGAACGCCGCCGTCACCGACATGCGGATGCAGATCGGCGAGCGGCTGATCCGATCCGACATGAAGCGCCGCGAGGAGGCCCGGGCGATCTACGAGCGGGCGCGCCGGGAAGGGCGGCTCGCCGGTCTCCTCGATCAGGAGCGGGCGAACGTCTTCGCGCAGCAGGTCGCCAATCTGATGCCCGGGGCGCGCCTGCGGGTCATCCTTGAGTTCGACCACGCGATCACCTGCGAGGACGGCGGCTGCGCTTGGGTCTTCCCGACCGTCGTCGGGCCGCGGTTCATCCCGGCCCGGCAGACCGATCCGGGGCTGATCGCGCCGCCGGTCGTCGATAGGGAAGGGAGGACCGGCCAGCGGCTCGACCTGACGGTCGACGTCGAGGGCGGGGTGCCGATCCGCGACCTCGGCTCGCCGTCGCACCCGGTGACCATCCGGCGGGTCGACGCGCGCCGCGCCCGCGTCGCGCTCGATCCGGGGGCGCGGCTCGACCGCGACGTCCGGGTCACCTGGAAGGTCGGCGGCGGCGCGCCCGAGGCCGGCATCATGGCCTGGCGCGACCCGCGCAACGAGGACGAGCCGGGGGTGTTCGCCCTCCTCCTGCAGCCGCCGGCGGCGCCGCGCGACGAGGAGGCGGCGCCGCGTGAGCTGGTATTCGTCCTCGACTGCTCCGGCTCGATGCGCGGCGCGCCGCTGGAGGCCGCCAAGGAGGTCGTGCGGCAGGCGCTCCGATCGGTGCGGCCCGGCGACACCTTCCAGATCGTCCGTTTCTCCGAGCGCGCCTCCGGCCTGGGGGCGCAGCCGCTCGAGCCGACGCCTGGTAACGTCGCCCGCGCCCTCGCCTACCTCGACGGCCTGAACGGCGAAGGGGGGACCGAGATGATCAGCGGCATCCGGGCCGCGCTGCAGGCGCCGGCCGACCCGCGCCGGCTGCGCATCGTCGCTTTCCTGACCGACGGCTACATCGGCAACGAGCGGGAGATTCTCGGCGAGGTCCGCCGGCTCCTCGGCGGCGCCCGGCTGTTTTCGTTCGGCATCGGCTCGTCGGTCAACCGCTTCCTGCTGGAGGGGCTGGCCGAGGAGGGGCGGGGCGCAGCCGCCTTCCTGGCGCCGCGCGAGACCGCGGGCGAGATGGTGCGCCGCTTCGTGGAGCGGATCGACATGCCGGTCCTGACCGACATCCGCCTCGACTGGGAGGACGTCGAGGTCGAGGATCTCGAGCCGGCGCTGCTCCCCGATCTGTTCGCCGGGCAGCAGGTGATCGTGCACGGGCGATACCGGGAGCCGGCCGACGGGACGGTCGTCGTCACCGGCACGCGGATGGGCCGCCGCTGGTCGCTGCGCATCCCCGCCCGCTTCCCGCAGCGCGCCGAGGATCACGCCGCGCTCGGGCGTCTGTGGGCCCGCGCCCGCATCCACCAGCTCGATCGACAGATGCACGACGGCCAGCGCGACGACGTGAAAGAAGCGATCGTCGCCCTGGGGCTGCGGCACCGGCTGGTGACCGCCTGGACGTCGCTGGTGGCGGTCGACAGCGACATCGTCAACACGACCGGCGTTTCGACGCTGGTCGGCGTGCCGGTCGAGATGCCGCAGGACGTGTCGTACGAAGGGGTGTACGGCTCCGCAAAGATGTCGGTGGCCAGGACTCAGGTCATGCCATCGGCGCCTCAGTCGGCACAGGGGGTCATCGCCGACGGATCGGTGGCAGGCTTCAAGGACGAACCGGTCGCCGAAGAGAAAGTCTGGACGCTGGCGCCGGGGATCGTGGAGGCGCCGGCGGGCGCCAGGGCACCTGCCGTCTCTGTGACCGGCGCTCCGGGCGCCGTGCCGTTCACGCGGCTGACGCTGGTCCGGGCCGACGATACCCGGCTGATCCTGGAGGACGACGGCGAGTTGTGGCGAGTCGAGCCGCACCGCCGCTCGCTGCGCGCCCGGTTCTCGGCAGCCGAGCTGCAGACCGTGCGCGCGGCGCTCGCCGCCGCACGGCCGGAAGGGTGGAGCGGGCGCGAAGCGGGGAGCAGGCTGGTGGTCGAGATCGCCGGACAGCAGTGGACGGTCGGTCTGCCGTCCCGGGCGCCCGGCGTTGCCGAGCTCGTCGCCCTGCTCGAGTCGCGGGCCCGCTAGCGGAGCGTCGAACCCCCTTTCCCGGGTGTAGCGTCCGCCCGGGGCAGCGAGGCGGAGGGTCGGCGGAGGCACCGGCCCTCCGCCGGTGTGTCCAGTGGTCGATCGAGTCCTGACTCAGCAGTTCGTCTGGAAACACTCCGGTCCGGTGGCCGGACGCCGCTGGCCGAGCTTGCAGTTCGTCAGCGGATTGGCCGTGCAGGCGAGCCTGTCTCCGAGGTTGATGCAGGCCTTGTTGCCGCACTTGGCAGCGGCGGCGTCGCCGGGTGGCAGGTTCGACAGGACCGAGGCGTAAGGGCCGTTGGCCGCGGCCGAGGATGAGAGCAGCGGCTGACTCAGAGCGACGACAGCCAGCACGGCGAGAGACGGAAGAACGAATCGGAGCGCGTTGCGCATCGTTCCCTCCTCGTGTGCACCAGTGATGTGCGCGAAAGTGCGACCTCCCGCGTGCGGCGACGCGTGGGAATCGCGTTGCGGATGATCTACGGCGAGACGCTCCGCAAGGCAACCACGATCTGTCGTGGACGATCCGAGACCGGAACGCGGCCCGGCCCGGTACCCGGACGGGCGCCTAGCGGACCTCGGCGTGGTGGATCTTCCCACCGAGGTAGGCGGTGCGGCCCATGGTGACAGCCGACAGCAGCGACAGGACGATCACCGCGACGGCGAGCCAGCCCGGCACCAGCCGCCCGCGGGATTGCATGAGCAGCGTCGCGAGAGAGGCGACGGCCAGCAGCCCGGTGGCGGCGGCGGCGAAGCCGGCGGAGTCCTCGTGCTCTTCGACCAGCGTCGCATCGACGCCCGGGATCTCCTTGACCAGGCCTTCGCTCGGCTCGCCCGACAGATATGTCGGGATGGTCAGCAGGCCGCCGATCACGAACAGGACGAGGCCCGCCTCGTGCAGCCCGCCCACCTTTCGGACGCGGGCGTAGAGCATCAGGATGATTCCGAGGACGCCGCAGGCGAGCGGCAGATGATTGAGTACGAGGTGCAGGTGTGCGGACGTCATGGTTCCTCCTGGCGGCGGCCCGGTCGCGGGATAGGGCGCAGCGGAGGGATCATAACGCGACGCGACGCGGCCCGGCCCAATACCCGGACCGGCTCCTCGTTCTTCGGCCCGGGCGCCGGTGACTCAGGCGGCGGCGCGGGCGCGGCGGCGCAGCTCGCGGCCGAATGTCAGGCGGAACGCCGCCGACAGCAGTTTCAGCCGCAGCTCCTGCCGCCAGTAGCGGCGCGGGTTGTCGAGGAACCAGCGACACTCCTCCGGCAGCAGCACCAGGCTGACGTGGACGTTCGGGGCGACGCCGATCGGCAGGCGGCGCTCCATGCAGGCCTCGTACAGGCGCCGGAACACCGGCACGAGGTCGGCGGTGTTCGGCGGTGGCTCGTCTTCCATTTCGGTCCCGACCAGCGGGCGGAACACGCAGACGGTGGGGATCGCACCGGCCGAGGTGATCCAGTCGATGGCGGCGATCGACGACGCCGGCGGCTCGATCCCGGCGATGATCTCGCCGTTCGACACCCACGGCTTGAAGCCGCCCGAGGTCTCCAGGCCGAGCCGGGCGCAGTAGGCGACCGCATCGAGATAGCGCCGCAGGCCGTACTCGCGCGCCTTGCCGGGGCAGATCCGCTTGAAGATCTCCTCGTCGAAGATTTCGAAGCAGAAGGAGACGCGGTTGACCCCGAGATCGCGCAACGCGTCGTACCGCTTCAGGTCGTGGTGCGGCGGCGTCTGGATGCCGACCAGAAGACCAGTCTCTTCCTTGATGCGCCGGATGTAGGGCTCGAGGATGTCGAGGTAGGTGTCGCCGCAGTAGTGCCCGGTATTGAAGTCGACGTAGGTGATGTGCGACTCGGCCCGCGCTGCCCGGATCACCTCCATGACCTCGTCGACCGACTTGTCGGTGGCGTCGTCGACGCCCAGGTTCAGCCCGACCGAGCAGAACTTGCAGTTCGCCTTGGGCGCCTCGCGCCAGTAATCGCAGACCTTCGCCGGGTAGACGCCGAGGTAGGTCCCCTGCAGCGTGCCGATGCGGGTCATCGGCTTGTGGCTGGCGGTCTCGCGGTCGTACCAGCCGGGCCGGGGCGCAAGCTCGACGCGGACGATGTCGCCGGACGCCGCGGCCAGCCCCGTCGCGGGGCCGCGCTCACCGTGGCGCCTGATCACATAGGTCCCGTTGTCCCGGTGCAGGACGTAGGGGGACGCGGCGGCGAACTTCTCGGCGACCGGGACGTTGGTCCACAGTCCGCCGGGCAGCACCAGCTCGAGCCCCGACCCGAGCCCGGCGCGGGTGCGCAGCAGCGGCCGGCCGCCGTCGCTCTCGATGAAGCAGGAGTCGTCGAGGCGTATGCCCCGGCAGTAGAGGTCGAGTTTCAGAAGCGCCGGGTTCCTGCGAACGTCGGTTTCCATGGGCTCCCCGAGCCAGCTTGATGCACAATACATACGCCCGAAACGGCCGCGCGGCCATGATCTGGATCATGGGCGATCCGGGAGGGCGATGGGCCGCCGGTCGATGAAGGCATGGTGATCCGATGGTGACGATACCCGAGACGTTCGAAGGCCGTTGCGGTGAATGCCTCCTGTATGGCGCGATCCAGGGGCTGGCCGACGGCATGGTGCTGACCGACCTGGAGGGGCGCATCATCCTGGTCAACCGCCGGGCCGAGGATCTGCTCGGCCTGCCGGGAGGCCGCCTGCGCGGGACGCCGCTCGGGGCGGCGCTCCGGCACCAGGGGCTGCTGACCCTGTGGGACGCCATGACCGATGACGATGACGCCCTCAGCGCCGAGATCGCCCTGGGAGAGGGCGCCACCTACCGCGCCACGACGCTCGTCTGCGTGGGGGCGGGCGGGGCCCGGATCGGCCGGGCGCTGTTGCTGCGCGACGTCACCCGGGAGAAGACCATCCAGGTCGAGCTGACCTCGTCGGTGGCGCGCCGCCTGCTCGAGATGGCCGGCGGCGAGGAGAGCGACGCCGCGATGCCGGAGCTCACCCGCCGCGAGCGCCAGGTCCTCGCCCTGCTCGCCGGCGGCCTCAGCAACAAGACGATCGCCGCCCGGCTGCGGGTCAGCCTCAACACCGTGTCGTCGCATCTGAAGAATCTCTACCCCAAGCTGAAGGTCGCCAACCGCTCGCAGGCCGCCGCCTTCGCCGTGGCGCACGGCATCCGGCCACCGTCGAAATAACCGCCGCCCCTCACCCATCCGGGTGATTCAGCTCACCCGCATGTGTGATTGTCCGAACTCCCCTGTCCGCGCATATTACCGGCTCTTTCCTGGGACGCCGCAACCGGAGGGCACGCATGCCTGACAGGACGAGTCTCCCGCTCTTGAACGGCTCGTGTGCTTCGGGCAGCGCGATGCGCGAAGCCGAGTGGGGTAAGCGGCTCGCCGCGCTCATGCTCGCCTGGCTCGCCTTCGAGACCCTGAGCGGTCTGTCGATCTACCTGCTTCCGTTCTCCGTCCCCAACCAGTGGATGGTGATCGTCCATACCCTCATCGGCCTCGTCTTCCTGGTGCCGGCGCTGGTCTATCAGGTCCGCCACCTGGTGGTCTACTGGAGCCGGCCCGCTTCGTCGATCAAGTGGATGGGGTACCTGGCGACCGCGGCAACCTTCGTCGCCATCGTCAGCGGCGTCGTCCTGAGCTGGCAGGCGCTGTTCGGGCGGCGCATCGGTTATGGGTGGGACACGACGCACATCATCTCGACCTTCGCGCTCGTCGCCTTCACCCTGCCGCACGTGGTCATCATCCTGCTGCGCGACCGACGGCTCGGGTTCCGCGCCGAGTCCGAGGGCTTGCTGCGCGCGCAGCGCCGGGCGCTGGCCCGCACCGCGGCGGCGGCGCTCGTCTGTTTCGCCCTGGTCGGCGCCGGCTGGATGATCAATCCGGGGGAGCGGCTGGCGAACACCTTCCCGGCGGACTACTCGTTCAAATACGGGAAGGATCGGCCATTCGCCCCGAGCCTGGCGAAGACCGCCACCGGCGGCGCCTACGACGCGCGCAGCCTCTCCGGCTCCGACTCGTGCGGCACCGCCGGCTGCCACCAGGAGATCGTCGCCGAGTGGAGCGTGTCGGCGCACCGCTGGGCGGCGATGGACGCCGGCTTCCAGCGAATCCAGGAAGAGATGGCCAAGCAGAACGGCGCCGAGTCGACCCGCTACTGCGGCGGCTGCCACGATCCGATCTCGCTGTTCTCCGGCACCAAGAACATCTTCACCGAGAAGCTGACGGCGCTCGCCGGCTACAACGAGGGGGTGTCGTGCCTGGCCTGCCACTCGGTGCGCAAGACCGACCTGGAGGGGAACGCCAATTACGTCGTGGCGCAGCCGGACCGTTACCTGTACGAGCTGCGCGACGGGCGGGCAGCGCGCTTCGCGCGCGACTTCCTGATCCGCGCCTACCCGCGCCAGCACGTCTTCGAGCTCAGCAAGCGGGTGTTCAAGACCCCCGAATACTGCGCCGCCTGCCACAAGCAGTTCATCGACCAGGAGGTCAACAACGTCGGCTGGGTGCAGCTGCAGAACCAGTACGACAACTGGCGCAAGAGCCGCTGGAATCACCCCAACGATCCGCGCAAGACGATCGAGTGCCGCGAGTGCCACATGCCGCTCACCGCCTCGACCGACCCGGCCTCCGGCGACGCGCTCGATTACAACCGCACCCCCGGCGACGGCAAGCATCGCAGCCACCGGTTCATCGCCGCCAACCAGTTCATGCCGGCGGTGCTGAAGCTGCCGGGGGCCGACGAGCAGATCCGGTTGACCGAGAAGTGGCTGCGCGGCGATTTCCCGATCCCGGAGATCGCCGACAAGTGGGCCAGCGGCCCCGCCGTGGCGCTGGAGCTGTCGGTGCCCGGGAAGACGGCGCCCGGCGAGGAGATCCCGGTGCGGGCGGTGATCACCTCGAACAAGGTCGGGCACGATTTCCCGACCGGGCCGCTCGACATCATCCAGTCGTGGGTCGAGCTGACGGTGACCGATGACGCGGGCGCGGTGGTCTTCCATACCGGCAGGATCGACGACCGGCATTTCATCGAGCCCGGCACCTTCATGTTCAAGGCCGAGCCGGTCGACCAGTACGGCAATCTCATCGATCGGCACAACCTGTGGGAGATGGTCGGGGTGCGTTACCGGCGCTCGCTGTTCCCCGGTTTCTCGGATACCGCCGAGTTCGCCTTCCGCTGCCCGGGCAACGCCGATCACGCGGCGGAGCCGCCAACGGCGGACAAGAAGTTCGCGGTGCCGGTGCCGAAGGGAGCCGCCGGGGCGCTGCACCTCGAAGCGCGCCTGATGTATCGGAAGATCGACCAATATCTCCTGAACTTCATGTTCGGCGAGAAGTCGGGTCTGACCTCCCCGGTGACCGAGATGGCGCGGACCGAGGCGATCATCCCCGTCGAGGCACGCACCGCCCGTGCAACCCGGGGCGCCGGTCGGGTCCCGGCGGGCGGATCGGCCGGCGCCGCCCCGTGATCCGCCCCGCGCTCCGGGGCGCGGGTATACTCCGTCCGGAATGACGAACGGCAACGCCAGGCCGGCAACACCATCGGCGCGCGGCCGCCGCCTGCGGTTCTATTCCCTCGTGGGTGGGGCGGTGGCCGCGCTGCTCGCGACCGCGATCGTCCTGCTGCAGCCGAAGCCGGCCCCCTACACGCCCGGCACCGAGCAGGCCGGCAGCGACGAGATCACCCGCACGCTGACGCGCACTGCGCCTTCGAACCTGCCGCGCCTCCGCTTCGAGGAGGCGGCCGCCGGGGCTGGCATTGGCTTCCGTCACTTCCACGGCACGCGCTCGACGCAGGTCCCGGAGGACATGGGATCAGGCGCCGCCTGGGGCGATTACGACAACGACGGCGATCCCGATCTGTACCTGGTCAACATCGACGGGCCGCTGAACGCGCCGCCCGCCGAGGCGGCCGCGTCGCCGGCGCACGGTGTCCTGTACCGCAATGACGGCGGCGGGCGGTTCTCCGACGTCACCGAGCGGGCGGGGGTAGGCGCGCGCGGCTGCGGGATGGGGGCGGCCTGGGGCGATTACGACGGCGACGGCGATCTCGACCTGGTCGTGACGCGCTTCGGGACGAGCCTGCTGTACCGCAACGACGGCGACGACCGGTTCACGGATGTCTCGGCCGCGACCGGCGTCGGCGGGCCGGCGGGGTTCTGGTCGGGCGCCGCCTGGGCCGACTACGACCGGGACGGCGATCTGGATCTGTACGTCTGCGGCTACATCCGCTACAAGTACGACGAGCTTCAGGCGAAGCGGACCTCGATGCAGTACCGCGCCGTGGTGCCGTACAGCCTCAACCCGTCGTCCTACCCGCCCGAGCGCAATCTGCTGTTCCGCAATGACGGCGGCCGCTTCCGCGAGGTCGCGACCAGGGCCGGCGTTGACAACCCCGCGGGGCGCTCGCTGTCGGCCGCCTGGGCCGACTTCGATGCCGACGGCTGGCCGGACCTGTACGTGGCCAACGACGTCTCCGACAACGCCATGTTCCACAACCGCCGCGACGGCAGCTTCGAGGACATCAGCCACGCCTCCTGGGTCGCGGACTACCGCGGCGCCATGGGCCTGGGCGTCGGCGACTGGAACGGCGACGGCGACCTGGACATCTTCATCACCCACTGGATCGCGCAGGAGAACGCCCTGTACGACAACCAGCGGCGCGCCCCGCGCGGCGCCCCCGAGCCGATGCGCTTCCTCGATGTCGCCGACCAGGTCGGGCTGGGGCAGATCGCGCTGGACTACATCGGCTGGGGGACCGGCTTCCTCGACTACGACAACGACGGCCGCCTCGATCTGTTCGTCGTCGACGGCAGCACATTCCAGAAGGACGACGATCCGTCCAGGCTCGTGCCGATGAAAAATCTGCTGTTCTGGAACGCCGGCCCGAAGGAGGGGTACTTCGAGGCCGGCGCGCAGAGCGGCGAGACGTTCGCCGTCGAGAACGTCGGCCGGGGCGCGGCGATCGCCGACTACGACACCGACGGCGACGAGGACGTGGTCATCAATGTCAACGGCGGCGCGGCGCGCCTGCTGCGAAACGCGGGCGGCAACGCGAGCGGCTGGCTGCGCGTCGTCCTGCGCGCGGAACCGCGCCGGCGC
>JAGYID010000023.1 GCA_018606725.1 Acidobacteriota bacterium
CCGCCGACGACGAGCCGCGCATGTCGCCGGACGGGGCGTGGATCTCGTTCCTGTCGGCGCGGCGGCCCGACAGCGCCAGGAAGCAGATCTGGCTGATGAACGCGCGCGGCGGCGAGGCCGGGGCGCTCACCGACCCGAAGCTGAGCGTGGAGCTGCACGAGTGGTCGCCCGACAGCAAGCGGATCGCCTTCATCGCCGCCGACCCGAAGAGCGAGCAGAAGGAGAAAGACGAGAAGGCCGGCCGCGACCAGGTGGTGGCGGACCGTGACCTGCCGCCGCGGCGAATCTACGTGCTCGACGTGGCCACCGGCGCGAGCGAGGCGCTCGCCGCGCTCGGGGATCGGTCGGCCTGGGGGCTGGCCTGGGCGCCGGAGGGCTCGGCCCTGGTTGCCAGCGTCACAGCCGTCAACCGCACCGACGAGTCGTATGTCGCGAAGCGCCTGCTGATCCTGCCGCTGCGCGGCGAGGCGCGCGAGCTGGTGCCGGTCGTCGGCAAGGTCGGGCCGCTCGCCTGGTCGGCCGACGGGCGGACCATCGCCTGGCTCGGCGGCGTCGACGCGGCCGACCCGACCTCCGGCTCGCTGTTCGTGGTTCCGGCGGCGGGCGGGACCCCGAGGAACCTCAGCGGCGAGCGCAAGGAGACCGCGCGGGCGCTCGGCTGGAGCCGCGACGGGACGATCCGGGTGACCAGCTCGGCCGGCACCGGCTCGACGCTGGCCGCGGCCGATCCGTCGACCGGCGCCTGGCGGACCATCCTGGCGCCGGGCAGCGCGGCGTTCACCGCGGCGTCGTGGTCGCGCGATGGCGTCCGCTACGCCTTCGCCGGTTCGACCGGCGCGCACCCGACAGAGGTGTTCGGCGGCGTCGATGCCGGACGCGGGCTGGCGGCGCCGCGGCGGCTGACGCGCGCCAATCCGCAGCTCGACGGGCTGCCGCGCGGAACCCAGGAGGTGATCCGCTACACGGCGCTCGACCGTCAGACGATCGAGGCGATCCTGATCCGGCCGATCGGGTCGGCCGCAACCGGGCGCGCGCCGCTGGTCGTCATCGTCCATGGCGGCCCGGAGTACGAGGACCTGGACGAATGGCACAACTCGCCCACCGAGCCGGGGCAGGCCCTCGCGGAGCGCGGCTTCGCCGTGCTGTTCCCGAACTATCGCGGCTCGGCCGGGCGCGGCGTGGCGTTCGCCAAGGCGGATCAGCGCGACCTGGGCGGCAGGGAGTTCACCGACATCCTCGACGGCGTCGATCACCTGGTCGCAAAGGGGCTGGTTGACCCGGCGCGCGTCGGGATCATGGGCGGCTCCTACGGCGGTTACATGACCGCGCTGGCGGTGACGCGCGACTCGCAGCGGTTCGCCGCCGGAGTCGAGCTGTTCGGCATCACCGACTGGGAGTCATTCCTCGGCCAGAGCGACATCCCGGCGGAGAACTCGCGGGTGCACTGGGCGCTGTGGTGCTACGAGGAGGCGGCGCTTTGCCGCGATCGCTCGCCAATCGCGCATATCGGCAGCGCCCGCACGCCGACTCTGATCCTGCAGGGGGAGAATGACAGGCGGGTGCCGAAGCCGCAGAGCGACCAGCTGTACGCCGCGCTGCGCTATCGGAACGTGCCGGTGGAGTACGTCGTCTACCCGCGCGAGGAGCACGGCTTCAAGGAGCGCGAGCACCGGTTGGACGCGGTGACGCGCACGCTCGACTGGTTCGAGCGCCATCTGAAAGCCGGCGCGCGGTAGCGCCGCCGGCGGCGGCGCGGCGCCCGGGTATCACCGCGGGCGGCCCGGCTCGGCAGACCGGCCCGGCTCAGGCCGCCGTCGGCGCTTTCACGGTCACCATCAGCTCGTCGCTGGGGGCCAGGAAAGTGATCCCCATGCCGATCCGGCCGGTCGGCAGCCACTGCACCGGCCCCTCGCGGGCCCACACCACGACGCCGGTCGTCCGCAGCGGGCCGCTCGGCAGATCGAGCTCGAGCTGCAGGACGGTGCCCGGGTCGAACACCTTGACCGCCCCGACCATCATGCCGGTGCGCGACACGTTGCGCGAGTAGCCGATGTAGCGCGGCTCCTCGGGACCGAAGTGAACCACCACGCGCCGCCGGAACCGCTTGCTCAACTGCTTCTTCTTCGGCATCGGGTCTCCTTTCCGATGCGGCTCGGATCGGGCACCGGGCCCGATCGCACCGCTCACCGACTACCCAGGAACTCCAGGATCACCTTCTTGTCGCGCGGCTTCAGGGCGTCGAACCTGGCGCGCGCGCCGCTGCCTTCGCCGCCGTGCAGCCGCACCGCCTCCTCGATCGTCTTCGCCCGTCCGTCGTGCAGGAACGAGGTGCGCAGCCGCAGCCCCATGAGGGGCGCGGTGCGGAACTCGGACGGCGTGGCCAGACCCAGACAGATGTCGGCCAGGTCCGTCCCCATGTCATGCAGCAGGAGATCGGTCCAGGCCTCGACGTGCCGGCGCACCGGGGTCCCGGCGGGCATCACAACCCGAAGCTTCGGGACGTGGCAGGCCGCGCAGCCGGTCGTGCGGAAGGCCCGCTCGCCGCGCTGGATGGTGAGCGAGCGCCGCGCCGGCATCGGCGGCGCCAGCAGGCGCACGAAGGCGTCGACGGCCTCCAGGGTGTGGCGATCGATCTCCGGATCGGGGACCGGATCGACGCCCGGCGGCACCGGCACCCCGGCGATCGATTCCTCACGAGGTACGCCGGGGTTGGTGATCCCCTGCTCGAACAGGAAGGCGCCGTCGTTGAACTCCCGCAGGGTCGGCACGAATGCCTTGCGCCCGAAGCGGCCCAGGCGGCCGTCGGCGAAGCGGTTCGGACGGCCGGAGACGCCGTCACCGTCGCGATCGTCGGGATCGGCGTACGCCAGGATGTCCACCTCGGGGACGGCATCGAGGAGGCCGAGCCCGAACAGGTCCGGTGTCGTGCGCAGGCCGGTCGCCGTGGCGCCCGGCGTCACCGGCTCCTCGTCGATGCCGAGGGCGTCGTGCAACGCCGGCGTGACGTGCACCTGCAACACAGGGCCGCCCTTGGTCTCCAGCGCGTCGCACATCCCGTCCGGGCGCACGGCGGTGGCGTGCCGCTCCACCTCGTCGCCGACGCCGCCGGCGACCGGATCCTCGTGGCACTCGCCGCATGAGGGGGCGTTGAACAGCGGCCCGAGCCCGGTCTCCGGCTCGAACTCGCGCTCGAACGCCTGCCGGCCCTCGTCGAACAGCGCCCGCTGCGCCTTCGTCAGTCCGGGCAGCGGATCGCCCGGCTGGGTGCGCGCCTCGCAACCGGCGAGCATCACGAGCGCCGCGGCCGCGAGCAGCGACCGCGCGGCCACCTCGAACACCGACGTTCGAAGATCATCGTGTGTCATCGCCCCGCCCCTCCCAGAGCCGAGACCGTCTGACGCCCATCACATGAATCGGTGTGAGGTCAAGGTGAGTCCCCGGCGCGGGGAAGGCAAGGCGATCGGGAAAGAACGTGAAGAGGGACCGTCGCGCCGACGTCGTTCCGCGCCCGGCCGCTGTGCGGAATCCGTCCGCTGCCGGCCGTCGTCGCTTCGACGATCCGGTGTGAGCCCGTGACCAGATCCTGGCCCCGCGCATCCCCCTGAGGGAGGCTGATTTCGCGGATCTGGCCGCCCAGCCCGGCGTATGATGCGCCCCGACCACGCGCCCTGCCGGAGGCACCGATGGATCCCCGTACCGACTTATCGCCCGCGCTCGAAGATTCGCCGCCCGTGCCGGCCATCACACCGGTGGCGGCCCGGGAGCGGATCCCGTCGATCGATGTTCTGCGCGGCGTCGCCCTGTTCGGCATCCTGATCATGAACATCGTCTACTTCGCGCTGCCCGGCGCCGCGTACGGCGACCCGACCATCGCCGGCGGCTCCACCGGCGCCGACTACCGGACGTGGTTCGCCTGCCAGCTCCTGTTCGAAGGGAAGATGCGGACCATCTTCTCGATGCTGTTCGGGGCCGGCGTCGCCCTGCTGACCTCGCGCGCCGAGGAGCGCGGGGCCGGCGCCCGCATCGCCGACATCTATTACCGGCGTACCCTCTGGCTCATCCTGTTCGGGGTGCTGCACGCCTACTTTCTGTGGGGCGGCGACATCCTGTACGGCTACGGCGTGGCGGGGCTGCTGCTCTACCCGTTCCGGCGGCAGTCGGCGCGCTTCCTGACCATCGCCGGCCTGCTCGTCCTGGCGCTGCTGGTGCCGAGATCAATCCTCGAGGCGCGCCACCTCGACCGGCTGCGCGCCGGGAGCGAGGCGGCGGCCGCCGCGGTCGCGGCCGGCCGGACGCCGACCGCGGAGCAGGAAGAGGCGCGCGACGAGCTGCGCGAGAGGCTGAAGGAGATGAAACCCTCCCCGGCCGAGGTCGCCCGCGAGATCGACGACCACCGGGCCGGGTACGTGAAGTCGTTCGTGCGCCGCGCCAGGCACGTCAACGAGGGGGAATCGAGCGGCTTCTACAATTTCGGGCTGTTCGACGTCGCCGGCATGATGCTCCTGGGGATGGGTCTCCTGAAGCTCGGTCTGTTCACCGCCGCCCGGCCGCCGCGGTTCTACGCCGCGCTGGTCCTCGCGGGCTACGGCCTCGGGGTGCCGCTCAACTGGTGGATCGCGGCGCGCGACGCGGCGTCGGGGTTCGACCCGATGGTCATGTACGTCGACTATTCCGGGTACGACATCGGCCGGCTGCTGGTCGCCCTCGGCCACATCGGCGTCGTCATGCTCGTCTGCCGTTCCGGCTGGCTGGCGTCGCTGACGTCACGCCTGGCCGCCGTCGGGCAGATGGCGCTCACCAACTACCTGATGCACACCCTCATCTGCGTCGCCCTGTTCGAGGGCTACGGTCTCGGCCTGTTCGGCCGGCTGCACCGGCACCAGTTGATGTACGTCGTCGTGCCGATCTGGATCGCGCAGCTGGCGTTGAGCCCGGTGTGGCTGCGGCGTTTCCGCTTCGGGCCGATGGAATGGCTGTGGCGCTCGCTGACGTATTGGCAGCGGCAGCCGATGCGCCTCGCGTCTACGGCAGGATTCCCCGCGCCGTGAAGATGTCGTTGTTCCGGTAGCGGCGGTCGGTCCAGACGCCGTGAACCTCGTTGCCGGTCGCGGCGAGGTTGTTGTAGTCGCCGATGAAGGTCGTCAGGCCGGTCGTGGAGGTCGCCGTCGACACCCGCACGTTCGCCGTGAAGCCGCGGCCGTTGTCGGTGCTGGAGTAAAAGGTGTCGAAGTTGATGTTTGCCGGGTCGAGGCGCTTGTCCTGCCAGATGAGGCTCACCCGGCCGTCCGGATGGGCGGCGGCCCAGGCGAAGAACTGATCGGCCGTCCCCTTGTCGTCGGAAACATCGGCCGGCTTGCTCCACCTCGCGCCGCCATCGGTCGAGCGCGCCAGGCGGACGTCGCTGTTGAAGCAGGGCGGCCGGCCGCTGCCGTCGTTGACGCAGGCGCCGTTCGGGAAATCGGTCCAGGCGACCGCGATCGCCCCGTCGGGACCGATCGCCGCCGTCGGGAAACTGTTGGCGCGGAAGCCGGCGCCCGGCACGGTGCCGAAGCGCGGATCGGCGTTGCGCAGGCGGAAGCGGCCGGGGCTGTTGAGCCCGGAGGCGACATCGGCGGGGGCGCTCCAGGTCCGCCCGCCGTCCGACGACTTCGCGAAGCGGATGCTGAGCGGGCCGGTGTTGGAGATGAAGTCGGCGTAGAAGACGTAGACGGTGCCGTCGGGGCCGACGACCGGCAGGCTGCCGGAGATCGCCTCGGGGTACTGCGCCGAATGGCTGAGGGCGATCGGTTCGGACCAGGTCGCGCCCCCGTCGCGCGAGGCGACGACCTTGATCTGGCCGTTGTCGAGGGCGTGCGGATCGGTCGAATTGAGGAAATCGGTCCAGGTGACGTAGACCGTCCCGCGGTGCGGACTGCGCGGCCAGGCGTCGGCGGCGATGTACTCCTTGTCAGGGAAGTTCTTGGCCGGGATCCCCCGCGCGGCGACGGAGAAGGTGGCGAAGGTCAACCCGCCGTCGCTCGACTTGGCTACCAGGACGTCGCTGCCGGTGGCCCCGTTGCTGATGTCCAGGTAGGCGAAATAGAAATTGCCATCGGCGTCGGCGGTCAGCGCGGGGTCGCTGCAGAAGTTCCCCGCCGCCTGCAACGGCGCCACGGTTCCCAGCATCCAGGTCGCGCCGCCATCGAACGAGGCGGTGAAGCGGCAGACGAAGTCGTGCGTGGTCGGGAACAGGTCGTGGAAGGCGGCGACCAGGTTGGCCGGATTGGCCGGATTGGCGGCGATCGACGGCTCGGTCTGGCTGATCAGCAGGCCGGAGAAGTGCTCGCCGCTCAATTGGATGTTCCCCGGGAACTGCGCCATGCCGCCGCGCCGCGCCGGGCGGGTTTCGACTTCGACCTCACCCAGCAGGTACTGGGCCACGCGGCCGGAGAGGACCTCGGGGTCGAGGCGGAGCGTCGACGACTCGGATCGCGCCGGCGCCGGCGGAAGCAGGATGACGGCGGCCGTGGCCGCCGCGAGGAAGACGAGGGCTCGCCTGGCCGGGCGCTTCGGATGTGTGTTCATGAAGGTCCTCCTACGAATGGAACCGTTATATCGACAGGGCCGGATGCCGGGAAAGTACCCCGAACCGTCCCGCAGCGCAACCGGTAGTTGCGACCATACAGGGGAGGCAGGCGGTCAGACCTGGCGCGGGTCGCCCAGGCCAGGGGAGGGCCGGTCAGGCCGGGCGGGGGGCGGAGCCGCGCAGGTGCCTGAGATCGGTGCGCAGCTTCCACAGCTTGTAGACCGGCGGATAGACCAGCAGCTCGAGCAGGAATGACGTCACGATGCCGCCCAGCATCGGCGCCGCGATGCGGCGGGTGACATCCGCCCCTGCCGAGTGCGACAGCATGATCGGCAGCAGGCCGGCCAGCGTGGCTGCGACGGTCATCAGCTTCGGGCGCACCCGCCGGACGGCGCCGTGCACGATCGCCTCGTCGAGCGCCGCAAGGCTCGCCGGCCCGCCCGCCGCCCGGACCCGCGCGTAGGACAGGTCGAGAAACAACAGCATGAACACCGCCGTCTCGGCGTCGAGACCCAAAAGCGCGATGGCCCCGACCCAGGCGGCGACCGAGACGTGGTAGCCCAGCAGGTAGAACAGCCAGAGGACACCGATGATGGAGAACGGCACGGCCAGCATGACGAGCGCCGACTTGAATGCCGAGCGGGTGCTCAGCATCAACAGCAGGAAGATCAACGCCAGCGTCAGCGGCACGATCAACGTCAGCCGGGCGCGCACCCGCTGCATGCTCTCGAACTGACCGCTCCACGCCAGCAGCGTTCCCGTCGGCAGCTTGACCTGGCGCCGCACCGCCTCGCGCGCCTCGGCGACGAACGATCCGAGGTCGCGTCCGGCCACATCGACGTAGACGTAGCCGGCGAGGAAGCCGTTCTCGTCGCGCACCATGGCCGGACCCCGCACGACGCGGATGTCGGCCAGCCGCCCGAGCGGCACCTGCGGCCCGGCGGGCGTGGCGACCGGCAGGCGGGCCAGCCCCTCCTGGTCGTTGCGGGGGTCGCGCAGGACGACGCGGGTGCGGACCCGCCCCTCGACGACGGTCGTCACCGGCTCGCCGCCGACGGCCGCGGCCAGCACATCTTGAAGATCTCCGACGGTCACCCCGTACCGCGCCAGGACGTCGCGGCGCGGCACGACATCCAGGTAGCTGCCGCCGGCGTTGCGCTCGGCGAAGGCGCTGCGCGCTCCCGGCACGGTGCGCACCACCGCCTCGAGCCGCTCGCCGACCCGGTCGATCTCCTGCAGGTCGGTGCCGAGGATCTTGATCCCGATCGGGGTCCGCATGCCGGTGCTCAGCATGTCGGTGCGGCCCCGGATCGGCATCGTCCAGGCGTTGGCCACTCCCGGCAGCCGCACCGCCCGGTCCATCTCGTCGATCAGCTGGCGCACCGTGATCCGGTCCGGCCAGACCCGCCGCAGCGTTCCCTGCAGCCAGGCGGGCGCCCAGGCGGAGTACCAGCGCGGGCGCCGCCTCCAGGCGGCGGGCGGCCGCAGCATGACGGTCGTCTCGAACATCGACACCGGCGCCGGGTCGGTCACGGTGTCGGCCCGCCCGGCTTTGCCGAACACCCGCTCGACCTCCGGGAAGGCGCGCAGCGCCCGGTCCTGCGCCGCGAGGATTTGCCGCGCCTGCGGCACCGAGACTCCCGGCACGGTCACCGGCATGTAGAGGATGGTCCCCTCTTCGAGCTCCGGCATGAACTCCGACCCGAGGCGGCCGTACACCGGCAGGCTGATCGCCACCAGCGCGATGGCGCCGCCGATCACCGCCCACGGCCGGCGCAGCGCCAGCCGGCAGGCCGGCAGGTAGAGCCGCACGGCGGCCCGGTTGATCGGGTTGGCGTCCTCGGCGCGGTAGGTGCCGACCAGGGCGCGCGTGCACAACCCGGCCAGCCAGCGGGGCCGGAAGGCGAACGGCTCCATGCGGGCGAACAGCATGCGCAGCGCCGGGTCGAGGGTGATCGCCAGCCCCGCCGCCAGCAGCATCGCCAGCGTCTTCGAGGCGGCGAGCGGCCGGAACAGCCGCCCCTCCTGTCCCTCCAGCGCGAAAATCGGCAGGAACGCGACCGCGATGATCAGCAGCGAGTAGAACACCGCCGGGCCGACCTCCTGCATCGCCTGCAGGCGCACGGCGCCGTAGTCCCCCTGGCGGCCGCCGGCCTGCCATAGAGAGAGGCGGTTGTAGGCGTTCTCCATCTCGACGATGGCGCCGTCGACCAGGACGCCGATGGAGATGGCGATGCCGGCGAGCGACATGATGTTGATGGTCACCCCGAGCAGGAACAGCGGGATGAAGGACAGCAGCACCGCGGCCGGCAGGGTGAGGATCGGCACGATCGCCGAGGGCAGGTGCCAGAGGAAGGCGAGGATGACCAGCGACACGATGGCCATCTGGATCAGCAGCTCGCGCCGCAGGCCGCGCAGCGCCTCCTCGACCAGCGCGGAGCGATCGTAGGTCGTCACCAGGTCGACCCCTTCGGGGAGCGACGGGCGCAGCTCGCGCAGCCGTTCCTTCACCCGGCGGATCACTTCGAGGGCGTTCTCGCCGTGGCGCATGATGACGATGCCGCCCACGACCTCGCCCTCGCCGTCGAGGTCGGCGACGCCGCGGCGCAGCTCCTGTCCCACGCCGACCCGCGCCACGTCGCGGACCAGCACGGGGGTCGAACCCGCCATCCCGACGACGGCCCGCTCGAAGTCCTCGACGGAGCGCGCCGAGCCGCGGCCGCGTACCATCGACTCGGCGCCGCCCGACTCGATGATGCCGGCTCCCGTCTCGCCGCTGGTCCGCGCCAGCGCCGCCGCCAGGTCGGCGCGCGACAAACCGCGGGCCCGCAGGCGGGCGGGGTCGATGGTGACTTCGATCTGCCGCACGAAGCCGCCGACCGTGGCGACCTCGGCGACGCCCGGCACCGACTGCAGGGCGTAGCGCAGCGTCCAGTCCTGGAAGGCGCGCAGCTCGTCGGGGGCGCGCCGGCCGGCGCGGTCGACCAGGGCGTACTGGAACACCCAGCCGACGCCGGTGGCGTCCGGGCCGAGCCCGACGGTGGCGCCGGCGGGCAGCCGCGGCCGGATCTCCGACAGCCGCTCGACGACGCGGGCCCGGGCCCAGTCGAGGTCGGTGCGATCCTCGAAGATGACGGTCACGAAGGCGGAGCCGAAATCCGACAGGCCGCGGATCGCCCGGACCCGCGGCACGCCGAGCAGGCCGGTGACCACCGGGTAGGTGACCTGGTCCTCGAGGATGTCGGGGGAGCGCTCCCAGTGGACCGCGACGAGGACCTGTGTATCGGAGAGATCCGGCAGGGCATCGAGCCGGCTGGCCCGCAGGCAGTGCCAGGCGACGACCGCCAGCGCCGCCACCGTCGCCAGGACGATCACGCGGTGCCGCGCCGAGGCGGCGATGATCCGGCCGATCAAGGCCGGCGGCCCCCGCCGTCCTCCGCGGTCTCCAGCCCCTGGAGCCTCGCCTCGGCATCGAGCAGGAAAGTGCCCTGCACCGCGACGCGCTCGCCGGCGGCGAGGCCGCCGAGGACCAGGACCCGGTCGCCGGCGCGCATCCCGACCCGCACCCGGCGGACCTCGAACCGATCGTCGCCGGCCTCGACGAAGGCGACGCGGCGCTGCCCCGACTCGAGGACCGCGGCGGCGGGGACGACGACGCCCTCCCCCGACTGGACCGGGATCTCGACCGCCACCAGCATGCCCGGCTTGAGGGCCAGATCGCGGTTGGCGCAGAGCAGGCGGACCTTGGTTGTGCGGCTCGCCTGGTCGAGGAACGGATTCACCTGCGCGATGCGCGCCGCCAGCACCACCGGCGGGTCGAGCGGCGGAATCACCGACGCCTCGCGCCCCGCCCCGACGCCGGGCGTGTCGCTCTCGAACAACTCCGCCTCGACCCAGACCTCCCGCAGGTCGGTGATGGTCATCAGGTCCATCCCCGCCTCGACCTGCTGCCCTTCGAAGATCGGGCCGAGCTGCACGAAGCCGGCGGCGGGCGCCACGATCGGCACGACCGCGCTGGCCGTCCCCCGCCCCGCGAGCGCGTCGATGAAGGCGTCGCCGAAGCCGTAGCGCTCGATCCGGCGCCGCGCCTGCTCCTCGGACCGCTTCTCCGCCTCGGCGACCGCGGCCGGGCGCTGCAGCGCCTCACGCGTGCGCAGGTAGCGCAGGTACTCCTCCTGGGCCGGGACGAAGTCGGGGGCGTACAGGGTGAGCAGCGTCTGGCCCCGCTCCACCCGGCCGCCGGTGGCGCGCACCTCGAGCTTCTGGATGAAGCCGCCGAGGCGCAGCGTCACGTGCTGCACGCGTCCGGGGTCGGCGACCACCGTCCCCGGAACGCGCACGGTGCGGGTGACATGGCCGAGCGCGGCCGGCTCGGTCCGGATGCCGGCCATCCGTCGCGCTTTCGCCGAGACCTCGATCACCCGTTCGCCGCCGGTGGCCGGCTGAACGGCGTCGGCGTCTGCACCGGCGGCCGGCGGGCCGGCCTCATCCGCGACCAGCCGCATGCCGCAGACGGCGCAGTCCCCGGGGCGGTCGGAGACCATCGCGGGGTGCATCGGGCAGTGGTAGCGCGCGGCGGCGGGCGGGCCTCCGCCGATCCTCAGGAGGAGGGCCGCGGCCGCCAGGAGCAAGGCGCCGATCAACAGCGTGCGGCGCGTGGGAAGACGCAGGCGCATGGGGCGATCTCGTGCGCGGTGCGCGGTCGCCGGACGCGAAGGATCCCCTGGATCGCCCGTCAGATCGCGCGTTTGCGGGTCATGCTAGCACGGAACCGCGGGCGGAGGAGCGGGGCTTCAGGCGCCCGGTCCGGGCGCCGGGGAGGGGGGCGCCTGCGGACGGCGGCTCAGGCGGCGAGGCCCTTGAGCTTGGCCTCGGCCCGCGCTTCCTTGGTCAGGTCGCGGCTGCCGATGGCGACGCCCGCCTTCTCGAGGAATTCGTTGGGCGGCGTCCCGCCGGCGAAGATCCACACGTAGTCGTTCGGGATCTCCTGCACCTTGCCGGCGGCCTCGAGCAGGACCGACTTCGCGCGGATCTCGACCGGGTTCGAGCTGAAGACGACGCGGATGGTCCCCTTGCGCATGCATTCCTGGATGCGCTTCTCGTTGCGATCCTTGAGGCGGGAGAACGCGTCGCGGCGATACGACAGCGTGACCTTGTTGCCCTTCTGGATGGCCAGCCCCATGGCCGCCTCGACGGCGCTGTCCCCGCCGCCGACCACGAGAATCTGGGAGCCGGTGTAGGCGTCGGCTTCGATCAGGCTGTACATGACCTTCGAGAGCTGTTCCCCCTTGACCCCCAGCTTGCGCGGCGTGCCGCGCCGCCCCAGGGCCAGGATGACGGCGCGGGCGCGGTACCGCCCCTTGGCCGTGGTGACCGTGAACAACCCGTCCTCGCCGCGGACGACGCCATCGACCTTCTCGCTGGTGCGGATTTTCAGGTCGGCGCGCTGCGAGATCTTGTTCCAGACAGCCAGCAGCTCCTCCTTGGAGATCTCCAGCTTGCGGAACTTGCCATAAAGCGGGATCTCCACCGGGCTGGTCATCACCAGCTTCTGGCGCGGGAACTTGGCGACCGTGCCGCCGAACTCGTCCTGCTCGAGAGTCACGTAGCTGACCTTGTTCTCGATGGCGCGCAGGGAGGCGGCGATGCCGCCCGGGCCGGCGCCGACGATGCAGACGTCGACGGCGCCCGGCGCCGGCGGCCGCGACAGGGGACGCGACAGGCGGCGGGTGATGGTGTCGATGACGTCGCGCCCCTGGTTGACGGCGTTCTTGATCAGCGCCAGCCCGCCGAGCTCGCCGATGATGAACAGGTTCGGGACGTTGGTCTCGAGCTCGGGTGTCAGGCGCGGCAGGTCGCTGGTGATGCTCGGGTCGGCCATGACGATCTCGATCGCCCCCACCGGGCAGGCCTCGGCGCACAGGCCGTGGCCGATGCACTTGTGGCCGTTGACGATCGCCGCCTTGCCGGCGATCACCGCCAGGACATCGCCCTCGGGGCAGACCTCGGCGCACGAGCCGCAGCCGATGCACTTCGACACGTCGATGTGCGGATGCTGGGCGCGCGGCCCTTCGGAGCTCAGCTTGCCGCGCTTCGCCGCCTCCAGGGCACGGGCCTCCTTCTCCCGCATCTTCCTGATGTACGGGATCATGCAGGCCAGCAGGACGACGGCGAAGACGACGTAGGTGAGAATGTTCTCCATAATCCGGACAATTTAATCCGAGATCGGCGGTTCGTCCAGCGGCAAGCGGGCGCCACCGGCGGGGCGCGCGGAGCGGCCGAATGCGCGGACCGGCTCCTAGAACCGGTACGTCACCCCGGCGTAGCCCTGGTCGTTGTCCTGGAACGTGCCGGTGTACCGCTCCACCGACAGGATCATGTACCAGGAGCGCCCGAGCAGCAGGTCGACATCGAGCCCGTACCAGTCGTCGGTCCGGTCGAGGGTCGGGTCGTCGAGACTGGTCTCCTCCACCCGCCCGGCCGCCAGTTCCAGGTGGGCACGGCGTCCCAGATCGGTGCCGCCTGCCAGCGCGTACATCCAGCCGTCGCTGCGGTCGTTGGTGTAGCGCGTGCCGCGGAGCGAGAACGACATGTTGGCGCGGCTGAGCCCGTCCCAGCCGAAGTTGCCGGAGTAGCCGTCGGCCCGTCCCGACGGGCCGCCGGTGACGACGCGGCCGTCGGCGCCGATCACGAAGTGCCGGCCGAACCGCAGCGTGCCGCCGGCCCAGCCGCCCTGGCGGTGACTGTCGTCGAACGCCGTGGCCGGCGTGACGCGATCCTGCCACAGCCGGATGCTGCGCCGGTTGTCGTAGCCGGCGTGCAGGGTGAAGCGCTGGCCGAGCCGGTAGTGCAGGACGGCGAACGTGCTGGTCGGGGCGACGGTGCTCTCGCCCGCCTCGCTGACTTTCCAGGACCGGTTGTAATCGACCTCCTGGGTGAGAAAGCCGCTCAGGCGCGGGCCGCGGTAGCGGGTCTGCAGATAGAACCACTCGCGGTTCACGTCCCCCTCGGCGTACGAGTCGATCAGCCCCATGGTCACCGCCCATTGCCGGGCGTCCATCGGCAGGCTGTGGACCGTGTAGTAGCCGCCGTACTCCTTGACGGTGCCGTCGACGCCGAAGTCGGCCGCATCCGGCTGCGTGCCGGCGAAGAATCCGCCGCCCCAGCGATCGCCGTCCAGATCGTAGACGACGCCGTCGAAGATGCTGACCGCTTCGAGGTTGGGCGCGAACTGCCGCCCGACGGTGAGCCTCTGGCGGGTATTCGGCAGGTGCCACGTGGCGGCGAGCCGGTAGACCTGGTTGAGGTGCTCGTCCTCCGAGCCCGCCCAGTCGCGGTAGGTCTGTCGCGCCCGGACGTCGACGTTGACGTCGAAATCGCTACCCCCCACGCCGGAGCCGTCGAGCCTCAGATCGAGCGCCGGCTGCGAGAAGCCGTTGTCCCCGCCGCTGTTGTCGCGGACCACCTGGTAGCGGACCCCGACCCGGCCGTGCAATCCGCCCCAGCCGCCCCGGCTGCGCGCCGCGGTCGCGGACGACGCGGTCGCGCCCGCGCCGGCGGCGGCGCCGGCCGCCCCGCCGGTCGCACGGCCACCGGACGCGGCGCGCGGGACGTAGCGGACGAGATCGCCGACGACGGGCGGGGCCGCGGCGTTGACGATGGCGCACGAGGCGCGGTGCTCGGACAGGAAGGAGACCCTGAGCGTCGCGATCGTGCGGCCGTCGCGGATGACCTCGACGACGTCCCCCTCGTGCAGGCCGTCCAGCCGTCCGGCGTCGAAGTAAAGCGACGCGGCGGTGATGTAGGTGACCCGGGCCGTGGCCGTCCCAGGCTTCGGGGCGGCGGGGCTTGCCGGGGTCGGGCTGGCCGCCGGCGGAGGCGTGGTGGTCGGGGGCGCGGCGGCCGGCGGTTGGCCGGGCGGCGGCGCGCCCTGCTGCTGGGCGACGAGGGGCGTCGCGGCGATGCACCCGAGGAGGACGATGGCCGCCGGCGACGGGACGAGGCGCGAACCCCGGCGCGCCGTCATGGCTTCTTCCCGTCCGGGTGACAGCTGTAGCAGGCGTCGCTGGTGTAGGTGTATCCGGCCACTCCGGAATGCTGGTTGGCCGTCTTGGTCGCGTCGTTGTGCGCGTGACACAGGATGCACGAGAAGGTCGTGTAGACGCCGGTCTGGTAATGGCAGTCGCTGCACGACGACCACTTGCCGCGGTGCGTCCCGGAATAGATCGGGAAGAACAGCGGGTCATGGGCCGGGTAGCGCGCCGGCATCCAGGACATCTGGAAGTGGCACTGGGTGCAGTCCTGGGGGAACATGCCGGCCTGGTGATCCGGATTGGTGGTCGCGAGATAGTCGTTCAGGTGACAGTCGACGCAGTCGGTCCGCGTGTTGACATAGCGCAGGTGCCCCTGCGCCTGCAGCGGGTGGCAGCTGTCGCAGTCGGCGGCGAAGTGGGCGCCCACCAGCGGGAAACGGGTCAGGTTGTGCGCCCGTCTCATCCGCATCGGATCGATGAAGCTGCGGGCCGTGTGGCAGCGGGCGCAGTCGGAGCCGAGCTCGCCGTCGTGCACGTCCATGTGGCAGGCGACGCAGTCGACCTTGGCGTTGTCCTCGGCGAACTTGAGCGACTGATGGCAGGCGCTGCAGGACGCCGTCTTGTGCGCCCCTTCCAGCCGGAAGAATTTCGCGTGGTCGAACTTCGGGCTGACCTGCGCCGGTCGCCATCCCGTGGCGCCGTGACAGAGGCTGCACTCCTCGACGTACTTGCCGTGCGGATAAGGCGGCTCGGCGCTCGCGGCGGCGGCGCGCGCCGGCGGGGCGAAGACGCCCGCCGCGATGATGACCGCCGCCAGCGCCAGCGCGGCCTGCACCGGTCTCGCGGGACGGACGATGGACCGGTTCATGCGCGCCCCGCCTTCGCCCCCGGGATCCGCTCCCCGTGGCAGCTCTTGCAGTCCTTCGGGATGGGGCGGTAGATGACCAGCGCGCGGCCCGCGGCGTCTTTCTTCGTCGGGTGGCAACCGCTGCAGGCCACCTTCGCGTGCATCCCCTCCAGCGGGTACGCCGCATCGCGGTTGTGATCGAAGCGGATGGCCGGGCGGAACGTCAGGGCGCTGTGGCAGGCGCTGCAGGCGCCCTTGTCGCGGCGGGTCGCGAACTGCGTGCCGTGAGGATTCTGGTGACAGGCCTCGCATCGCTGGTCCTTGATCGACAACGGCATGGCGGCGGCCTGGCCGCGGACCAGCAGCAGGCTGGAGGCGGCGCGCGGCGTCTTCAGATCCTTGTGGCAGGTGTCGCACGGCGCCGCGCCATGCGCCCCCTCCAGCGGATAGCCGCACGTCGCGTGGGCGGCCACGTCGATGGTCGACGGCCGGAAGCGGTCGGCATTGTGGCAGGCGACGCAGCCGGCCGGCCGGGGTCGCGCTCCCTTCGCCGCGAACCGTCCCTCGTGCGGATCGAAATGACAGGTCTCGCAGGCGATCTCCCTCAAGACGATCGCGACGCCGGCCTTGCCGAGGATGTCGTTGCCCGGCAGCGGCGGCAGGCCGGCGCGGTTCGGGCCGTGGCAGGCGGCGCAGGGGATCGTCCGATGGCGTCCCAGGAGCGGCAGACGCAGCTTGGCATGCTGGGTCACCGTGTAGGTGCTCGGCTTCCAGGCGTCGACGCGATGGCAGCCCTCGCAGGCGCCCCGATCCGGGCGCCGCGCCAGCTGGCCGCCGTGGTCGTCCCGATGGCAGTCGAGACACCGGGCATGCGTCATCCTGATCAGCACGCCGGCGGTGCCGAGCCGTCCCGGCGGCGCGCCAGCGGGCTCCTTGCGATGACAGGCGTCGCAGCGGGTCGTGCGGTGCGCCCCATCCAGCGGGTAGGCCGCGGCCTTGTGCAGCTCGACCGTGTAGGTCGAGGGCTTCCAGCCCTGCACGTCGTGGCAGGCGGCACAGTCGACGATTTTTCCCAGGAGCGTCGCCGTCCCGGCGTGCGCGTCGGCGTGGCAGGCGGTGCAGGTCTGGAAGGCCGGCTTCTTCCCCCACGCCTTGACCGGGTCGTGACATTGCCCGCACTGCAGCGGCACGTGCTTGCCGCGCAGCGGATAGCGGGTCAGGTCGTGGTTGAACGATCCCTGCGGGACGCGCTTCCAGTCATCGGTCACGTGACAGCGCGCGCAGGTCGGCCCGAAACGGTTGGCGTGCGGGTCGGCGTGACAGGCGGTGCATTCCTTGTGCGGCAGCGGCTTGTACAGCGGCACCCGGTTCCCCTGCTTGTCGACCTGGAGCTTCAGCGTCGGCGCCAGGTGGCACTTGTCGCACGTCACCTTCCCGTGCCGGCCGGTGAGGGGGTAGTCGGTCCTGGCGTGATCGAAGGTGGTCGCCGGCTTCCAGACCGACACGCCGTGGCATTTGCCGCAGTCCTTGCCGAGTGCGCCGCGATGCACGTCCTGCCGCGCGTGGCAGGGGACGCAGCCGCGGTCGAGACCGATCCAGGTGTCCGTGTGATCCTTCCCGGGCGCGAGCCCGATGACCGCCGGGTCCAGGAATGCCGGCTTGTGGCAGTCGCGGCACTTGGCCTGCGCGTGCTTCCCTTCCAGCGGCCACTTGGTGCGCTTGTGATCGAAGCGCTCGGGGCTGCCTTCCTCCCAGTTGATCATCTCGAAGTCGAGGCCGGCGTGATCGGGGTGGCACTTGGCGCACTCCGCCTTCGGAACATTGCCGTGCAGACCGACGCCGCGCTCGACGATCGAGGCGATCTCCTTGTGGCAGGCGAGGCAGCGATCCGGCAGCGAGCCGCCGCCTTGGCCGCGCTGGCCGTGGCAGTTGAAGCACTTGAGATTGCTGTCGAGCTGCTGGTGCGGCCGCGCCAGAGGTCCCGGCGACACCTGGGCGCGGGCGGCGGTCGCGTGGCTCATGAGGATCGCCCCGAGGAGGACCGGCAGGAGGCCGAACGCCCGTCGTCCTGTTGCGCCGGCCTCACGCACTCGATTCCCTCCAATGAACCCGGCCGAATACTCGGACCGGCTCCTAGTGGAGCCAGGTGACCCCGAGGGCCACCGCCGTGACGACATGCACCGCCACGGCGATGAGGGCCGTCACCGCCACCGGCCGGTGGGCGACGTGCCAGTAACGGAACACGCGCTGCGTGGCGTCGAGCATCCGGACCTGCTGGCTGAGCGCCATCTGCCGGCGCGCCAGCCGCAGCACCAGGGAGATCACCTGGCGATCGACCGGCCGCCCGCCGCGCATCGCGCCCCGCAGGCCGCGGCGCAGCTTCCGGGCGGCGCGGAAACGGTCGAAGTCGTCGCGCATCATCCGCCACATCGTCCGCATCGGCCCCAGGCCGGTGTAGGGGCTGGTGTCGACCGCCAGCAGGCGGTCGACGACCTCCGGGGCGACCCCCGTCGAGTCGGCGATGTAGCGCTGCAGAGCGGTGCGCTCGCCGTTGACCTCCTCGAGACCCAGCTCCAGACCGCTGCGGCTGCGCGGGATGCGGGCGTAGAGGTACTTCCCGACGATGCCGCTCAGGCAGACGATGAGCATCGAGCCGTAGCCGAGGCCGATGACGCCGGTGAAGTGCCAGGCGGCGTGGATGGCGGCGAGGAACGGGATGCAGATCCCGGCGACGATGTGCACGTCGAGCCAGCGACCGAGCGAGCCGGTGAAGGCGAGCCAGCGGATTTTCTTGCGCAGCGGGTAGAGCCAGAGAAACAGGAACAGAGCCATCGACAGGAAGCCGGCGGTCTGGCCGACGTAGCCGGTCGGCTTGAGCCACGGATGGAACGGGCTGCGGACGCGGGCCGCCGACGGCAGCGTGTAATACGGCAGGCCCATGGCATTGACCGCCCCGAGGATGACGAGGAGCGCCAGGGTGATCCGGCGGCCGGTGCGGGGCGCGCTGTTCTCGGCCGGCGCCATCGTCGGTCTAGCGCCGGGACGATGCGGCGATTTCGCAGTCACCGCGCCGCCGGACGCCGACGGAAAATTCATCCTGTTCGCTGGTGCGCCCATTCCCCGGTTCGACCTCCTCCCTGCCTGTCGCCTGACTGTCGGACGGCCGACGCCTCGCCGGCCGGAGCATCGGCCGGGCAGAAGAATGCCAGAGCCGTACCACCTGATCTTTGTGCAAGTTCGCGGCACATGCAAGGCGCGGCTCTGCCGGAGGCGTGATCCGCGATGACGAGGATGTAAGCCGGTCGTGGTGCGGATGACCAGATGCCGGTCAGGCGCCCGGTTTCTTCTCCGGAGCGCCGGACGCGACCACGAGGCCGCCCACGCTGCGGTCGCCGACGACCAGGGTCACCTGGTCGCCCGGCTGGACGACGCCGGGGTTGTGGAACAGCAGGGTGTAGATGTGCCCGGCCACCGGCTGCATCGTCCTCTGCCGCAGCGCCCCGGCGTTGGAGTCCGGGACCGCGAGCAGCTGCGCCGTCCTGTCGACCAGGAGATGAACCGGATCCCTCGAGGCGCGCCCGAGAAGGGGCAGCGACTTGTCGGGGTCGATGACCCGGACGCGCAAATCCAGCATCAGGCCGCCCGCGGTCGTCCGCAGCGCGACGATCTGCACGCCGAGATCCTCCTGCTTGATGTGCCGGCGCGACCCGCCCTGTCCCATGCCCGGAACGTGCCCGGACGGGGCCGTCGCGTCCGCCGCGGCTGCGGCGCCGCCGGCGCAGGCGAACACCGCCAGAAGCGCCGGCAGGACCCTCGACAGCCGCGAGGTCACGGACCGACCGTGCCGCAGAAATTCACCGCCGCGACCCTGAAGTAGGCGGTGCCGGACGGCACCGCCACCACCGTCGGAATCGCGGTGACCCCCAAAGCGTACGGGGTCCACGGCCCGGATGGCGTGGCGCTGATATAGACGATGTAGGACACGGCGCCGGCGGCCGGGCTCCAGCCGATCACCAGCCCGTCCCGGGTGGCGGAGAGGATCCCGAATTCCTTGCGGGCCACCGTGAGCCCCGTGACCTCGGCGGGAGCGACATCGGCGACCACCTCGAGGACGGCGGGCGGCGCCAGCGTGTCGGTGACCGCCGGCCCGCCGGGGCAGGTCACGTCCACGGTGTAGGAGTAGGCCCCCGCCGGCTGCGCGACGTCGTAGTTGACGCCGGTGGCCGCCGCGATCGGCGCCCCCCCCAGCCTCCACTGGTAGGTCGGGGTCGAGGTGCAGCCCAGGACCGTGGAGCGCGATGCGTCGAGGCGCCGCACGTTTCCCGCACAGTATCGCGCCGGTCCGTCGGCCTGGACATGCGCCTTCACGACCGTGCCGCTGGCGGGCGACACCTCGATGAACGCCAGGATGCCGCCCGGGAAGGCGCCGGCGTTGGTGACGTTCAGGCGCCGATCGTAGAAGGCATAGAGGCCGGCGGTCGCCGGCCGGATCAGGATGTCGAGGGTCTGGCCCGCCTCCAGCGACTCCGAGACGCGACCGGTGCGGGGGTGCCCGAGCAGATTGCCGTCCTGGGCAATCACGTCCATCCGCGTCCCCTGCAGCTCCATGCTGTGGGTCTGCAGTCCGGCGTTGATCAGGCGGATGAGCGTTGTCTCGCCGGCGCGTCCGCCGGCGAACGGCGCGTACGGGTCGGTGTACGGCCGGTCGTTGACCAGGAAGTACTTCGGATGGTAGTCGATGGTGCTGGTCACTTCGCCCGGCAGGGCGGTCTCGGGTGTCTTCTCGGGAGCGTACTTGCCCTGCGCCACGGTGTCGTGGAAGACGGGGTCGATCTCGCTCACGAGCATGACGACCTCATGGTCGTAAGCGCTCGCCGGCGCATCATAGGCCCGGCCGGCGGTTGCCGGCCGTACCACGATCGCTCCGAACAGGCCCATCTGCACCTCGAGCGAGGGGTCGGTGCCGCTTTCGTACAGGAACGTGCCGGGACGCACGCCCGTGAAGGTGTACGTGGCCGGCCCGCCGGCCGGCGCCGCCTCGTGGGTGAAGGAGACGACCCGGGTGGGAGTGCCGGAGTCGAACACCGGCGAGAGGGTCGCCGGAAGGCCGGCCACAACCAGGGACACCGGCTTCGCAAGATTGTTGGTCAGGTTGATCACCAGCGTCGTGTCGCCCGCCGGCACCTCGAGCGTCGGTCCGGGGATCGTCACCGGTCCGCTCCCCAGCGCGAATCCCCACACGGGGATGACGCGGCCGTCCGGCATCGTCACGCTCCCGTAGTCGGCGCGGAGGTTGTAGGTCACCGCCCGCGACAGCCCATGGAACGACAGAGTCAGGACTGCCGCGACTGTCAGAACCCGAAGTCGTCTTCCGTGACAGAGTCTCATCGCGCTGTCCCCTCGATCGTTTTCAAGGTATGGGCACCCAGGGCGCTTCGATCGCCAGCATGGTCATCATCCCGCCCGGGAAGTCGTTCAGGTTGGTCATCTCGTTCTCCCGGTGCGAGTGCCACATGTAGAAGAAGGCGCCGGTCTGGTTCAGGCCGGGATGGTCCGGCGGCAGCGGCCCGGTCTGCCCGAGGAGCGGGCTGCCGCTGTAGAGATCGCCGTACTGCAACGAGGTCAGGTAAGGAGTCTGGGTCGGGATCGCCTTGCCGTGGTCGGGCGCGTACTCGCCCACCTGCATCGGGTCGCCGGGCGCGTGTCCGTAGACGTCCCAACCGAGGTTGTCGGCGCTCCAGGTGAACAGGCCGTCCCAGGTCTGCCCGGAGCCGGCCGGCACCGTGAAGTGGAACTCGGCGAGATCGGCTCCCGCCGCGCCGCCGGTCGACAGCAGCCGCCCGTCCCGGCCGACCGCCAGCACGTGGTTGCCGTGCGTGTGGAACGGGTGAGGGTCCCGTCCCATGTTCAGGACGCGCAGCAGGATCGTCTCCCCCGGATGCATGCTGACCATGGCGCCGTACGGCTGGTTCGGGAGCCACGGAACGTTGTCCTCCGACATCGTGTCGGTGGCGCTCCGGCCGTTGATGAACCAGTAACCGGCAATCCAATCAGTGCTGTCGAACGACAGGCCGCTCTCCGCCGCCGTGCTCAGCCGGTGGTCCAGGTCGGCCAGGAGCAGGAGGTACTCGCGGTCGTAGGCGGTTGCCGCGTCGGCATAGGCCTGGCCGGCGATGGGCGGGCGCACGATGATGGCGCCGTACAAACCGAGCGGGATCTGCTTATCCAGGTGCGTGCCACTCTGGTAGTAATAGGTGCCCGGCGCGCCGGCCGTGAAGGTGTAGGTCCTGGTGCCGCCCGACGGCGCCGCTTCCTGCGCAAGGGAGCGCAGCCGGCCGTTCGCGTCGTAAACCGGCTGCGTCGGCCCCTCCTGCCCCGGGAACACCAGCGACACCGGCTCGGGGAGCATGTTGGTCAGGTTGATCGTCACCATCGTCCCCTGGCTGAGGATGAGGGTCGGGCCGGGCAGCTGCACCTCGCCCGTCCCGCCGTCGTCGGCGAGACCCCAGAAGTAGATGTAGCTGCCGTCGGGGTTGGCGAGGAAACCGTCCCTGGCCGTGAAGTTGAACGTCGTGCCGGTGATGCCGGAGATGGCCGCGCTCGCCGGTGCGGCGCCCCCGGCCGCGGCAAGCACCGCGACGATCAGGGCGGCCCGGGCGAATCGGAACGCTTGTCGGTCCATGTCTGGCCTCCTACGGCGCCGAGACGCGGATCTCGGTCATCAGACCGCCGCGCGCCTGCCGGTAGTTGTTCAGGTCATTCAGGTTCCGGGAGTAGACGAAATACGTCCCGGGCGCCACATCCTTGGTGTCCAGGATGACGTCGTACGCCTCACCGCCCCCGAACGTGATCGAGTTGGCCATGTACGACATGTCGGCGCCGGTCGGGCCGCGCAGCAGCTTCGCGTCCTTGGCCACCACGCGCATCGGGATGCCGAGCACCTGCACCGTGTGATGGGCGTTGGTCGAGACGTTGGACAGGCGCAGCAGGATCCGGTCGCCCTTGACGGCCTCCACGAGGGAGTGGATCGGCTGCCGGAAGCCGCTCACCTCGTTTTCGATGCCGGCCGGGCTGGTGTCGATGGTGTCGGGATACCCGCGGCCGTTGAACAGCGGATAGCTCGAACGGCTGTTGTAGAACGGATCGGGCTGCACGTTCATGAACACGTCGTGGAAGTAGCGATCGAAGTCGATCACTTGAAGGGCCGCCTCGACGTTGTACCCGGTCCGGCCGTCGCCGTCGTTGTAAGCGAATTTGTTGTAATGCCGGCCGCTGCCGGTGGGGTACTCCTTGTCGGTGCCGTTCTGCGCCGGGCGGACGTACAGGTTGCCGATCATTCCGAGCTGGATGTGCTCCGGCGCCTCGAAATGGCAGTGGTAGAAGTAGGTCCCCGGCCGCACCGCCTGGTACCAGTAGGTGAAGATCGTCCCGATCCTCGGCGCCGGCGACACTTCCGGCACACCGTCGTGAATCGCCGACTGCTCGGGGAAGCCGTGCCAGTGCACGGTGTGGGCGTCGTCCACGTCGAGCCTGACGAGGAAGCCGGTGTTCCCGAGGTTGAGGTACAGCTCCTGGCCCTCGTCGAGGAAGATGTTCGGCGCCGGCGCGTTGGCCGCGAGCGCACCGTAGCTCTGGGCCTGCTCTTCGGGGAGCGCCAGCGGCACCGGGCTGAAACCGAACATGTAGATGGTGTAGCCGTCCGCCATCCTCACGAAGCCGTCGCCGCCCTGGATCCACATGCAGACGGCGTTCGGATCGACGTCGAGGACGCCGTTGCCGTTGTGGTCGATGTCCCCTGGCCCCGGAAAATCGCCGGCCGGATCCTTGTCGATGTCGTTGGGGCACTGCAGCTGGTTGACGGCCGCCGCCGCTCCCGGCAGCGCGAGGCACAGGAGGAACAGCCCCAGCCCCAGGCGGGTCATCGCCGTTCTCGTCCTCATCAGCGCTCGCTCCTCCTTCCGTGCGGTCATGGGCGCGCTCATTTCGGACCCTCCAGACCGTCCTCGTCGACGGCGTACACCTTGAAGAAGAGCGCGTTGCCGGGCGGCATCCCGGTCACCAGGGGCGTTCCCATCACGTCCGCGGCGTACATCGTCGCGAACGCCCCCGCCGGCGACGTGTCGACCACCACCGCGTAATGGGCGGCGTTGGGAACCGCGTCCCAGATCATCTGGAGATCGAGGTTCTCTTCCGTCTCCAGCATCAGGTTGTTCACCGGTCCGACGGCCGCCACGATCGGGCATCCCTTGTAGAAGGAGAGCCGCGGCACCAGGACGAGATCGGTGGAGGTCGACGCGTCGTTCCAGACCCCGATCGCCAGGACGTTCTGGCCCAGGTGCAGCAACCCCAGGAACGGCGTCAGATCGATGAGCGCCCCGTAGTTCGGCGTGGTGCCGTTGCTCGATTCGTGCAGAGCGGGGGAGGTGTTCCAGAGCGGCGCGCCGGCCGGCATCGAAGCCGAGCGAGCGACTTCGACGCCGTTCAGGTACGCCACGAAGCCGTCGTCATAGTCGACCCCGAGGAACATCGAGGTGTATCCCGCCACCGGGTCGAACTCGAACGTGGCCCGCGTGTAGGCCGACAGGGTGCCCGCCGGGACCGTGCCGCCTTGGCTGAGGAGCGCCAGGGCGTTCGGCGCGGCTGCGGTGTCGTAGCCGACGCCGAACGTGCCCGCCTGCCAGGCGGCCGCGTCGTAGGTCTCGGCCGCCCAGTCGAGCCCGATCGACAGCCTGGGGACCAGCACCAGGTCGGTGGAGCTCGGCGCCGTGTTGTAGACCGCGATGGCGAGGATGTTCGTGCCGTTCTGGAGCGCCGTGACCCCGGCCGCCGAGACGTCGATCAGGGTGCCGTAGTCCGGTGCCGCGGCGTTGCTCGACTCGTGCGAGGCCGGCGCCGCGTTCCAGGCCGGCGTGCCGCCCGGCATGTTCGACGAGCGCGCCACTTCGGTGCCGTTGATGTAGGCGACATAGCCGTCGTCGTAGTCCGCCCCCAGCCACAGGGTGCGGACGAGGCTCGCGTCGGCGACGGTGAACGCGGTCCGCGTGTACACCGAGTAGGTGCCCGCCGGCACGGAGGTCGCGATCAGCCCGTCCGCGTTCGGCAGGAAGCTGCTGGTCTCGTAGCCGACGCCGTACGCGCCGCCCGACCAGGTGGCGTCGTTGAAGGTCGATGTGGTCCAGCCCTGACCGAGCCCGGGGTCCGTGGCGTTCGCGCGGTAGCGCATCGTGGTGCCGGCCGAGGCCGGCGTCATGTCCTCGAGCGGACCCGTGGTGTTCGCCCGCCACCGGTTCTGCGAGCCGAATTGCACGGCCACCCTCGCCTCCGAGGACGGCAGACAGGTGTTCACCGCCTCGCCGTTCACGCACATCAGAGTGCCGGTGCTGGTGCACCCGCCGGTGCCGCAGTTCGTCGGCTGGGACGCGAAGTCCTCGTCCGTCACCCCGTCGCAGTCGTCGTCGATGCCGTTGCAGACGTCGAGCGTGTTGAGCGACAGCCTCGGCTCGATCAGGAGATCCGTGGAGGTGGCCGCGGCGCTGTTCCACGCGCCGACCGCCAGGACGTTCCACCCCGCGTGCAGGGTCCCGATCCGCGACGAGATGTTGATCAGCGGGCCGTAGTTGGGCGAGGTGCCGTTGCTCGACTCGTGCTCGCCGGCGTTGGTATTCCACGCCGGGAAGCCGGCCGGCATCGTCGACGAGCGGGCGACTTCCACGCCGTTGACGAACGCCACGTAACCGTCGTCATAGTCGGCGCCGAGGAACATGCTGTGCACGGCAGCGGGATCGCTGATGAAGAACCGCGACCGCGTGTAGACCGAGTACGTCCCGGCGGGGACGGACGAGCCGGCCCCGATGAGCGTCAGGGCGTTCGGGCCGCCGGTGTTGGTGTCATAGCCCGCCCCGTAGGCCCCGAGCGTCCAGCCGGAATCGTCGTAGGTCTCCGCCGTCCAGTTCAGGCCGATGGACAGCCTCGGGACCAGCACGAGGTCGGTGGATGCCGGCGCGTTGTTCCACACGCCGATCGCCAGGATGTTGGCGCCGTTGCGCAATGCCGGCAGCCCCCTCACCGAGATGTCGACCGCCGGGTCGTAGTTCGGCGTCAAGCCGTCGGCGCCGCCATTGCTCGATTCGTGCAGGGCCGGCGCGCGGTTCCAGGTCGGGTTGCCGCCCGGCATCGTGGAGGAACGCGACACCTCCACACCGTTGATGTAGGCGACGTAGCCGTCGTCGTAGTCGACGCCGAGCAGCAGGGTCTTCACTTGCGTCCGGTCGGCGATGTTGAACGTGGTGCGCGTGTACACCGAGTAGACGCCGCTGCCGACGTCGGTCTTGATGATCCCCCTGGCGTTCGGGACGGCGGTCTCGGTGTCGTAGCCGACGCCGAGCGGCTGCGCCGCCCCCCAGGACGCGTCGTTGAAGGCGAAATTGATCCACTGCAGGCCGATCCCGGGGTTCGACCGGTTGGCCCTGTATTTCGTCGGCGTATTGAGCTGCACCAGAACCGGGCCCACGAGCGGACCGGTGGTGTTGGCGTGGAAGCGCATCGGCGTGCCGGACTGGACCGCGACGCTGTCGCTGTCCGGCGTTCCCGCCACGCAGCTGTCGAGCACCACGCCGCCCACGCAGGAGGTCGCGCCGGCCCGCACGCAGGCGCCGATGCCGCACGCCGTGACCAGCGGGGCGTAGCCGTCGTCCACCGCCCCGTTGCAGTCGTCGTCGATGCCGTTGCAGGTCGTGTCGTCCGGCAGCAGCGGGATGGTCGGGTTGCAGTCGCAGGCGTCGCCGAGATGATCGCCGTCCTGGTTCGACTGGGTTGGGTTCGCTGTCGTGGGACAGTTGTCGCAGACGTTCGCCACGCCGTCGCCGTCGGCATCGGCGAGACCGGCCGTCGAGCCGGTGCAGGAGATCTCGTCGGCGCCGATGTCCGCCGTCCCCTGGGGCCGGACATCCCGGTCGTAATCGCGCGCCAGCTCGGGCGCCGCCGCGAACACCGGTCCCGCCGCGTACGCGTCGCTGATGTGGTAGTCGCCCGTGGGAGACAGCGGCGTGAAGGAAATGAAGATGAACAGGCCCGGCTCCTCGCCCTGGGTGGCGTGGTAGGCGTTCTCGTACGGCGCCTCGAAATTCGGATCCGCGCCGATGATGTTGGTCGCGTCGGCCCCGGGGTACGACTCGGTCAGCAGGCAGTATTCCGGATGGAAGTACAGCGGCCCGGGCCCCTGCACGATGCCGAGGTCGTAGAAGCCGGAGAGCAGGAGCTCTCCGCCGTTCGGCAGCCCCGGGTCGACGTGCCAGTAGAACGCCTTGTTGCCGTGGATGATGTTGTTCCGCAGCAGCGGGTCCGGGTACGTCTGTTCGTAGCCGGCCCCGAAGACGTTTTGCAAGTTGAGATTGTGCGGAATCGCATCGAGGCCCGCCGGCTGCGGCGTCGAGTCCTGCGACCCCACGCCGCCCACGAAGGCGCCGACGCTGGTGGCCGTCGAGTTGTTGTTGGCGATCGTGTTGTGGACGATCTCCACACGCGCGGCATCGTCCAGGGAAATGCCGGCGCCGCTGTCGCCGGACACGTTGTTGACCACGATGTTGTTGTAGAGACCGACCTTGTACCAGGCGCCGGGGTCCGTCGGATTCGCACGGACGTCCGCGCCGTTCGGGTTCAGCAGGCGGATGCCGCCGCCGTCATCGACGCCGTAGTTCCCCTGCACCAGGTTGCCGTCCAGGACCACGGAGCCGGCGCCGGGGCTCAGGCCGGTCGGGCCCTCCACCCCCGGCGGCAGCTCGCCGGCGATCATGATGCCGCCGCCCTCGTCGAACGCCTCGTTGAACAGGACCTTGTTGCGGTCGATCCGGCCGCGATCGCTCAAGCCGAAGTGGGAGATGCCGCCGCCGTACTGCAGCGAGAAGTTGCCGCACACCAGGTTGTCCTGCACGCGGTAGCCGTCGCTGCCGTTGAACAGGGCGATGCCCCCGCCGCCGTCGATGCCGCCGTTGAAGTTGACCGCGTTGTGGTGGATCCAGAGGTCCTGGTTGTCGCAGCCCAGGTAGCCGCCGGCCTCCGGGTCCACGAGGGTGGGCTGCCCGACGCGGATGCCGCCACCGAAGTTCCCCTGGTTGGCCTGAATCCTGTTGTTGGCGATGCGCAGGGAATCGGTGAAGGCGTTGACCAGGACGCCGCTGCCGTGGATACCGCCCTGGATGCTGAAACCGTCGAGCATGGCGGGCTCGGCGGCGCTGTGGCTGCCGTCCCTGGACAGCCACAAAACCGAGGGGGCCGCGAAGTGGCCGCCCTGGAAGTCCAGCGGCGAAATCTCCTGGCCGGGTACGAAGTCGACCCTGCCCGAGGAGACCAGGTCGAACACCCTCTGGACCCAGACCGTCCGGGTCGCCGGGACCTCGATGCCGAGCCCGTTGATCACCGCGGCGCCGAAGCCGGGGCCCTGGATCTTCACCGGCTGCGACACGACGAGATTCTCCGAGTAGGTGCCGGGATCGACGAGGATCAGGTCGTGCCGCGGCGCGCCGCCCGCCCCGTCGGAGGCAGCCTGCACGGCATCCAGGGCCGCCTGGATCGTGGTGTAGGCGCGCGACGGACCGACGCGACGCACGATGGGGTCGTAGCCGCCGCCCACCACGTGCAGCGTGAGGCCGATCGGTGTCTGCAGCCCGTTGTCACCCCGCGTGACGAGAAGCTGCCCCGGACCCGAGAGGCCGGCGGGCAGGTCAACCAGGATCGTGTCGCTGTCCCAGGTCACGACGGAGGGATCCAGGTTCGTGCCGCCGAAGGAGACCGTCCCTTCGAGGTCGCCGAAGCTGTAGTCGTAGGTCACGGCGCCGATCGTCTGAGACCCGCGCGACGTGATGGTCACGGTGCGGCCGGAGCCCGCCGCGAGGTACGGTCCCCCGGCCGCCGTGTTGACCTGGTCGATGAGCGGTGTGCCGTCCGGATAGTCGCAGGTGGCCCGCTCCTGGCCGGCCACGAATCCCGAATTGGGCAGAACCGGGAAATCGACGTACGTCGTCTTGCCCGGCCACGCCTGGATCTGGTACTCGGCCGTCATGTAGAGCGGGTTGTACCAGGGGTCCGGGTGCAGCGGGTCCATGCCGGGGTGGTTCACCACGACGCGCACGACATTCGGCGCGACCCCGGTCGGGATCGGGGAGTTGGTCGTCCAGGTCGAGGGGACCAGGGCGTCCATCGCCCCCCACTCGTCGGTGTACGTCCTCTCGATCTCGTGACCGTCGAAGTCCTGGATGGAGATCGGCAGCCAGGCCGGACCGAACTTGTCCCCGCCGGTCGGGGCCGTCAGCTTGGTCTCGAAGTTGATGTCGTCGGTGATGAGGCCGGTCAGACGCCCCGCCTTGGGAACGATGGTGAAGACGTGGAAGTCGCTCGGCGTGTTCTGACCGGAGCGGACCTGGACCTCCTTGCGCGTGCACAAGGAGGCCGTCTTGTCCGGATCGTACGGGTCGTTACTTGGGTTGGGCGTCTCACCGTCCAGGCTCAGGAACTCCGGCAGCGCATGCTCCGGCCCGACGCACGGAGGCGCCAGGACCTCGGGGTTCGGGACGTAGGTGTCTCCCAGGACGACGTCGTAGTCTTCCTCCTTGACGATCTCGTAGCCGGGCGGCAGCACGACTTCCGAGATCCAGGTGCCGGCCGGCAGGTGCTCGACGGCCCAGCCGCCGTCGAAGACCCCCGGGCGGACCTGGTTCCAGGTCGACGCGATCTCCGGGCAGTCGGGGATCTCGTTGCGATCCGGGATGCTGTTGCCGTTGATGTCGCCGCTCAGGACGACCGGATCGGGATCGGGGCAGCCTTCCGGCGGCGAGCTGTTGAAGTGGTCGGTGTCCACCGTGGCGTACGCATCGCCCTCGTCGGCCGGCCCGGCACCCACGGTGTCGAACTCGTATTCGGTGACCGATCCGTCGCCGCAGGCGATCGGCGTCGGAGGATCGCCCGGGATGATGCCGCAGATCCCGTCGCCATCGAGATCGCAGGGCATCGGCTTGCCGATGGCGTTGCGCCCGCAGGCCTGGTACAGCCGGATGTGCGTGCGCGGCACGCCCGGCTCCCAGTCGTCCCCGGCCGCCAGCGCCGGGTTGTACTCCGCCCGGGTGGTGGCGTAGATGACCACGCCCGAGATGCCGCCGTTGTCGGGGAAGATGTAGGCCTTCTTGCCCCAGTCGACGACGTTCTTCTGCCCGGAGAACAGCATCAGGCCGCGCAGCAGCTCCGGGCCGCTGTCGGGCACCGGTGGGTCGCCCGGCGCCGGCTCGACGTACTCCTCCCGCAGCGGCACCTGGCCGCCGACGAGCGGTCCGCCCGCGTCGACTTTGGCGTGCAGGCCGGTCGCCTTGAAGCGGCCGAACCCGACCTCCGCCACCAGCCACTTGAAGAACGGGAAGACCTCGCTGAAGCTGTAGCGCCCGGACCGGTTCGTGAGCGTGGAGGAGTAGATCGATCCGTCGCGGTATCGGAGGTTCAGATCCTGATCCGGCAGACCCGGCTCGCCGGCGTCCTGCATCCCGTTGTCGTTGGCGTCGTAGAACACCGATCCTTCCAGCGTGCCGAACCAGGCCGGGATGGCGACGTCCTGCAGGTCGATCAGCCCACCCGCGGGGGGCACGATGACGGTGCGGAAGTCGATGATCGCGTCCAGATGCAGGTCCCAGGCGACGAGCTGGTAGGAGCCGGGCGGGACATTGGCGATGGTGAACTCGCCGGTGGCGGGGTCGGCGGGGCGCGCGTACACCTGCTCGTCGATGCCGCTCAGGTTGTTGAGACCGACCCACGCCTCCGGCACGGGGAACCCGGGCGCGAGACCGGGGGCGGTCGGCGGCCGGGCGTCGTGGATGTACTTGACGAAGCCGTGGACCGTCCCGCCGCCGCTCGTGTCGGCGGTGGCGCTCGCGCAATCGTCGAGCAGATCCCCGAACGAGCACGGCCGCACGAAGCCGATGAACACGTGCGACGAAATCGCCCCCAGCTCGGTGAAGTAGGGCGGCTCGCCCGAACGCACCCAGGCGTCGATCTCCGGCTTGCCTTCGATGGTCGACGTCTGCACCCACGCGCCGCCGTCCGTGGGAAACGCCTGCACGGCGTATTTCCCCATCGGCAGGTACCGCGCCACCGCGTTCCCCGTGCCGTCGGTGAACACGCCCGTTCCCGGCGTATCGACGATCGGCAGACCGTCCGCGTCGAGGTCCTCGGATCCCGGGAAATTGCCGATCGGCGGCAGGTCCTGGTAGGTCGTCCCCAGAATGTTGCCGAAGGTGTCCGTGGTCACTTCGCCCGCGTCATCGAAGACCCTGATCCGGAAGCCCGCCAGCCCGTTTTCCGCGCCGGCGTCCGGCGCGCTGTTGATCGGCGTGTTGTCATGGAACACGTACACCGAGACCTGCGCCGTGCTGATCGGCTGCTGGTGGATCAGGATGGTGACCGACGTCTGCCCGGCCTCGATCGGCCCGCCGCCGAGCGTGTAGCCCATCGCCAGGACGGAGAGGAAGTAGCGCTTCGACGGATCGACCGGGACCGTCGCCGCGCTGCCCGCGCTCTCGCCGGCGTCCTGCACGAACGCGTGGCTCTGGTGCAGGACCACCGAGGTGCTGTCGACCACGTGCACGCCCGGGACCACCCGGTAGGAGTTGTTCTCCTCCAGGAGCCAGCGGAACCCGACCGGAATCGCATCGCCGTTCTGGTCCACGACCGTCACGGTCACGCTGCCCGCGTCGGCCCTATACGGACTCGACGGAAGGAGCGCCGACGCGGCCAGCGTCAGAGCGACCAGCAGCAGGCGCCCGATCTGATGCTTCATGTCTGCCTCCTCCAACAGCGCCAGACGACGCGCGGCCTGCCGGCAGCCGTCCGACACCCCACCGGTCCGCGGGTATCCTGCGCAGGGCGTCGTCGCGCTTTGCGGCGCCACGCCGGGCTTTCGAACCTTCCCTGTTCGGCGATGTAAAGATAAGGGGCGGGCGATCCTCGACTGTTCAGTCGATGCACCCCGCCGTGGACAAATCCCCCGAGTTCTCCACGGCGCCGTGAGCCCTCACGCGGGAGCCGGCGCACTACGATTCAGCGTGCTGTGCGAGGGAGGAACGGAACCACCAGCGCGAGTCACCCTCCCAGAGACCCACGACGGCGTCAACGTGGCCCGACTAATGCTCCTAAAGCATTCGCCGGTCAAGAGCGGTGAATGTCGGAATCTCGCCTCAGGGAAACCCTGATGCGCCGGTCACGCGGAAGAATGCACGACAGGTGCGGACATTCCTACGGCGCATTCGCGCCCGCCCGCCGGAACAGCCGACCTACTTCTGGGCGGCGTCGTGGGCGAGCGCCCAGCGGATCGCGAACTGCACCAGCTTGCGGGTGTCCCTGAGGTTCAACTTCCCTTTGATGTGCGCCTGATAGGTCTCGATGGTCTTGATGCTCAGATGGAGCTTCGCGGCGATCTCCTGCGCTCCGAGACCGGCGCCGATGAGCAGGAACACCTCGAGCTCGCGATCGCTCAGGCAGCCGACCGGCGAGTCGGCCCCGTCGCCGGGCTCGCCCGAGAGCAGCTTCTTCAAGAGAGTCGGCGACAGCCGATCGCTCAGGTACACCTTCCCTTCCAGCAGGGCGCGGATGGCGATCAGCACCTTGTCGCTCGCCTCCCCCTTGGTGAGATAGCCCCAGGCGCCGGCGCGCAGGGCGCGCTCGACGTAGTACGACTCGTCGTGCATCGACAGGACGAGCGCCGCGATCTGCGGATACTCGGCGCGCAGCCTCTTGATCAGGTCGATGCCGCTGCCCTTCTTGAGCGACAGGTCGACGACGACGACGTCGGGCCGGCGCGTCCTGATCTGCTCCCAGGCGCCCGGCTCGTCGGCCGCCTGTCCGCACACCAGCAGATCGGGCTGCGCGTCGATCAGCGCGGCCAGACCCTGGCAGACGATCGGATGATCGTCCACGAGCAGCACCTGGGCGCGCGTCCCCGCCGGCCGCATCCCCTCGCGTTCCTCGGGCTTCATCATCCCGTTTCTCCCCCCTCTCCATGGAACCGGCAGGCGACGACGGTCCCGCCTTCGGGCGGCGCCGCGATCTCGAGGACGCCGCCGATCGCCCCGGCGCGGTAGCGCATCGAGCGCAGGCCCATGGTGTCGCCGTCCGGCGGCTGGCGCGGAAAGCCGGTTCCGTCGTCGGCGATCGTCAGACTGTTCTCGTCCCCCTCGCGTCCCAGCCGGATGGTGATGCGTTGCGCCTTGCCGTGCCGGAGCGAGTTGCTGACCGCCTCCTGGGCGATGCGGAACAGGTGCGTCGCCCTGGCGCGGTCGAGATCGGTCGTCCGGACGCCCCCTTCGACGCGGCAGGCCACCCCGAACAGCCGCTCGACGTTGTCCGCCAGCGCCTCCAGCGCGCCGCGCAGTCCCTCCTTGTCCAGGTCGATCGGTACCAGCCCGCGGGCGAGGACGCGCGTCTGCTCGATCGCCTCGCCGATCAGGGTCTTGATCCGCTCCGCATCGTCGGCCTCGCGCAGATCCTTGTCCGCCAGCTTCTGTTGCAGCCCTTTGCTGAGGAGGGCGGTGCCGGTCAGCACCTGCCCCAGCCCGTCGTGCAGGTCGCGGCCGATCCGCTCGCGCTCCAGCTCCGAGACCTCGACGATTTCCCGCTCGAGGCGCTTGCGGTGGGTGATGTCGGTGGTGATGACCGTGACGGCGACCACCTGGCCGTCGCGCTCCACCGGCCCGATGCGGGTGGCGTACCACGCCGGCCTGCCCTCGGGCCCGATGCCCTCGAGGTCGAGGCTGGCGGCCTCGCCGCGCTCAAAGACGCGCTCGAGCGCCCGGCGAAACGCCTCGTGATACGCCGGTGCCACGTAGTCGAAGGCGCTGGTGCCGACGACCTGCTCGACCCGGAAGCCGGTGATCACCCGGTTGATGAACAGGATCGTCCCCCGGCCGTTGACGGTCATGATGATGTCGGGGGCGTGCGTGACCAGGGCGCGCCAGTGCGCCAGCGACGCCTCCTGCTCCTCCAGCACGTGCGCCAGCTCCGAGGCCATGGCGTTGAAGGCGCGGGCGAGCTTGCCGAACTCGTCGTCGTGCCCCTCCTCGACCCGGTGAGCCCGATCCCCCCGCGCCAGCCGGCCGGTGCCCTCGATCAGGACCCCCAGCCTCGCGGTGATGCTGCGGGCGATGGCGAAGGCGGCGCCGGCCGCCAGCGCCAGGCCGAGGACCGCCGACGACAGGACGGCGACCACGAAGATGCGCACCACCTGGAACGCCTCGCTCGTCCTCCACAGCGCGACGAGGTGCAGGCCCTGCGCCGGCGCGCCGGGGTCCGGGATGGCGCCGGTTTCGGTGACCAGGTAGCCCGAAGCCGCCCGCAGGGCTCCCGGCGAGCCCCCGTGCAGGACGACGCGCCCCGCCGCGGCGATCGAGTCGGGCAGCTCATCGACGAATTCCGGATGCCCCGCCAGCACCGCGCCGTCCGGCCCGGCGAGCAGGAAGAACCGCCCGTTGTCCTGGGCGCTGCCGCCCAGCATCGCGCCGGTGACGATGTCCTCGAGCGGCCCCCAGCTCACGGTGGCCACCAGCCAGCCGATCGGGTCGGAATGCAGCCGCGACACGACGGGCGCCGCGATCATGAACTGGCGCGCTGCTGCGGCGCCGGCGGCCGGGAACCCGCCCATCGACACGCCGGTCCCCGGGTGCGCGTGCAGCGCCGCCTCGTCCAGCGGCCCGTGCCCCCCGATCCGGTCGACGTCGGTCGCGGCGATGACCGTCCCGGAGCGATCGAGCACCGCCAGGGCGCCATACTGCCGCGGCCGCCCGCGCTGCAGCTCGAGCAGAAGATTCTCGATGTTGAGGAACCGATCCTGCACCAGGACCTCGTCCATGATGGAGAGCCCCGCCCACGACTTCACTTCCCGGCAGCGATCCTCGAGGTAACGATTCACGTCGTCGAGGACGTCCTCGGCCTGCCCCGTCAGGCTTTCGGTCACCAGCGTCTCGATGGCGCCGCGGCCCGCCAGGATCGCCTGCCAGGTCTCGACCGCGAACGCCACCGCCACGACCAGGAAGAAGGCCGCGAACAACTTGAAGAACAGGCTCCGCGAGCGCAGCCGGAACACGTCGCTATCTCCGCAGGGCGTAGCGGGCCTGCCCCGGCAGGGCGCCATCGATCGACAGGACCTTGACCCGCGCCCCGTGCGCCGCCTCGGCCCGCACCAGGGCGAGGAGCCCCCGCCCGGCGGCGACGTATTCGACCGTCACCGCGTCGGAGGTCACGACCTTGGGCGCCAGGTCGATCTCCCCCTGGGACAGCTTCTCCAGGATCAGGCGGCGCAGCGCGGCGAAGTCCATGCGGTAAACCTGCCCGAGCAGGAACGACCCCGGCTCGAGCTGTCCCTCCGAGAGGATGACTTTCACCGTCTCGCCCGGCCTCCAGAACCGCTCCCGGAAGAGGAAGAGACGGCGCAGCTCGTCGAGGCTCAGGTTCGCGACCGGCACGTCGGGGCTGGCGATGACCGCGTAGGACTCTTCGCCCGGCGCGGCGGCCGCGCCGAGGCCGAAGAGGATCGCCGCGGCGATGGATAGCGTCAAGCCGAGCAGCCTGAACTTCGGGGCCAGTTCGGGATGGCCGAAGGGGTCGTCGTGGGAGGAGGGCGGCGCGTCCGGACCGGCGCCTCCGGTGTCAGCGCACACGGCCGCACGACCGGACGACAACGCCCAGACCATGACGATCGAGAGGAAGGCTCCCGCGCCCCACCCTCCGGATTCACCCCGATCCGTGAGGTGGCATTTCATCAAAGGTTCCCGAGTCTCCCCTTGTCCTCCCGACGCACGGCCGTCGCCGGCGCGCGTCGATCGCCTGCGTTCAAACGCCCCGCCCTGTTACGGGCAGGTTCGACCGGCCCGCTCGAGGCCGTCCGAACCGCTCCCCAGGGGTCCCTGGCCTTCGGGGCACCGGCTCTCCGCCCGGACCAGGTAATAGAACGCCGCGCCGATCATGGGATTCGAGACATCCGACGCCGTCGTGTCCGGCCCCCCGTCCGACTCGACGCACGTCCCGTTCGCAACGAAGTCGCCCGGATCCCCCGAGCGCAGCGTGTCGTACTTGAGCGTCATCATAGCCGCTGGCAAGCAGATCGAATGCCCCGGCCAGGTCGATGACGCCGGCCCCGTAGACGTTGTCCGGCCCCGGCGCGCCGAGGTCGCGGGCCGATCGTTGCAGCGCGGTTTCGATTTGCGCCACCGTGGCCGGCGGGAACGCCCCGCCGAGCACCGCCATGCCGCCGGCGACGTGCGGGGCGGCGAACGACGTGCCGGTCGAGATCGTATAGGCATCGGGGAACAGGCCGCCGAAAGTCAGATCGGCGGTCAG
>JAGYID010000082.1 GCA_018606725.1 Acidobacteriota bacterium
CCCGTCAACGTATGTCGAATACGTTTCGGGTCCTCGCCGCTGCGGGTGCCCGTCATGACGGCCATCTGCGCGGTCTCGCGACGAACCCCGGTGAGAAATACGGGCTAGCCCGCCGGCGGGTGGTTCTCGAGGTGGGCGATCGACTCGGGGACGGCGGCCCGCGCTTCTTCGACCCGCGGAAAGACGTAGCGCAGCCAGATCGGCGTGATCATGGTCGTCACCAGCACCATCAGGACCATCACCGAGAAGACCTCCCGGGTGATGACCTCGTGGGTCAATCCGTAGGTCGCCACGATCAGACCGACTTCTCCCCGGGAGATCATCCCGACACCGACCCGCAGTGACTCCCTGGCGTCGAACCCGGCCAGCCGGGCGCAGACCGCGCAGCCGATCACCTTGCCGGCGACGGCGATCGCCAGGATCAGGGCCGTGAACCCGATCTGCGCCCCCAGCTGCCGGACATTCGCCTGCAGGCCGATGTTGACGAAGAACACCGGCACGAAGAACGAGTACGTCAGGGGGTGAATGCCCCGGTCGATCGCCCCCTTGAAGGCGGTTTGGCTGAACAGCACCCCGGCGATATAGGAACCGGTGATCGCTGCGATCCCTCCCAGCGCCTCGGCGGCCCACGCATACATAAAGGCCACTGCGACCACGAAAGCGAGTACCGGCTCGCTGACCGGGCGGGCGGCGAACCAGCCGGTCAGCCGTCCCAGGAGCGCCCGTCCCAGGTACCAGGCGAGGACGAAGTACAGCAGCATGCGGAGGGTGATGACGACGATCGTCATGCCGGTCGAGCCGGTGGCGCCCGCGCCGGGAGCGCCGCCCGCGAACGCCACCACGATTGACAGGACGATGAGGCCCATGACGTCGTCGATCACCGCCGCGCCGAGGATGGCGCTTCCCTCCTTGGAGCGCAGACTCTTGAGCTCCATCAGCGTCTGCGCCGAGATGCTGACGCTGGTGGCGGTGAGGACCGCGCCGATGAAAAACGCCGCCGGCCAGCCGTAGCCGAACAGCCGCGCCCCGCCGGCCCCCCCGAACAGCGGCAGCACCACGCCGCCGAAGGCGGCCCAGAAGGCGACCCGGCCAACCCGGCGCATCTCGGCGAGATCGGTTTCCAGGCCGGCGACGAACATCAGGAGGATGACGCCGATCTCCGACAGGTCGTGCATCAGGGCCGCCAGCGCGGGGACCTCGGCCCCGCCGCCGTGCGGCGCGAACAATAGCCAGCCGAGGATGTTGAGGACGCTCGGCCCGAGGACCAGCCCGGCCAGGATTTCGCCGAACACCGCCGGCTGCCCGAACCTGTTGCTGAGGGCACCGGCCATCTTGGAGATGATGGTGACGCTCGCCAGGAGGAGCAATACCTGTTGGAGATGATGCATCGGAGCTCCGCGCCCCGGCTTCGTCCGTGGTGCCGGCGGACGTCCGGGGCATTCAGCTAATTTATGCTAATCTGCCGCGTCGTGAACCTGGGAATAATCGGCCGGGCGGCGCTCCTGGCCCTGGTCGTTGCCCCGGCGTCGCCGGCCCTCCAGGCCTCCGACCTCGGCGACCCGTTCCCGCTCCGCAATCAGCTCCCTTTTCACCTGATGTTCCTCGACCCCGCGCCGCGGCCGGCGCGCCTTCTGCCGCGGCGCGGATGGCGTCTCGCCTGGACGGCGGCCTACGAAAACACCCTGGTCGCGACCGATGCTCTGGTGAACGAGTTCGACGAGCCGCCCTGGGCGTCGAGCGACGGCCGGGTCAGCCTGCCGATCCTCGAGCAATTCGCCGACCCGGCCTTCGGCGGCAGCGGCACCGCCTTCATCATGGACGGCGAGACGCTGCGCACCGTCCTCGAAGCGGCGCGCGGACTCGGATCCCGCGTCGAGGTCCGGATCGAGGTGCCGTTTCTCATGCACACCGGCGGCTTCCTCGATCCGATCATCGAGAACTGGCACCATAACTTCCATCTGCCGAGCGGGGGCCACGAGTCATTTGCCCGGAACGTCTTCCAGCAGGGCCTCGTCAGCGATGGGGAGGAGGTCTTTTTCGATCACGCACCCGGCGGCGTCGGCCTCGGAGACATCGTCCTCTCGGCCGGCCTCTCGCTGATGCGCGGCGGCGGCACCGCCATGGCCGTTTCCGGCAGCGTGAAGCTCCCGACCGGGACCGCCGACGACCTGCGCGGCAGCGGATCGTATGACTACGGCCTGACGATCCTGTCGGGGTGGTCGCCCGGGCGATCATCGATCTCCGGAGGCTTCTCGTACGTCCGGGTCGGTCCCTGGGCGCTGGCGCCCGGCCTTCACCTCCGCGACTCCAGTCACCTGTGGATTTCCTACGGCTTCGACGCCACCCCGGACGCCGCCATCCTCGGACAGGTCCTCATCACCGAGGGACCGTTCCGGGTCGACGCCGGAAACGACCTCGGCACAGTGTCCTACGAGCTCGCCTTCGGGATGCGGTGGAGGCTGCCACGCTCTCTGCAATTCGAAGCCGCCCTCATCGAGAATCTCGACCGGCTCTATAACACCCCCGACATCGGGGCGTTTTTCGGTCTCCGGTACAGCGTGGCGCCCGCTGGATCGGCGGTCGGTCTTCCGGTCGGAAAGCGATAAGTCGTTCAATTCCGGATTGTTCCGCTCCTTCTGTCGTCTTTCTGAACACATTCATCCCGCATTACGCCCGCTTATCAAAATTATTGCTCACCCGCCGACCTCGCCGTATAATTCCTGCGCATCACACTAAATTCGCGGCTTTGCGGGGAATAACCGCTCGGAGGAAGCGGCTTCTCCCCGGGGGAGACATCAAAGTGGAACCATTGAACAAGACGGTCATCGGCCAGCGCATCAAGGCGTTGCGCAAGTCGAAGGGCATGCGGCAGTGGCAGATGGCGGAGCGGCTCGGCGCGACTCAACCTGCCGTCCACAAGTATGAGAACGGCATCCTGCCCGAGGTGAAGCGGCTTCTGGAGCTGGCCCGCATCGGCAACACCTCGATCGAATGGATCCTGACCGGCCGCCATTGGGAGAACGGCTCGATCGAGATGGAGCGGCTGAAGCCGGAGCTGTACGATCTCGCCCACCAGCTCCACTCGTTCGGCGACGAGGAGCGCAGGATCCTGGCCGAGGCGCTGGAGGTCATCAAGGGAGCCGTCACCGCCCTGCGGCAGTCCGGCGCCGGCGAGCCGCGCGAGTTGACCGACGGCGAGCTGGCACGCGACCTGCGTTCATTCGACAGGCACGGGCGCGAGGCGCTGATCGCGGCGCTGTCGGTCTACGACGCCGTGGTGACCACCCTCGCCGACAGCAAGATTCGCGATTTGCATCGCTTCCACGCGTCGGGGAAGGCGAGCGCGGTGGAAGGGGCCGTCCGCATTCCCGCCCTCCAGAAGAACGCCGGCTGAACCGGCATCCGCCGGCGCCCGCCCCCGATCGAGCACCCCGGGCGCGTCCGCCGTTGACACGGCCAGGAGGGGCGCCTAGGCTGAACGCATGGATCTCTTCGGCGACGATCCGCGTCCTCCTGCAGTCCCGGGCGCCGCGCGGCGTGCCGGGCCCTCCCGTGAGCCGGACGCCGGGGCGCCGCTCGCCGATCGCATGCGGCCGGAGCGCCTCGCCGAAGTCGTGGGGCAGGATGAGCTGATCGGTCCCGACCGCCCGCTGCGCCGCGCCATCGAGCAGGACAAGGCCCACTCGATGATCCTGTGGGGCCCCCCCGGCTCCGGCAAGACGACCCTGGCGCGTCTCATCGCCTCCCTGACGCGGGCCCAGTTCATCGCCTTCAGCGCCGTCCTCTCCGGCGTCAAGGAAATCAAGGGCGTCATGCAGGCGGCCGACGACTACCGTCGGGCCGGCGGGCGGCGCACCATCCTGTTCGTCGACGAGATCCATCGTTTCAACCGCGCTCAGCAGGACGCCTTCCTGCCGTACGTCGAGACCGGCGGCATCATCTTGATCGGCGCCACCACCGAGAATCCGTCGTTCGAGGTCAACGCCGCGCTTCTGTCGCGTTGCACGGTTTACACGCTGCGGCCGCTGGGAGAGCAGGACATCGTCGCGCTGCTGCGCCGGGCGCTGTCGGACCGGCGCGGCCTCCCGGATCGGCGCCTCGGGGCGGGCGACGAGGAGCTGAGGTTGATCGCCCGCCTGTCGGCCGGCGATGCGCGCCGGGCGCTCAACGTTCTCGATCTTCTGGCTCAGACCCTGCGGCCCGGTCCGGACGGATCGCGCGCCATCACGCGCGACGCGATCGCCGCCGCCGTGCAGCGCGCGCCGCTCCTGTACGACAAGACGGGCGAGGAGCACTACAACCTGATCTCGGCGCTGCACAAGTCGCTGCGCAACAGCGACCCCGATGCCGCCCTGTACTGGCTGGCGCGCATGCTCGAGTCCGGCGAAGACCCTCTCTACCTCGCCCGTCGCATGGTGCGGTTCGCCTGCGAGGACATCGGCAACGCCGATCCGCGGGCGGTCGGCGTGGCGATCGCGGCGCGCGACGCGTTCGAATTCCTCGGCATGCCGGAAGGTGCTTTGGCGCTGGCGCAGGCCGCCGCCTATCTCGCCGTCGCCCCGAAGAGCAACGCCGTCTATCTCGCCTACGGCAGGGCCCTCGAGGATCTCAAGTCGGGGGCGGTGGATCCGGTGCCGCTGGCCATCCGGAACGCGCCGACGGCGCTCATGCGCGATCTCGGTTACGGCCGCGACTACCTCTACGCGCATGACTTCGAGGAGGGGACGACCGATCTCGAGTGCCTGCCGGAGCGGCTGCGCGGCCGACGCTATTACGATCCGAAGCCGATCGGCTATGAGAAGACGGTGCTGGAACGGTTGCGGGAGTGGCGCGAGGCGCGCCGGGCTTTCCGCCGGCGCCACGGCACGGATCCCGGAGAGGTCAAGCCGTAACGGCGCGCGGCGCGACCTGCCGCAGCATCCAGGTGACGTCCAGATCGGAGCACTGGTCGCACATCGGCAGGATGCGACCCGCCTCGAACGCCTGCACCGTGTCACGCCCGCCGAGATGACAGTTCTGACAGCGGTAGGTTCCGCTGATGCGACAGCGCTCGCCGCTCTTCCAGGTGCGTGACGAATTCATGGACGGCCTCCCGAAGGGCGCGTATTGTCTCAGAGCGGACCCGGCCTGTCAAAGCCTGAGGAGGCCCCGGGGGGGGCGAGCCGGACGGCAGCGGCGGAATCGATGGCGGGAAAAAAGTTGAGGGGTGACCTGCGTCACCCCTCATGAGATGCGTACTCGATTGGGGTTACTTCTTCCCCTTCTTCCCCTTCTTCTTGGCGGCTTTCTTCTTTTTGGGAATGGCCCCTCACCTCCCTCCCTCGAAGAATCGCTGCGCTCACCCGGTCGCCGTGGCGACCGCGTCGAGCCCGTGCGCGAAAGCGGCCGCGCGTGCGGCCGTTGATCGCCTCGTCGTCCGATACGCCGATGGTGCGGGCGCCGCGGTCACGTCGTGCCGGAGAGTGTCGGGATGATCGATTCGGCGGAGGCGCATGCATGCGCTGTCGGATCACCGCCCTCGTGTCAACCCGACGATCGTGCCGCTCCGTCTCGCCGGAGCCCGGGCCTTTCGCTCCCGGGATGATTGCCGAGTCTCAACCGATTCGTCGCCGTGTCGCTTCGCCCTGACGAAGTCGAGTCATCGTGACGGAGGCGGGCGACGATCAGGATCATCATCGTCGCGAGTTATAACCAAGGACGGGATCGACTGTCAATACATCGGGCATCGATCGCACATCAGCGGCCGCATCGTCATGCCGGGCCCCGTGTCGCCCGCCCCGCCTCACAGTGCATCACATTCCACTTGACCGACCCGGTCCGTTCGAGTAGCCTTGGACGTCACACCGCTGGGGTCACTCCTGCCCTCGCCTTGAGTAGGAACGGCTAGAACCCTTGACTGACAGGCATCGCCACGACCCCTCCCGGCTTGTCCATCACGGCCAGGGGAGGGGCGAACAATCGCACCGCGCAGACTCCGCCGCCGATGCCTCCGGCCGTGGCGACGTGCGCCCGCACACTCGTGAAGCGGGCGGAGCCTCGCACTCCGGCGGGCATGGTCACGGCGGCCACGGACAGGGCAGTGGCCACGGATCGGGCGGCGGTCACAGCCCCGGTCAGGGGCAGGGTGAAGGTCACAGCGCCGGTCATGGCGGGGCCCAAGGACAGGGCGGCGACGGACAGCACCCGCAGGGCCGCCGGCGACGCCGGCGACGTCAGGCGTGGCGCCGTCACGGACACCGTCCGCCGCACGGTGAGGCCGGTCACGGCGCCGCGTCGGGTGGTGCCGCGCCGGTTCACCGCAGACCCGAGGGAGGGCAGCCTTCGGAGGGCCGCGGCCAGGCTCATCCCGTGCCGAATGCGGGCGGCACGCCGATCGAGACCCGGGGCGTACTGGAATTGATCGGCGAGAGCGGCGGCTTCCTGCGGCAGCCGTCGCGCAACTATCGTCCTTCTCCGGACGATGCGTGGGTTTCGCGCGACCTGCTGAAACACCTCGGACCGGCCCACCCGCGCGGGAACGGCTCGGCCGTCGAGGGGAGCGAAATCGAGGGACTGGCGGCGCGCGGCCGTCATGGCGCGCCCGCGGGCGGCCGCGGCCGGCCCGGCCCCGGGCCCAACGCGCCGGCGCTCGTGGAGCTCAAGACCGTCAACGGCCTGAAGCCGGAGGAGTTCGCACGCCGCCGGCAGTTCCCGGAGCTGACGTCGATCGATCCGTGCGAGCGGATCCGGCTGGAGACGACTCCACAGGAGCTCTCGACCCGGGTGATCGACCTGCTGGCGCCGATCGGCAAGGGGCAGCGTTGCCTCATCGTCGCGCCGCCCCGCGCCGGCAAGACGACGCTGCTGCAGAAGATCGCCGCCGCCATTACCCTGAATCATCCCGAGATCCACCTGGTCGTCCTGCTGGTCGATGAGCGCCCGGAGGAAGTCACCGACATGAAGCGCAATGTCCGCGGCGAGGTGATCGCCTCCTCCTCCGATGACATGGCGCGGCAGCACGTTTCGGTGGCGCGCATCGTCCTGGAGCGCGCCCGGCGTCTGGTGGAGGTGGGCGAGGACGTGGTCATTCTGCTCGATTCGCTGACGCGCCTGGCGCGCGCCCACAACACCGCCAGCCCCGGCACCGGCCGGACGCTGACCGGCGGGCTGGACGCGCGCACCATGGAACAGCCGCGCCGCCTGTTCGGCGCGGCGCGCAAGGCGGAGGAAGGCGGCAGCCTGACTGTCATCGCCACGGCGCTCGTCGACACCGGCTCCCGCATGGATGACGTCATCTTCCAGGAGTTCAAGGGCACCGGGAACATGGAGCTGGTTCTCGACCGCGCCCTGTTCGAGCAGCGCGTCTATCCGGCGCTCGACATCGCCAAGTCGGGCACGCGCAAGGAAGAGAAGCTGTTCGCGAAGGAGGACATCCCGCGCATCCACCGCCTGCGGCGCGTGCTGTTCGAGATGAAGCCACACGACGCGATGATGAAGCTCCTCGACAAGCTCGGCAAGTATCCGTCCAACGCGGCGTTCCTCAAGGCGATCGACGTTTAGAAGCCTGTCCGAGGAGTCGGCCGGACCGGGCCCGGTCCGAAGGCCCGCCGAAAAAGCCCTTGACTTCCCCGCGCCGAATCTCTAAAGTTTCCCGTGCAGGAAGTGGAGTTCTTGGTCTGGACGTTGTCATGAAGCCCCAGGGACGCACGACCGCAAGTCCCCGGGGCTTTTTTAATGCCCGCGAGACTCCGCCACCTGCCCCGGGACAGGACGTCCCGGCGTAATTTCCCTCGGATGACCGAGGAGGAGGACAGCAAGTGGCAACAGGTCGCGTGAAGTGGTTCAACAACAGCAAGGGTTACGGCTTTATCGAGATCGAGGGTGGCAAGGATGTTTTCGTCCACTACTCGGCCATCCAGGGTTCGGGCTATCGCTCGCTGGAGGAAGGTCAGGCCGTCGAGTTCGAGGTCACCACGGGCCAGAAGGGTCCGCAGGCCGCGAACGTCCGGCCTATCTAAGCCGGTTCAGCGAGTCGGTGGCCCGCCGCAAGGCGGCCACGACCACTTGGAGCCCCGGGAGCGATTGCTCCCGGGGCTTTTTGTTTCTCCCGGAGGATCGCGCGTCGCCCCGGCGGCCCGGCCGGCCGAATGCTCCGGCAGCCGGCGGAGTCTTAGAGCGCGTTGAGGTAGGTGATCAGGCGCTTGCGGTCGGCGGGATCGATGCGGGTGAACTCGAGCGCCACCTCGTAGCGGCGCGGCTCGGGCGCCTTCGGACGCTCCTGGCAGCGGAGCACCGCCGCCTCGAGCTCGATGCGCGCCGGCTCCCGCAGCTCGCCGCCCACCAGCACGAGCGTCAGCTGCAGCCGGGCGTTCTCCTCCAGCATCCGGTTCGAGGCGCAGCGCGCCCCGCCCACCGCCACATCGACGGTCGTCAGCTTCAGGTCCGAAGGCACCTTGTCACCGGGAAGGACGTGCACTTCCAGGAGCGCCATGAACCGGTGGTGCCGCCGCTTTTCCTTGTCTTGCGTCATGCCGCCTATTCTAAAACAGAAGGGCCCTCATCGGGAGAAGTGGAACGGCACGCTGGTCACGACCACCCCGGGCCTGAACAACAGGGCTCCCTTGATCAGGAAGGCCGACTGATTGTGAAACAGCCCCTCCCACCAGTGCGCGGTCACGAACTCCGGCAGGACCACCGTGACCATCTCGTTGCGACGCCGCCCGTGCATCAGGTCGTCGATGTGATCGACGAGCGGCCCGATCACCGAGCGGTACTGGGACTCCAGTATACGCAGCGGCACGGTGCCGCCCCAGGTCTTCCACTGCTCGCGGATCAGCTCGGCCCGGTGCGGGTCGATGGCGATGTGCACCGCCTCGACCTCGTGCGCGATCGACTTGGCGTAACGCAGGGCATAGATCGTCGCCCGGTTGATCGCCGACACCGGCACGATGGCGGTATGCCGGATCGGCCGCTCCGGCTCGATCTCGCGCAGCGACAGCTGCTGGCGGACGAAGAAGTAGTGCCGGTGCGTCCGCAGGAAAGCGAACACGAACAGCGGGATCAGCAGGATGACGATCCAGGCCCCCTGCAGGAACTTGGTGAAGGCGATCACCAGCAGGGCGGCGCCGGTGGCGCAGGCCCCGGTGGCGCTGACCGCCGCGTGCAGCCGGAAATGACTCTTCCGGCGGCGGAGCTGACGCATGACCATCCCCGCCTGCGACAGGGTGAACGCCAGGAAGACACCGACGGCGTACAGCGGGATCAGCTTGTGAGTGTCGCCCCCGAAAACGATGATCAGGAATCCGGCCGAGCTGGCGAGAATCAGGATGCCGTTCGAGAACACCAGCCGGTCGCCCAGGTTCGCCAGCTGCCGCGGCAGGAAGCGATCGTTCGCCAGGATCGACGTCAACCGGGGAAAGTCCGCGAAAGCGGTGTTCGCCGCCACCATCAAAATGAGAGCGGTCGCCCCCTGCAGGACGTAGTACATCGGCCCCATGCCGAACACGACGCGGCCAAGCTGGGAGATGACCGTCTGCCCGGCGCCCGGCACGACGACATAGGCGTGCGCCAAGTAGGATGCGCCGAGGAAGAAGAAGGCCAGGATGCATCCCATGATCGTCAGAGTCACGGCGGCGTTCCGCGACTCGGGCTGCTTGATCGCCTGGATGCCGTTGCTGACCGCCTCGATCCCGGTCATCGCGGCGCAGCCGGCGGAGAAGGCGCGCATCAGCAGGAACAGCGTCACCGCCTGGGTCGGGTCCGGGACCGCCGCCGGCGGCGGCTCGACCGGGGGCAGTCCCATCGCGGTCCGGACGATCCCGGTCACGAGCATGGTCGCCATCGCGGCGATGAACAGGTATGTCGGGGCGGCGAAGATCGCTCCCGACTGGCGGATGCCCCGCAGGTTGCCGACGACCAGCAGGACCAGGAACAGCAGACCGATCGCCACGCGGTGCGTGAAGAGGGCCGGGACCGCCGAGGTCAACGCGGCGACGCCAGCCGCGGCCGACACCGCCACGGTCAGTACGTAGTCGATCAGGAGCGCCGCCGCCGCGACCAGGCCGGGCAGGACACCGAGATTCTCGCGGGCCACGATGTAGGAGCCGCCCCCGCCCGGGTAGGCGTAGACGGTCTCCCGGTAGGAGGCGACCACCATCGCCATGATGAGGACGATGGCGCCCGAGATCGGCAGCGAGTAGGCGAGCGCGGCGACGCCGGCCAGGCTCAGGTAGAGCAGGATCTCCTCGGTCGCGTATGCGACCGAAGAAAGGGCGTCCGAGGAGAACACCGCCAGCGCCAGCGGGATGCCCAGCCTCTCTTCGCTGAACCGGTGTGTCTCGAGGGGGGTGCCGAGCAGCCAGCGCTTCCAGCTCACGTCATTTCACCAGGGCGTACACCAGGGGCGCCACGGCGATGCGGTACCAGGCGAACGGGCGGAGGGAGTATCGCCCGAGGAAGGCGACGAACGACCGCACGGCGGCCCAGGCGACGACGAACGACACCACGAAGCCGAGGGCGAACGGCAGGACGTCCTGCGCCCCGAGCGCCGACCAGCTGTCCTTGAGATCGCCGGCGGTCACGATCAGCATCACCGGAACCGCGACGAGGAACGAGTAGGTCGCGGCCGTCCGCCGATCGAGTCCGCCGAGCAGGCCGCCGGCGATCGTCGCCGCCGAGCGTGACATCCCCGGCCAGAGCGCCAGCAGCTGGAACAGGCCGACGAGCAGCGCCTGTCTCCAGCCGATCGCGTCGACTCCGGTGATGCGGGCCGGCGGGCGGAAGCGCTCGACCGCGAGCAGGCCCACGCCGCCGGCGAGCATCGCCAGCGCCACCGTCGGGACGCTCCAGAGGCGCTCCTTGATGAAATGGTGCGCGAAGAAACCGACGGTCAGGAATGGCAGGCAGGTCGTGGCGAGCAACGCGCAACCGCGCGGCCCGGCGAGTCCGGTGGCGGCGCCGGGACGGGCCAGCAGCAGGAAACGCCGCCGCTCCAGGATCACCACCGCCAGGATCGCCCCCAGCTGGATGAAGATCTCGAAGGTCGCGGCCCGTTCTCCTTCGAACCCCAGGAGCCGCCCGACGACGATCAGGTGACCCGTCGAGGACACGGGAACGAACTCGGTGAGACCCTCCACCACCCCGAGCAGGATGGCGATCCACGCCAGGCTCATGGCGGCGGAGACTACATGAGCGGGGAGGTGGTTGCAAGTGCGGGAGCCGGGCCGCGTCGGCCTCCGGCGGCGCCCCGGCGCCGCGTCCGATCAGTGGCCGGCGGCTCGCTTGATGCCGGTGATCTCGACGATCACACCGTGCCAGGCGACCGGATTCGAGGACGGGTCGCGCACCATGACGGCTTCGTCGCGGAGCCACCGGTACTCCCCCCACTTGTCCCGCAGCCGGTACTCGGCGGTCGCGAAGCCGCGCGCTTTGGTCGCCTCCGAGGTCCAGTCGATGATGAACCCCGCGTCGTCCGGGTGGAGGAGCTTCATGAACAGACCGCTCTGGTCGGAGGTCCAGACCTCGGGGGGGATTCCGAGGATGGACCCGATCTGGGGGCTGACGTAGATCGTGCGGTACGGCGGGTCGACCTCGGAGACGTAGACGATCGCCGGGATGTGCTCGATCAGGCTGCGCAGGCGCTGCTCGGTTTCCACCAGGTGGTTCATGAGGCGGCTGTTCTCGAGCGCCACCGCCGCCAGGTTGGCGAAGTGCCCGGCCAGCTCCTGCTCGGCGGCCGTGAAGCGATGCGGCATGCTCGTGCACAGGATCAGCAGGCCGAAGCTGACCTTGCCGCTCAGGAGCGGCAGATAGGCGATCCCGCCGATGCCGAGCCTGTCGCGCGCCTCGGCGTTGACCCGTGGATCGGCGGCGGCGCGCTCGATGGTGACGACCTTCCGGCTGCGCAGCGCCTCGCGCGCCGCCTCCGACTGGGACAATTCCAGCTTCAGGTGGGGCGAGTCGTCGCGATGCCGCCCCGAGCTGACGAGCCCGTACAGCGACCGCTCGTCCCGATCGACGAGAGCGACGTGCGCTCCATCGACGCCCACCAGGCGCGCGGCGGTATCGACGATCTTCTTGAGGGTGGCGGATTCCTCGCCCAGCCGGGCGATTTCCGAGGTCAGCCGGCAAAGACAGGTCAAGTCCTGATTCTGGCGACGAAGGTCAGCGAGGCGATGGTCGGCGGGTTCACGCATCCGGGAGCTGCCCTCCTGCGTCCTCGGTGCGCCGGATATCTATGCCGGTTTGTCACCCTTGTCAACTGGAAGGTTGGAAATTGTTGCGGCGGTCCGCGACCCGGTTCGGCCCCCGTATTGACTTGGGGTGGGCGTTCCGCGGACCATGACGTCCCGTGAACGTCCCCTCTGCGCTATGTCTGGCTCTCGCCGCCGTCGCCCTCGCTGCCGCCGCGCCCGGCGGCAGGGAGCGTAGCGGCAGCGCCGCCGGCCGGCGGCTGACCCTCGATCGGGTCGCCCGTCACCCTCCGCCCGGCGCGCGCGGTCCGACCTCGTTCCGCTTCAGCCATGACGGGCGATTCCTCTATTTTCTCGGGATCGAGGGGGACGGCCCGGCCCGCGCCCTGTTTCGCGAGGTGGTCTCGAGCGGCGAGCGTCAGGTCCTGGCCCGCCCGCCCGTGGCCGGACGGGACGCCCTGTCGCGCGAGGAGATCCTCTTGCGCGAACGGAAGCGGATCCAGGACACCGGCATCACCGATTACGTCCAGGCGGCGAAGGCGGACGTGGTCGCGTTCGCGCAGGGCGGCGCTCTCTGGCTGGCGCGGCCGGGGGGCGACCCGATCCGGCTGGCCGGGGGGCCCGGTATCCCGGTCGACCCGCAGCTCGCGCCCGACGGCACGCGGCTCGCCTTCGCCCGTGCCGGCGAGCTCCATGTCCTGGATCTGGCGACGGGCGCCGAACGGCGGTTGACGCAGGGCGCGCGGGACGGTCTGACCCGCGGGGTGGCCGAGTACATCGCCCAGGAAGAGATGGACCGATCATCCGGCTTCTGGTGGTCACCGGACGGGGAGCGACTCGCTTACACCGAGGTCGACGAGACCGGCATCCCCGCCTACCCGATCGTCCATCAGGGCCAGGCGGTGTGGGACTTGGAGTCGGAGCGCTATCCGTTCGCCGGCGGGCCGAACGCGATCGTGCGGCTGGGGGTGATCGCGGCGGCCGGCGGAGAGACCCGCTGGCTGACGCTGGCCCCACCGGGGCAGGAGGTCTACCTGGCGCGCGTCTCGTGGGATCCCGACGGCTCGCTCCTGGTCCAGATCCAGCCCCGCGATCAGAAGAGCCTCCGGCTGCTCCGCGTCGATGTCTCGACCGGCGTCGTGACGCGGCTCTTGGAGGACCGCGCCGAGACCCGGATCAACCTGCACGACGATCTGCACGTTATCCCTGACGGCCGCTTTCTCTGGTCGAGCGAGACGAGCGGCTTCCGGCACCTGGAGCTGCGCAACCATGACGGCTCCCTCGTCCGTCGCCTGACCTCGGGGGCCTGGGCGGTTGATGCGATCGAGGGGGTCGACGAGGCCCGCGGCCGGATTTACTTCTCGGCGGCGAAGGCCGGGCCTCTCGAGCGGCGCGTCTACCGGGTCGGCCTGGACGGCGGCGACCTCGCCGAGGTGGCGCCCGAGCCGGGATTCCACGAGGCGGTGGTCTCCCCCAC
>JAGYID010000177.1 GCA_018606725.1 Acidobacteriota bacterium
GGCGGTCTGGCGCTCGTGGTTCGCCAACGACCAGGAGCGGCTGCGGGCCCTGCTGCCGGACGACACGATCGCCATCAATAACGGCGAGGAGGCGTGGCAGTCGCGTGACGAGATCCTGGCGGCGGCCGGCAAGTTCGCTGCGGCGGGCGGCCGGCTGGTTCGGATGGAGTTCCCCCGCGTCGAAGTGCAGGTGTTCGGCGACGTCGCGGTCGTCTACAGCCAGTACCTGTTCGAGGTCGAGACCGCGGGCGCGCGCCAAGTGTCGTCCGGGCGGGCCACCGAGGTATTCGTCCGGCGCGCCGGCCGCTGGGTCAATCCCGGCTGGCACATGGACTCGGGGAGGTAACCCGGGCCGGCGCGCCGTTCCCGAAGGTTCGTGGCCGAACTCCGAGGGCTGACATCCGGGCGCCGCTGCTGTAACCTGAGCGGCCCATGGACCGGCCGGAGTCGCCGCGGCTGCAATCGATCTTCCGCGTCATCGTCGCGGGACGATGGTGGCTGGTCGGCGTCTACGCCCTGCTGTTCCCCCTCGCCATCGGGCTGGCGCTGCGCGTCGAGAGCGACAACTCGATCGCCCGGCTGGTCGTCGAGAGCGACCCGGACTATCGCGACACCGCGGCGTTCCAGGCGCTGTTCCCGGAAGGGGAGCACGTCGTCCTGCTGGCCGAGGCGCCCGACCCGTTCGCCCCGGAGACGCTCGCCAAGGTCGCGGAGCTGGAGAGCCGCCTGGCGCGGGTGCGCCGAGTTGAGCCGTTCTCGGCGCTGACGATCTATCGCCGCACCCATCCCGGCGCGGTCTTGAGCGGGTCGGCGGCGACCGCTGCGGATCTCCGGCGCTTCGTCACCGGCACCGAGCTGTTCCGCCGGCAGGGGCTGGCCGGGCCGGACTTCCTCGGCATCACCCTCGCGCTGAATGTGGACGGCGCCGCCGAGCGCGACGAGACTCTTGCGGCGATCGACCGGGTGGTGGCGCCGTTCGCGGCGGCGCCGGCGCCGCTCGTCGCCATCCGGAAGGTCGGCGGTCCGTACGTCGACGCCTACCTGGAGGCGGAGACCGCCAGCGCCAGCCTGAAGTATTTCCCGCTGTTCGGCCTGTTCGTCATCGCCATCAACCTGACCCTGTACCGGTCGGCGCGGACGCTCGCCGCCTTCCTGATCACCCTGGCGGTGTCGGTGGCGCTGACCGTCGGGTTCGGGAAGGTGGCCGGCTTCGCCTTCACCATCGTCTCGTCGCTGGTGCCGCTGACCATCCTGGTCACCTGCACCGCCGCGCTGGTCTACATCCAGTCGCGCTTCGCCGAGCACCCCGGCGACACCAGCGTCGACGAGCACCAGATCTTCACCCTGGCGAACAAGTTCCTCGCCACCACCGCGTCGATCGTCGCCGCCGCGATCGGCTTCGCGGCGCTGGCGGTGTCGCGCATCCGCCCGATCCGCGACATGGGGCTGTGGACCGCCTCCGGTCTGCTGCTGACCTGGGTCGTGGTGTTCACGCTGTTCCCGGCCCTGCAGCGGATCCTCCGGACGCCGGTGCTGCGCCGCCGCACCGCCGCCGGCCGGACCGTGCTGCGGCTGATCGACCTCCTGCCGGGGTTCTCGTACCGCTGGCGGTGGGTCATCCTGCCGCTGTCGTTCGTCCTGATGGCCGGGGGCGTGCTGGCGCTGACCGGCGTTCCCGGGCGCATCGCGCCGATGAGCCTGGAGACCGACGCTCTCGATTACATCGACCGCGACCTGCCGATTTATCGGGACACCCGGCGGTTCGAGTCGGCGCTGGGCGGTCTGTCGGTCGTCCAGGTCTGGATCACCACGCCCGCCGGCGGCGCGCTCGACCCCGAGCTGCTCCGGGGCCTGGAGCGCTTTGCGCGACTGTTGGAGGAGGACGGCCGCGTCGGCTCGGTCGTCGGGCCGACGACCATGCTGCGTTTCGTGAGCTATGTTGGCGGGCAGGGCGATCGCCTGCCCGACGATCCGGTGGCGTGGCCGGCGCTGGCGGCGCAGCTCGACCAGATGCTCCTGCAGGAGAAGGCGCTGCGCGGCTTCGTCGACGTCGGCTCGCTGGCCGATGCGCGCCTGACGGTGATCTATCGCGGCAAGGAATTCGACCGGGTCGAGGCGCTCAAGGCGTTCATCCGGGGAACCTGGGAGCGGGCGGCGGCGGATGTCCCGGCCCTGGCCGCGGCGCGCATGCGGGTGGTCGGTCAGGGGCTGCTGCAGATGAAGATCGCCCAGTACCTGGTCCCGACGCTGACCGAGAGCTTCGCCCTGACGGCCGTGGTCATCTTTGTGGCCTTCCTCGTCGTGTTCCGCAGCCCGGCGGCGCGGCTGATGGCGATCATCCCGTCGCTGTTCGCCATCCTGGTGATGTTCCTGTTCATGCGGCTGACCGGCATCCCGCTGAACGTCGCGACCATCCTCATCGCCTCGACCGTCCTCGGCGCCTCCGAGAACGACCAGATCCATTTCTTCTATCACTTCCAGGAGCGCCGCAACGGCGCGACGACCGAGCAGGCGCTGCGGCACGCGCTGCTGATCGCCGGGCGCGCCATCCTGTTCGCGACGTTGATCAATGCCGGCGGCTTCCTGGCCCTGGCGCTGTCCGGCCTGCCGCCGATGCGCCAGTTCGGCATCATCTCGGCGAGCGCCTTCGTCCTGTCGATGCTGGCCAGCTTCACCGCCCTGCCGGCGGCGCTGTGGGTCTTCTTCCGCGAGTCCCCGGACGCGACGAAGCCGGGTCCCCCTGCAGGAATTGATGTCAGGGTGCCAGTTGCACAGGTACCCCTTCGCGGGCTCACACTTTGTGTGCGTGGAGTTGCACTGCTTGTTCGGGCACGAGGGAGGCGCCGCCATGGCGCTGCCGACGACGAGGTTCGACAACGCCGTCTGATACGGGCTGTGAACGGGCTCAAGCCCGGCGAGCAACGGCCCGACGGCCGGGGTTATTGCAGCGATGACGGCTCCTGCAAGAAGGGGCCTCGTGACATGTCGCATCAGACTGCCTCCTGTGTCGGCCGCTCGGTGACGCCCGATACGGGGCCGAAGCCGCTTCGGGCAGCGCCGGCAACACCACCGGCGCGTCGTGACGGGACGCCGGGACTTCCAATTCGACCGTATTCGGGCCGGGCCGGCGGTGCCGCCGGCTCGGCCTTCATGCGCGGGTGATGGTGGGAGCACCGACCGGAGTTCCGGAAGGCGCCCTTCGATGGGAGATGCGCTCTACAGGCAGATGTTCCCCTTGCATCGATGGGTCGAGTGGTCGATGGCGCAAATGTATCCCTTCTGGCCCTGACACCTGGTCTGGTCGGCGCTGCACTGTTTGTTGGGACACGATGAAGGCGCCGCCATGGCGCTGTTGACGACGGCGAGGTTGGACAACGCCGTCTGATAGGGGCCGTGGTCGGTTCCCAGCGAGGCGAGCAGCGGCCCCATCGCCAGGATCAGGGCGGCGATGGTCAATCCCGGAAGAAGCGTCCTGTTCAAACGTCGCATCGGACTTCCTCCTGTGTCGGCCGGTTGGTGGCGCCCGGATCGGGGCCGAAACCGTCCCGGGCAACGCCGGCGGCACCACCGGCGTACGGCGGATGGTTCACGATCACGGATTGAGCGGCGAACGACGTGGGGGAACTATACGTCGATCCGGCGACCTGTCAACCAGCGAGCCAGAGGGAGCGGCCGATCAGCTCGCGGTGGTCGAGTCGGGCGGCGCGGTCGAGCAGGCGGAGCGTTTCCGGCAGCTCGGCGGGGACGCGCCACTCGCGCCGCGATCGGCGGCAGCGAGCAGGCGATCGAGCAGGCGGGGGCGCCCTTCGTCGTCGATCTCGTTGACGGCATAGGCGGCCAAAATGCCGGAGTCCCTTCCCGGCAGGGTTTCGTCCAGCAGGTCGCCCCGGATCGCCTCGCCGCGCACGCCCAGCGCCCGGTAGTTCCAGCGCGCCTCGTCGATGGCCCAGCCGCTGCGCTCGACGCCTCTGATCCGGCATTCGCCGCGGGCCGCCGCGGCCCAGGCGGCGCCGGCGGCGCCGGTGCCGCAGCCGAGGTCGACGAGAAGACGGGGAGCCGGGCGGGCCGCGCCGAGGGAACGGACGACGGCGCGCACCAGCAGGAAATGCAGCGGCGAATAGAACAGCGCGAACGCCGCGCGCTTGCCGGCCCCCTCCAGCGCCGCGCCGGCCTCCAGGCGGCGCCGGCGCTCGACGTACAGGGTCGACAGCGCCTGCAGGCCGCGCCGCACCTCGGGGAAGGTCAGGTTCGCCAGGTGACGCTTCTCGAGCGCTGCGAACCAGGTGTGGAAGAGGGGATCGGCGGCCGTCGGCATGGGGCGCCGGCCTTATAACACCAGCAGGAAGGGCGGTCAAATGCCGCCGCGGCCGGTCGTGCCGCCGGCCGGTCACCGCCGGCGATCCGCCCCGCGGCGCGCGGTTCCGCGCCGGTCAGGCGCTCATCGGCAGCGTGTCCATGCCGGAACGGCGGGCCGCCCTCTCGACGACGGCGCGCAGCTCCTTCTCGACACCCGCCTGGAGCGGCCGGTAGCGGTACGACTCGACCAGCTCCACGACGCGCGAGCGCGCCCGCCCCGCAGCGTCGCGCTCGCCGGCCTCGGTCCAGGCGCGCACCGAGCCGCGGTCGATGACCTCGGACGGCAGGTGCTGCTCGGCCTTGAACCACTGGCGGGTGTGCCTCAGCTCGAGGAAGTTGCCGCGATGCCCGGTCTGGGCGAGGAGCGCCGCCGCCAGCGACTCGCCGCGCGGCTCGATCCCCCGCAACAGGCGGTGCACCATGCCGATCGCCTCAGCGTCGAGCACCAGCTTCTCGACGCTCTGGCAGGCGAGGAAGTCGAGCATGCCGGCGCCGGAGATCATGTTGATGCCGGCGAGCGCCCCGACCAGGGCGGTCATGCCCGACTCCATGCCGGCCTGCGCGTCGAGCGACTTCGCGTCGCTGGCGCACAGGTAGGTGTGGGTCGGCAGGCCGAGCCGCTTGCCGATCTGGGCGTAGCCGGTGTCGATCATCGCCGTCTCGATCGCCCCCATCGGCGTCGTCCCGTGACGCATGTCGAAGATCGCCGGCGCCCCGCCCCAGACGATCGGCGACCCGGTGCGGGCCAGCTGGTGGATGGTGATGCCGGCGATGCACTCGGCGGCATGCTGGACGACCGACCCGGCGAGGGTCGCCGGGGCCGTGGCCCCGGCCAGCGGCATCGAGACGATCTGCGCCGGCACGACGGCGCGGGCCAGCTCGATCAGGCTGTGGGTGCCGAAGGCGCTCCAGATGAGCGGCGGCGACGGGCAGACATCGAACACCGCCCGGTGCTTCTTCAACGGCGCTGCGGCTGCAGCGCCTTCAGACGCGCCCGGCGCCGCGGCGCTTTCCTGCACGCCGGCGACGCGCAGCATCTCGAGCATCGTGCCGAGCGTCTCCGTGCCGAAGGCGCCGGTGACGATCGGCTTCTTCGAGTGGGTCAGCACCAGGAACAGCCGGTACAGATCGGCGATGCCGGGAGGCACGTCCGAGCAGACGAGAGCGGTGCTCTGGGCGTCGTACTCCGGCAACACCTCGGCGACTTTCACCAGGCGGATCAGGTCGGCCGTCACCCCTGGACGGTGCTCGCCGGTCTCCGGGTCGAGGACGTGCACGGCTGCCGAGCCGGGGTCGAAGTGGACGGCGTCACCGCCGTAGCGCACCCGCGGTTCGCCGTCGCGGTCGTAGAGGGCGAACTCGTGCGGCACCGTCAGCAGGGCGCGCTGCGCCAGCCGCTGGGGAATGCGGACGACCTGGGCGGCCCGGTCAACCTTCGCATCGGCCTCGGCGAGGAGGGCCAGCCCCGCCTCGCTCTGGACCTTGACGCCGGTGGTCTCAAGGATGTTGAACGCCTCGATCAGGATGCGATCGACGAGCGGCTCGTCGAGAAGGCGGATCGATGCGGGGCGCATCAACCGCTCCGCCGCCCGATCCCGACCGCGCCCCGCGCGCCGGCGCCCGCCAGGACGGCGGCCTCGGCGCCATCGATGATCCTCTGCAGCTCGGTCTCCTGCCTGGCGTCGAGAGCCTGCGGCCGGTGCGTGCGCAGGATCTCCTGCGCCAGCCGGCGGGCCTGCTCGCGGGCGCCGTCGTGCTGCTGCTCCCAGGCGCCGTAAGTCCGGCGGTCCATCAGGGTCGGCTGCCACAGCTCGCGCATGTGCCTCTTGGTGTGGCGGTGCGCCAGGAAATTGCCTCCCGGCCCGACATCGCGGATGGCGTCCAGGGCGATCGTCTCGTCGCTCACCTCGATGCCGCGCGACATGGAGACGAGGATGCTCCAGATCTCGGCGTCCATGACCATCTCCTCGTACGACAGGATGCGCGAGCCGTACAGCAAGCCGGCGCCCAGCAGCATGTCGGCGCCGGTCGCGATCGCCACGAACGAGGAGAACGCATTGTCGACCGCCGCCTGCCAGTCGGGCTCCTTGGCGCCGGTGGCGTAGGCCCCCATCGACAGCGGCACCTTGTAGAAATCGGCGAGCAGATTGGAGGCGGCCCCGAACAGGAAATCCTCCGGCCCGCCGCCGGTGTAAGCCCCCGTGCGCAGGTCCATGGCGGTTTGCGCGGCGGCGTAGTAGACCGGGCAGCCGGGGTGCGCCATCTGCATCAGCGCCAGCGCCGCGATCACCTCGGCGTTGCCGACGACCAGGGTGCCGGCCATGGTCGCCGGCCCGGTCGAGGCGCACGAGGTCATCGTCATGTAGCCGATCGGCAGCCCCGCCTCGGCCGCCAGCAGGCCGGCCTCGAGGCTGCCGCGGTCCTGCGCCAGGGGCGGCATGGTGCACTGCATGATCGACAGGATCGGGCGCCGGCGCAGCCGGTCGCGCCCGCCCGCGAGCGTCGCCGCCATCTCGATGGCGGCCCGCATCTCGGGCTCGGTGACGATCGTCTCGGTCTGCACGTGCTTCTTCGAAACCTTCCAGATCGCCAGCAGCTCGTGCAGGCTGCGGCTCTCGGCCGGACGGTCCTGCGCCGACACCGGCGTCCAGTGGAAGGCGACGGCGTCGAGGGCGTCGGCGACGCGCGCCGCGTCGCTGACGTCCTGAAGACTCGAGCGGTGCTTGACGCCGGTGAAGGCGTCGACCACCTCGACGCCGCAGCCGTCGGTGCCCAGGTACGAATGCGCCCCGTCGAGCGGCAGGTCGAGCGCCGGCTCGCGGGCCGCGAGCGTGAAGGTCGGTGGCGCCTTGGCGAGCGCCGCCTCCATGACGTGGCCCGGGATCCTGGCGATCCAGGTCGTGGGGTCGACCGTCGCGCCGTGTGCCTGGAGGATCTCCAGGGCCTTCGGGGACGGCATCTTCACGCCGACCGTCTCGATGACGTCGAGCGTGGCGGTGTGGATGCGCCGGATCTGCTCCGGCGTCAGGACATCGAGGTGGAGCTTCGACGTGTCGATGGCGGTGATGGTCATTTGACACCTGCCATGGTCGTCACGCCTTCGCGGCCGGCGCCCACGAGCTCCCGGGCGACGTGGACCGCTCCCAGCGCGTCCTCGGAGAAGCCGTCGGCGCCGATCTCGCCGACCCAGTCGCGCGTCACCGGCGCGCCGCCGACGATCACCTTCACATGCGGATGCAGTTTGGCCTCGCGGAGGAGCTGCACGACCTTCGCCTGTCCCGGCATGGTCGTGGTCAACAGGGCCGACACGCCGACCAGGTCGGCCTTGAGCTCCTTCGCCTTGTCGACGAAGGTCTCGGGCGGCACATCGACGCCCAGGTCATGCACCTGGAAGCCGTTCGCCGACAGCATCGTGGCGACCAGGTTCTTGCCGATCTCGTGGATGTCACCCTTGACGGTGCCGAGCACGACCGTCCCTGCGGAGGCCCGGGCCGCGCCGCGCCGGGCGATCTCCGGCTCCAGCACCTTCATCGCCGCCTTCATCGCCACCCCCGCCCGCACCAGGTCGGGCAGGAAGATCTCGTTGCA